>JAAXIH010000040.1:0-1259 GCA_012270465.1 Synechococcus sp.
ACGCTGGCTATCTGTTGGCTTGCGGCCACCACTGGCTAACGCGCTCAATCGAGCCATACCAAGGCTGGCCGAATAAGCCCCCATGGGCAGTGGCCTCCAGCTCGATCAGCCTTGAATCCTTGAGCCAGGCCGAGTTCACCGGCACCAAGCCATCGCCGGGGTCCTCTGGCTGGGCGCCGATTTGCCGGTAGGAGTTGGCAGCGCTGCGGCGGGCAAAGTCGCTGGCTTGCGCACTGCTCAGCTCCAAGCGGCCAGCCACAGAGACGTAGTCCACTTCCGGGGCAAAAGCGCAGCCTGGGTGCAGCCGGTCCACCAGCGCCCGCAGCCGGGTGGCGCGTTTGGCCTGATGGGGGCTTCCCAGGCTGATCAGGCGATTGCAGAGCTTTTGCCCGTTGAGGCTGGCGCCTTCAAGGCCATGCTCCGCGAGATAGAGCCTCAGCATCACACCGCCAGAGCTGTGTCCGATCAGGGTGACCGGCGCCCCAGCGCAGCGATCACGGGCTTGCCGCACGCAGTGATCAACGCGTTTGAGCAGGCGCTGCCAGCCCCACGCTGAGCTAGTGAGTAACCAATCCAGACGGCTGGCATGCACCACGCTCACGTCGATGCCGCCTTGCGCGCTTAACCACTCAGCCATTGGCCCGTAGGCCTCATCGGTGATCAGAAAACCACCGAGGATCACCACTGGCTGCATGGCGTTGCTTAAGCGGCTTCAGCTGCCTCTTCTTTGTGTCCCAGAACGAAGCGCAACAGCAGCGGGGCCAGGAATGTGGTGCCGATCACCATCAACAGAATCGCCGCTTCCAGTGATGGGCTGAGCAGCTTGGCTTGGCTGCCCAAGCCCAGGAAGATCAAGCCCACTTCACCGCGAGGCATCATCCCCAAGCCCACCACCAGACGATTGGTGGGTTCTTTGGAGGCATAGAGCCATCCGGCGGCCACCTTGCCGGCGATCGCTACCACCAATAAGAAGGCGGCAATGATCAATCCCTCCCGGTTGGCGGGATCAAAGGGATTCACCACGCTCAGGTCCATCTTCGTGCCGATCAGCACAAAGAAGATCGTGGCGAACAGGGCCACCACGGGTTTCACCTGTTGCTCAATGTCGTGGCGGTGTTTCGACTTGCTGAGGATCAGGCCGGCAGCAAAGGCGCCCAGGGCTGCCTCCAGGCCAATGGCGGTGGCGGTGAAGGCGCACACAACCAACACCACAAACGAGGCCACCACGATTTCACCGGTGGCTTTGAGGTTTTCGATCA
>JAAXIH010000040.1:1359-6466 GCA_012270465.1 Synechococcus sp.
GTTTCCGGTGGCACCACCAGGTGAAAACCGGAGATGCCAACGATCAGACCTGCGATTAATTCCCCCAGGATCGTGGGCAGCTTGAAGCGCACCATCGTCTCGGCGAGGAGTCGCGCTGCCACCAGGATTACTAGGAAGCGGGCGCCACTGATCAAGGTCTCGGTGACTTCGAGGCTGTGCGCACTCAGCTCGGGCATCGATCTATTGGTTGACCCTTCAAGGTTATGGCTCGAAATCAGTCCGTCAGTGCGAACCCGCAGATTTGGTTTCTATCTGCTGCTGAACGGCGACAAACTCCGCATAATTCGCTCAACAACGGCTATTGGGGTGCGTCTTTTCTCCAGCGTGATGGTCCTTGCCGGGACCAGCGTCCTTTTGGCCGGGTGCGGAGGCTCCTCGTTTCAGGCGCTTCCTGTTCAAGAAGCTGCTGTCAAAAAGGTTGAGTTCACTGAAGATATTCAGACCGTTAGCACGCTTGAGGCAAAGGATCTGGTTGCTTTGGCGGCCCAGGCCGGTGGCCGCATCGATGAGCTGAAGATTGCCCAGGGCGATTTGGTTGAGGCTGGCCAGCTGCTGTTGGTGCTGGATCAGGAACAGGAAAATGCCCGGCTGCGCAGTGAGGTGGCCAAAGCGGAGACCGACAAGCTCAATTACCAGCGGTATGAATATCTCGCCTCCCAAGGCGCTGTCTCTGAGATGCAGCGCGATCAGCGCCGTCAGGCCTACATCTCTTCAAGAGAGCGGGCGATTGCTCAGCAGGCCACCGTTGGCTACAGCAA
Organism: Synechococcus sp.; assembly: GCA_012270465.1. GTDB lineage: Bacteria > Cyanobacteriota > Cyanobacteriia > PCC-6307 > Cyanobiaceae > RCC307. Next base: position 2,139 of record JAAXIH010000040.1, read on the forward strand.
CCTCACCTCGCCGATGGCGGGAACCGTTGCTGATGTGAAGGTCAAATTGGGCGATGTGCTCCGCCAGGGTGATGTCTTCACCCTGCTGGTGAAAAACAACACCCTCAAGGCGCGCATTGATATCCCGGCCAAGTTCGGTGATCGCGTTGAAGTCGGTCAAACGGTCAAGTTGATGAAGCCAGGGGTGAGCGAGCCGATCGCCACCAGCACGGTCAGCTCCATCGACCCAGCCGTCCAATCCGGAACCCAGGGGTTGCTCGTCAAAGCCATCTTTGAGAATCCCAACGGCAGCCTGCGAACCGGCCAACGGCTACTCACCAGCGTTCAACTGGGCAGCAAAAAGCTTGATGCCGTGCCCTTCACCGCGGTGGCCACCGCATCGGGCCAGAACTTTGTGTTTCGCGTTGGCAGCTTCCAGCAGCTGGAGCAGCAGCCAGGCCAGGCGCCGCTCGAGAAGCTCAAGGACCTGCCCGAGGGCACCAAGTTCGCCCTGCAGACACCGGTGAAGGTGGGGCCTGTGCAAAACAACCTCTACCCGGTGCTGGAGGGAGTTCAACCCGGGGAGATGGTGATCACCTCCAACTTGATGAACCTCAAGCACGGCATGCCGGTTCAGATCAAACCCGCCCAGCCCAAGCCGGCCCAGTGATCTGAACGATGTCGCTCTCCAATAACTTCATCACCAGACCTGTCCTCACCTCGGTCTGCTCACTGTTGATCGTGATCGCCGGGTTGATTGCGATCCCGATCCTTCCGGTCGAGATGCTGCCGGACATAGCCCCGCCCACGGTGCGGGTGAGCGCCAACTACGTCGGTGCGGATGCCGTCAGCGTTGAGCAGGGCGTCACCTCGGTGCTCGAGCAGCAGATCAACGGGGTGGAGAACATGGACTACATCAGTTCATCGAGCTCCTCCGACGGCACCGCGCTGATCACGGTGATGTTCAACAGCGGCACCGACGGCGACATCAACCAGGTCAACGTGCAAAACCGGGTGTCACTGGCTGAACCCCGTTTGCCATCTGAGGTGAAGCAGTCGGGTGTGGTGGTGGATAAGGCCTCAACCTCCACGCTGCTTGTTTACAACTTCACCAACGAAGACCCCAGCAAGATCGACTACAGCGTCGAGACGATTAGCGGCTATCTCGATCAAAACCTCACCGACAGCATCAAGCGGGTCACCGGTGTTGGCAGCGTTACCTACTACGGCAACCGCGAACTTGCGATTCGCATTTGGCTTGATCCCAACAAGCTGGCGGCCATGGAGCTCACCTCCAGCGATGTGGTGAATGCCATCCGCAGCCAAAACCGCTTGGTGCCCTCCGGCAAGGTCGGCGGTGCTCCCGCCCCCGACGATCAGCAGTTCACCTTCACCATCCAGCTGCAGGGACGCCTGACCAGCGAAGACGAGTTCCGCGATCTGGTGATCAAAACCACCAAAGACGGTGGCCTGATCCGGCTTCGCGATGTGGGCGAAGTGGAGCTGGGCGGCAACAGCTACGAAATCTCCGCCGTGAACCTGGAGGGCAACCCCACGGTGTCGATGGCCATCAGTCAGCTGGGCGGCAGCAACGCCTTGGTGGTCTCCGATGGCGTGAAGCAGGTCATCGAGGAGTTCAAGGAGAAGATGCCGGTTGGCATGAAGATCGAGCAGGTCTTTGATTCCACCGAATTCATCACTGCCTCGATTGAGGGTGTGGTGGGCTCCCTGCGCGATGCGGTGGTCTTGGTGGTGTTGATCCTGTTTCTGTTTCTGCAGAACTGGAAAGCCACCTTGGTGCCGGGCATCGCGATCCCGGTGGCCTTGGTGGGCACCTTCGCCTTCGTGCTCGGCTTTGGCTTTTCGCTCAATCAGCTGACGCTGTTTGGCTTGGTGCTCGCCACCGGTTTGGTGGTGGATGACGCCATCACGGTGATTGAAGACACCTCCTCCAAAAAAGAGACGGGCTTAACCGCGGTTGAGGCGGCCAAATCCACCATGGACGAACTCTTCTCCGCGGTGATCGCCACATCGCTGGTGAAGATGTGCGTGTTCCTGCCTGTGCTCTTCTTCCCAGGCGCCACAGGAACCATTTACAAGCAGTTCGCGGCCACGATCATCTTCTCGATCGCGATCTCGACGTTCAACGCGCTGACGTTTTCGCCGATGCTCTCGGCCTTGCTGCTGAGCAGTGAATACAAAGAGCCCAACCGCCGCACCTACACCATTGCCGCCACGCTGATTGGTTTCATCTACGGCCTGCTGTTTGTGGGTGATGGTGCTGCGATGGCGCTGATCCCTGCTGGTGTGGCCGCCATCATCGGCTTTGCGCTCTCCAAAACCAGTGGACGCCCTTTGCGTTTGCCTTTTGCCATTGGCGGCGCAGTTGTGGGTCTGCTGATCGCCGGCGTTTGGAATCCCATCCCAGTGATCTTCTTCACCGGTTTGGGCTGCGCCCTGGGCTATTTCGTGCCTGTGATCTTCAGCACGTTCAACATCTACTACGCCCGTTTTGAGAGCTTCTATGCCTGGTTGCTCGATTGGGTGCTGTCGCACCGCCGCGTGATCATGGGCGCCTTGGGGGCGGGGATTCTGCTCACCGGTTTTGCCTTTAGCGCTGTACCCGCTGGCTTTGTGCCCACAGAAGATCAGGGCTTCGGGATTGGCTTTGTGATGGCGCCTGAGGGCACTTCCAACGACGTCACCAACAAGGTGAATAAAAAGATCGCTTCGATCCTGCGCACCGAGCCTGATGTGGCTGCGGCGGGCATCTTCAGCGGTGCCAGCCTCGATGGTTATGGCCCCAACCGAGGCCTGTTCTTCTTTGGTGTGAAGAACTGGGATGAAAGGCCCCAGAAAGATCAAACGATGGCGGCCATCACCCAGCGCCTCAACCAAAAGATGGCGGCTCAAATTGATGAGGCCAGGGTGTTTGTGGTGGAGCCTCCTGCCATTCCTGGCTATGGCGCCAGTGCTGGCTTTGAGTTCCAGCTGCTCGATCAGAGCGGCGGCTCCTATTCGATGAGTGAATTTGCCGCCTCAGCTGGACAGATCATTCAGGCCGCCAATAGTGATCCCACCTTCGCCAAGGTGTTCACCCAGTTCATCCCTGATTCACCGCAACTGACCATCGATGTGGATCGCGACCGGATGATGGCCTTGGGTGTTGATTTCGGCCAGGCGATGCAGACCTTCAGCATCTACTTCGGCTCCAGCTACGTGAACGACACCTTCCAAGAAGGCAAGGTGCGCCGCGTGTATGTCCAAGCCGCTGCCGATAGCCGTTCCACCCAAGACCAACTGGGTTCGATTTACGTCAAAAACGCCTCTGGTGAGCAGATTCCCCTCTCGGAATTCTTCTCGGTGAAGCAGACGATTGGCCCCAGCATCATCAACCGCTTCAACCTGTTCCGCTCGATCAAGATCGAGGGCTCCCCAGCTCCAGGCAAGAGCTCTGGTCAGGCCATCACCGGCATTCAAGAGGTGTTTGCTGCCCAGAATTTCCAGGGCCTCGGCTTTGACTGGACCGGCATCTCCAGGGAAGAAGTCAAAGCCGGTGCATTGGCTGTTGTGATCTTTGGCATGGGCATTTTGGTGGTGTACCTGGTGCTCTCCGCCCAATACGAGAGCTACACCGATCCGCTGATCATCTTGATGACGGTGCCCACCGCCATGTTGGGCGCTTTGGTGTTCCTCTCTGGTGCTGGCCAAGTGCTCAACATCTACGCCCAGGTTGGCTTGGTGATGTTGATTGGCTTGGCAGCCGGTAATGGCATCTTGATTGTGGATTTGGCTAATCAACGCATGGGTGAGGGCCGATCCGCTCTGGAGGCTGCCACCGATGCCGCCAAATCAAGGCTTCGTCCGATTTTGATGACGGCGATTTCCTCGCTGTTTGGTTTCTTGCCGCTGATGCTGGCCAGTGGAGCTGGCGCACAAAGCCAGGCCTCTTTGGGCTTGGTGGTCTTCGGCGGTTTGTCGGTAGCCACCGTGCTCTCCACCTTGGTGGTGCCGGTGTTCTACGTCGTGATGAAAAACCTGGTGGGCAAGGCTGGCCCGAGCGCTGGAGCGGCTTGATTGATGCCAAGCCCGAAACGCTCAAGCTTTAGCGGTGCCCGGGTTGTTGTTGCCCTGGGGATCGGCTTTCTGGTCGGCCTCTGCTTGGTCTTTTTCTTTCAGGTGATCATCAGCCACACCCCGGCTGACATTCACGACATGCGCATCCGCGGCTTCTACGGGATGTTGATCATCTCCAGCTCGTTGGCGGCCATCGTGATTGAAACCACCCGCCAGTTGCAGGCTGGCAGTAGCGACCCCTCCTATCACCACCATTGGTGGAGCCGTTGAGC
>JAAXIH010000125.1 GCA_012270465.1 Synechococcus sp.
GTGATCAAGGCAATGGCTCGGGGGAGACTTGAACTCCCGACCCCAGCGTTATGAATGCTGTGCTCTAACCAGCTGAGCTACCGAGCCTTGAGCGAATGAGTGTACGGGATCGTCAGCCCTGACGAGTCAGGTGACGAACGGGGTTCACGGCTCCAAGACCGGGTTTGATGATCTCGAAATGAAGGTGAGGACCCGTGCTCCTGCCGGTGCTTCCCATGCGGGCAATGGCAGTGCCCTGACGGACGTTTTGCCCCTTCTTGACCAGCAAAGCGCTGTTATGGGCATAGCGGGTCTTGCTGCCATCGGAGTGGGCCAGCTCAACCAGGTAGCCATAGCCGCCTGAGCTCCAGCCAGAGAAGACAACCTTGCCGTCGGCTGCCGCGATGATGGGAGTTCCAACGCTGTTGGCGACATCGATGCCGCGGTGCATACGACCCCAGCGCCAGCCATAGCCGGAAGTGAGAGTGCCTTTCGCTGGCCAGAGATAGCCCGAGAGCTGTGGGCGGCGCAGCTGACCGAAATCCGGGAGATCAGGCCAGCTCAGGCCGCCACTCATGCCAGGCACGATCGCCAAGGTCTGGCGAGCATGGACCGGTGGCAGGGTGGATTGGCTAACGAGCTTGCCAAGCCGCTTCATCTTGGCGGCCAGGTTGTCGTCAGCGAAGGAATCGGGTTTCGAGTCTTGGGCTGAATTGGTGTCTAAGGAGGCCACCAAAAACAGGGACGATTCAATCGAATCGGGCAGAGCTACCCATTGCTGTGCCTCAAAGCTGTCGAGGGCGCTGAGACCATTGAGTTGGGCCAAGCGCATGGGCTCCATCTCAACTTGCTCAGCAAGATCCATCACACTCACGCGCTCAAGGGTCTTGACCCAAATCGTGGAGATGGAAGAAGGAGCTGCTGCCACAAGCGGTGGCAGATCTGGAATGACAAGGTCATCGCTTCGGCCAGGGAAACCAGCAGCCATGGCCAACACCACGGGGGAGCTGCAGGTGCCCAGTACGAAGAGAGTGCTTGGCTTCACGCAAAAATGGTCGAAGAACCAATCCCGAAGAAAGCCTTTACAGCGGGATCGCGCGTAAATTACCTAGTCGTAAGTAATTGAGCAAGCCTGTGGTGGAATGAAATCCACCGGTCATTAGAAAAACAGATCCATTAACCAGTTATTAACTGACGACGAGTTTCAAACAGCACAACCGCTGCAGCCACTGACAAATTCAGGCTCCGAACCGCTGCACACGACATCGGAATAAGAAGTAGGTCATCGCAATTTGCCTGCACCTCAGCAGCTAATCCGCGGGTTTCGCATCCGAAAATCAACCAATCATTTGCTTGGTATTCGAGCTCGAGGTACGAGCGCTTGGCATGGCGGCTAAAACCAAGCAGACGGCCGCCATGGTGTTGCTGGTGCAAGCGGAAATCGGTCCAGCTCCTGTGTTGCACAAGGGGGACGTGGGGCCAATAGTCCAATCCAGCTCGTTTCAACTGCCGGTCATTGATCTCGAAACCCAGGGGTTCGACTAAGTGCAGTGGGGTCTCGGTGGCGGCGCAGGTGCGGGCGATGTTGCCCGTATTGGGGGGAATCTCGGGCTCCACAAGAACGATCTGTGGCATCGAGTCAGGCTGGGGGAGGTGTTAAACGGTGCGCCAGTTGATGCAAGGGCAAGGCCCGCCCGGCTGTCACCAACCAGCTTTCTGCACAGTGCTGCTCACACATCCTGGTGAAGCTGCCATTGCGGTCTCGAAAACGGCCTCCGATGGCGGTTGGAGGCACAACACCCCAGCCCACCTCCTCAGCCACCAGAACCACAGGGGTGGGTCGGTTGGCTAAAGCCATCACAAAGGTGGCCTGCAACTCCAACCAGCACTCCTCATCGAGCTCCAATCCTGAGGCCACAAGCCCACCAAGGGAGTCCAATAAAACGAGGTCGTCATGGCAAACGCTGCCCTCCATCAAGAGCTGGCTCACTGATGAGAGGGATGAGGCTTCCAACAAACGCCAGTGCTCGGGCCGACGATGCCGGTGGCGGTTGAGTCGCCGTTGCCAAGCAGCATCATCGGGAAGGGTTGGTCCGGTGGCGAGGTAAGTGATTCCTGCTGAAGCTGCCAGCTCACCGATGCGCTGTTCAGCCCATTCACTTTTGCCGCCACGGGATGGACCGGTGATCAGCAGGTGATTAGCCACCACCATTCATGCCGCGCAGCGTTGTCACCGAGGACGGCGACACGCGGTTGAGGTAGCGGAAGATCCAGTACTTGAAGATCGTCGCCAGGATCACAGGGAAGGTGGCGATAAACAGATCAATGAACTGCTCTTCCGCTGGAATCCCTAGATGGGATGAGATTCCTTGCAGCAACACTGTCCAGCCTTCTGGACTGTGGAATCCCACGAAAATGTCGGTGAACAGGATGATCACAAACGCCTTGGCGTTGTCGCTGAGGCCGTAGACCACCTCGTCAAAAAAGCCGCGAAGTACACGGATTTCATCGCGGCCAAATAGGCACACCAACACAAACCCGATGGTGGCCTCCACATCGGCGAGCACATTTTTGATCGCGGTGGTGCTCTCGGAATCCGCCTCATCTTTGAGCTCGGCGGCCTTGAGGCTCAACTTTTGACGAAGCTCTTCGACAGACGGGCTGTCTTCGCCTTCGAGCAGGGCCGCAAATTCAATTTCAGCCTTGTATTCCCGCAGGCTGGCCACAGCCGATTGCTGCAGCCGCGGCTTGGTGTAGCTGAGGAAGGGCACATCAGGGGCTATGCGATCCACCAATGGGGAGATCACATAGGTGCGTGAAATTTGCTGCAACAGCAGTGGCACCAGGATCATCAGCAACAAGATCCGCAGTGACACCAAGGTGGAATCGCGCCGGCGCCTGAAACCAGCGACCACGTTGGCTTCCGCTTCGGGGTCCAACTGATTACGAACCCGGTCGAAGACACCCAACAGGCTTCGCGGTAGTGGGTCGGGCCGTTGAAACAGCGTTTGACCGTCTTTGCTGCGGTAGCGGCGAACCACCGACTCAATCAGTTGGAGCTGCCGCAGCTCTTGGCTATCGAGCTGGGCGCGTTGGCGCTCAATCGATGTCAGCAGGGCCCGGCATATCTCGAGTGCCGAACGAAAGCGACGAAAAATCTGAGCTTGGGTGGCCTGGGGCAACCCCAAATTCACATCGGTGCGAACCGGACGATCGTTGAAATATTCGAGCTCTAACCCCTGGATCATCAGAGCGGCCTCGTAGGCCTGCTCCAAATCACTACTCAGATCCAGTCCTTCGGCCTTGGCGAAGGTGCCAAGCCAATTGTTCAATCCCATGCCGTCGAACTGGGCGTGGGCACATGATGCCGAGGTTCAGCGAGAGAACACCCACCAAGTGGCCATCGGCACAAGCGTTCCCAAGACCAGCAGGACCGCAACCCAAATCAACGCGTTGCTCTCCTCGGTCTCCTCTTTGGTTGGAACGTTGCTGACCACTGCCACTTGCTCAATCAGCTCAGGAGGACCGGGATCTTCTTGACCGGCCAGCACTGTTTCCAAGCGGGACAGGCCATCAATGGTGGCCTGGCGGTAACGGCCGCCATCACGCAGAGCCACTGACATCGTTTCTTCGGCTGTGCTGTCCAGCAATGCATTGGGAAGGCGCTGCAACAAGGTGGCATCGGCGGCAATGCTGGCTGCGTTGGCCCCTGAATCAATCGCGATTAACAGATCACTGTCGTCAGCAGATCCGTGCCACCGGCTGAGCAGTTCTGCAGCAAACGAATCGAGATCAACGTTGTAGTCGAGTCGCTTGACCGTGACCAAGTTGGCGTTGATGTGATCGCTTTCCAGGCTGGCCAAGCGGGAACCCAATTCACCGGTGGAGGCGCGGCTGAGCACCTCGGCCGAATCCAGAACATGGCCCTCTGGTGGGGAGGCTGGAAAGTCCACCGGAGCCACGGCCAACGACGGCGTCGCTGGCAGCAGCAAGCTGAGGATCAGCAGCAGTAGCGGCAACAGGCGAGCCATAACCCCGGAGCAATCGCTGCCCAGTCTGCCCTTCATTCGTCCGCCATGGCTAAAGAATCGCGGTGCAGGATCTCCATGACTGAAATGATCTGCTGGCTCATCGTTTCCGGCAGGTCCAAATGGCTGGCCAGCTGGTCAATGAATTTGAGTTCCTCAGGCTCGATGACCCGGTCGGCGCGAACCAGCTGAATGGCCACAGCGAGGGCCGTTTCTCGCTGCACTTGATTGAGGCAGGGAGCTGCTTTGGCGACCAAGGATTCACTGCCCTCTTGCCTCCAAAGCTCGAGCAGATCGTCAAAGAGCCCAGCCATGGTGGCTTCATCCATGGCCACATAGGGGGTTCGAAACTCCAACTCAATCCGCAGGCTTCTGGCCTCATCGCGGCCCACCACCCCATCGCTGGCAACAGCAGCGAGGCAAATTGCGGCGAAGGCCTGTTCGGGTGTCATCGCATTGGCAGGAGTGGCCCCTATTTCAGCCCAAGCGCGTTGGAATGGCAGCCTGAAAGCAACGGAGAGCAGTTCATGCCATCACAGGCCCGCGTGGTTCTTGGCTGTGGTGTCGTTGGCTTGCTGCTCGTGGTCATCAACGCCCTGCTGATCCCCAGCGATGTGGGTAGCGCCTTGCCGGTCTTTCAGCGCTCATCGGTCCTGGCCGGGGTGATGGCCGTTGGGCTGATGCTGGTTTCGGTGTTGTGGACTAGGGCCAATCCCATCAGCCGGGAGCGCGTCACCCTCGAGGGCTCACAGGGCTTTGAGCTCAAGGACAACTTGCCTGAAGCCTTGAGGCTGGAGCTGGCCTGGGCCAGCCATCAATTGCTGAAAGCAACACCAGCAGCCAGTGTGTTGCTCATCTGGGATGAAACTGAATTGCTGCGGCGCGGCGTGCTGAGTGCTGAGCCTTTTGTGCCAGGGCCGATCGTTCAGCGGGCGCAGCAACAACAGCAAACCGTGGCCCTGGTGAATCTCACCTTGTATCCGGGTCGCAGCGAGTTTTCCTACTTCCCTGAGAACATCCCCGCGGTTGTTGTCGAACCGCTTGGCCAGAGGGGCTGGCTACTCATCGCGGGCTGGTCGGTGCGCTGCTTCAGCCGCAGTGATGAACTGTGGATTACGGGTCTGGCTGAAAAGCTCAGAACTGCACTGGAGGGGCCTGAGTTTGATCTGCAGACTCCGCAGACTCAGGCTGATCAAACTCAAGCTTTGTCTTGACGCGAGAACCTGGTGCGGTGAAGCGAATTTGGCCGTCTTCACCTGTGATGCCCTGCATGACTTCTGCTCGCGTGAGCTGATTGAGTTGGTCCCGGCGAAGCTCCACCGAGCCTCGGGCCATCAATTCACCGGTGTCCCAATTCCAGCGGCATTGTTTGGCTTTTAACGACTGATCAGGTTGTTGCAGTTGGCAGTCACTGGTCAGCAGCAGTTCTTTGCGTTGATCCCACAACTCGAAACCACCACCCCTGGCTGTGAGCTTTTTGAAGGTTCCTTGCGCCGGTGCTGTGGAGCTCAAGCGGTTGTCCTGGGTCCACCAACGGGTTTTGCCAGCTCGCAACGTCAAACCTTCGGCCGCTTCATCCACCGTGACGGGGGCTTGAAAATCAATCCAGTTCTCAGTGGTGTTGCCCGTTAATGCCGAGGCCGACAACAGTCGTGTTCGGTTGCGCTCAGGACGCTGCACACCATTGACTGGGCCTGTTACGGCCAAGGCCCCAGTTTTGAGATTCCAGTCGGCCTCTGGACTACGCAGCAGCAAGGTTGCTGGCTCGCTGTGCGACTGACCTTTGTTCCAACGCCTCAACACCAAGTTGTCGCGCAACTGAAGTTGCTCAAGTTTGGAATTGAATTGGGCGTGATTCGCGGTCAACCGCTGCATTGGATTTTCGGCTTTTGGAGACCCTTGCAACACCAAAAGATCGTCATTGGGGGTCCAGACAGCGCGCTCACCGGTGATCACCAAACCGCTGCCATCAAGAGCCCTCAGATGAACACCGTCGATCAATTCAACTTGCTCGCCATCGCGCATCAACAGGCCCTTTGGTGCACTGAGCCGGTAGGCAGGTTCTCCTTGGCGATAGAGAACTCCCACGGGAGTGGTGACAACCGCTTGGCGGTTATCAAGTTGGTACCGGCTGCGGGGACTGCGTAATTCCCAAAGTGGGTCACCCGCTTCATCGTTTTGACGCAGGGTGAGGCTGCGAAACTGAAATGGTTTCGCCGGCTCAGGACTCTGTGAGATCGCGGCGCAGCCATTGAGCAACAAGCCGAGCAGTCCGGCTCCTGCGCTGAGGGCCAGAACCTTCAAATCGCCTCCTCCAGCTCCAAGCGTTGCAGCAAGGGCGATGGTGGATCCAGTGGGCCGGCCACGAGCTGCCCCCAGGTCAAACGATCGCTCCACTGGCCTGAGGGAGCATTGAGCTGCTGCAACAGCTGTTC
>JAAXIH010000157.1 GCA_012270465.1 Synechococcus sp.
GCACCGTCTTCGACGATGTACTCGATCTTGTACTTCTTGCCATCAACTTCAACGCCACCGGCGGCGTTGATCTCATCGATCGCCATTTTCTCGGTATCCACCAGGGTGGACTCGGAGATGGCCATCGTGCCGGTGAGCGAGTGGAGGATGCCCACCGTCACGGTGTCGTCGTACTCGACGTTGGAGGCTTGATCACCACCACCGCAAGCGGTGACGCTCAGGCCCAGTGCCGAAGCCGCAGCAGCGGCCATCAAGCGCCGGGAAAGGGAGAACTTCATGAGTCAATCCGAACGGAATGAAGCGGAACGCCAAATGGCGAAGAATCGACAATACGGATCACAAATGCCCCTCTTGTAATGACAGCTACCGTTTTGCTCCTAGTGAGCAAAAGCTGACTCCCCAGGTATCTGTTGCAACAAAAATGACTCCACCTCGGCGATCCCCTCGCCGCTACGCAGGTTGGTGAAACACCAGGGGCGATCGCCTCGCATCGTCACGGTGTCACGCTCCATCACCGCTAAATCGGCACCCACCAACGGGGCCAAATCGATCTTGTTGATCACCAATAGATCGGAGCGCGTGATCCCTGGCCCGCCTTTGCGCGGGATCTTGTCGCCGGCGGCCACATCAATCACATAGATGCAGAGGTCCACCAGCTCCGGGCTGAAGCTGGCCGCCAGGTTGTCGCCGCCGCTCTCCACCAACACCAGGTCCAAACCCGGGAAGGCCTGCTCGAGTTCCTCCACCGCCGCGCGGTTGATGGAGCAATCCTCACGAATAGCCGTGTGGGGGCAGCCGCCGGTTTCCACCCCGCGAATGCGCTGCGGCTCCAGCGCACCAGCGCGCGTTAAAAACTGGGCATCTTCTTGGGTATAGATGTCGTTGGTGACCACAGCCAGCTGCAACTGATCGCGCAGGCGGCGGCAGAGCACCTCAACCAGCGCTGTTTTGCCAGACCCCACGGGGCCAGCCACCCCAACCCGCAAACGACTCATGGCGCGGCGTGCACTAGCTGCATGTTGGCAAGCCAACGAGGCTCGTAATCTGAATTTCTTCGCTGCGAGGTCATCGACGCCATCACCCTGCTGGCGTTGATCATCTGCGGCCTGGCAGGCGGCTTCATCAACACCGTGGCCGCCAGTGGGGCCACCGTGGTGGTGCCTTCGATGATTGGGCTGGGCTTGGAGGCTGGGGTGGCCAATGGCACCAGCCGACTGGCTGCCGTGGCAGGCCTGGCCACAGCCACCTGGAGCTTCCATCAAGCCGGTGCCATCCCCTGGCTGCTCACGCTGAAAGCCACCGTGCCGATGGTGGCTGGAGCGATCGCGGGGTCCCTCTTTGCTACCGCCCTCAGTGATCAATGGATCACCCTGGCGATTGCAGGCTCGCTGCTGTTTGTGCTGGTCTGCCTGATCACTCAGCCCACCCGGCTGCTGCAGCAAGAGCAGCCCAATGCTGAGGAGCGCGAAACCCAACTCGGGCCGCTCTTCTATCTGTTGATGACCGCCACAGGCTTTTGGGCCGGCTTCATCGCCCTGGGCTCAGGGGTGATGACGCTGCTGGTGCTGGTGCTCGCTGGCGGCATCCCGCTGAAGACCGCCAACATCCTCAAGTGCTTTGTGCGCCTGAGCTCCAGCCTGGTGGCCCTGCTGATTTTTGGGCTCCGGGGCGAGATCAATTGGCTCTGGGCCTTGCCGCTCGCCCTCTCCGGCATGGCCGGAGCCCATCTCGGCGCCAAGCTCGCCCTGGGTGAGGGGGCCACGCAATTGATCTTCCGCGCCTTAATCGCTGTGGTGGGCTTGGAAGTGCTGAGCTTCCTCTGGCGCCTCGGGCTGCCGCAAAACCTGATGGGTGCGCTGGCCTAAAGGGCTCAGCTGCGAAACAGGCGGCTGTAGAGCTCAGCGTGTTGGAGCTGTGCCAACCCCGCCCCAACCCCAGAACTCCACAACTGATGGGGATCCACCTCAGCCAACGCCTGGGCCTGCTCATCAATCAGCGGAGCCAGCGCCAGCTGCAAGCGCTGACCTTGCGTGGGACCCAGCGGCACCAAGCGCACAGCAGCGCTGATCTGATTGGCCACCCAACTGAACAGATAGCCCTGGCGCAAGGCCTCGGCCTCCACATCCAGGCAACAGCCGGCCCAGCACCAGGCCGCAGGCCAGCTCAAATCCAAGGCGCCATTGGGCAAAGGCCAGCCCAACTCAGCCAGCAGTTGCAGCAACGAGCGGCCCATCTGGCGCTGCTGCTGACGCAACTCCAAGGCTTCGCGCTGCGCCAGCAGCCAACCATCGAGATCGCGCAGCTGCGCCTCAGCTCCGGCATCAGCTCCTGTTTGCCACTGCTGCAGGCACTGCTGCATGGGTTCCAGCGCAGCGGTCTCCAGCCGCACGACCCCTTGGCGCAACTCAGCCTCCAGCCAATCGCCCACATCCTGCGGCGATCTGAGCTGGCCCCGTTGCACCAGCACCTCCAATCCTTCGGAGTAGCTGAAGGCGCCAACCGGCAAGGCCGGACTGACCAACTGCAGCAGCGCTAAAGGGGCACTCATGCGTGGTGGTGATGCTCAGCTGAGCCGTAAGCACCACCCTCCGGGCAGAAGGGCGCCTCTCGCTTATCGAGTTGCAGCCCCCGTTGGCGCAGCATCTGCTCCAACACCGAATCCGCCAGCAAACGCAATTCCTGGGGGTGCACCTCCAAGGCCACATGGCGGTTGCCGAGGTGATACGCCGCCTGCAGCAGTGCCAAAGGCTCAGACGCTCTCACCACCACCACTGGTTCTGGCGCCGCAGCCACCACCACCTGTGGTGTGCCACCGGCATCGGCGAGACCACAGCCGGGAATCAGCTGCTGACCGCGAGGCAACTGCAACAACACGGCACGGCCATCCTCCAAATAGCGGCGACCACGGCAAACGCGACGCTCGGCAGCGCTCAGGGGCAAGCGCGGCAATGTGGCCGATGCAGCACCATCCAACTGCTGCGTCAGCACCATGGGAGTGTCGCCTTGGGCCAAAAGCACGTCCTCTTTGGGTCAGCTTTGCGGCGCACTGGCGCCAATCCGGTCATAACCGCTACCAACCAGACCATGACCGACACCCCAGACCAGATGCAGCCCTGGCGTGGCTCGGTGAGCTTGCGCTTTGCACCAGCGGCCAATGGCACCACCCAATGGCAAGGGGGAGCCCGATCACCGCTGAAGTTGCTGCGTCATTTCACAGCCGGCGATGGCCGCTGCGTGATGCCGCTGCTGCACACCGCTGGCGGACTGGTAGGCGGGGATCAACTCGAGATTGGCCTGCATGCCGCTGCCGGCAGCCGCAGCTTCCTCACCAGCGTGGCAGCCCAAAAGATCTATGGCAGCCGCGGCCGCTCCCGGGTGCAACCGCAGGGGCGCTGGGCCCAGATCAGCTTGCAGGCCGAACTCGAAGCCGGTGCCGATCTGGAATGGCTGCCGCAGGAAACCGTGGTGTTTGCCGGGGCTTTGCTGGAGCAGCAGCAACAAATCAGCCTGGAGCCAGGTGCCAGTTGGCTGGGGGCTGATGTGGTGCGCCTGGGCCGCACGGCCCGCGGCGAAGACCTGGGCGCCGGGCGCTTTTGCAACAGCCTCAGCATTCGCCGTGGTGAGCAGTGGGCTGTGGTGGAGCGGCTCTCCCTGGAGCAAGAGCAACTGCACCATCCCCATGGCATGGGCGGCGAGCCGGTGCTGGGAACCCTGATCTGGATCGCTCCAGAACCCTTGGCAAGCGAGCAGCTCACTGAGCTTTTGGAAGGCGGGAGAGCTGACCGCGAGGGACTCAGCGGCACGATGGCGATCGGGGCACTTGAGCCTGGGCTGATCGCGCGCTATCGCGGCGGCTCCAGCCAAGCGGCCCGCCTCTGGTTCTTCCGCCTCTGGCGCCGCATTCGCGCCGTGCAGGGCCTGAGTGAACCGAGCTGGCCGCGCACCTGGCCATTTCAAGAAGCCGAGCTGGCCCTCAACCGAGAGCCTGCAACAGCAGCCACCACAGGGGCACGCTGAGCAGCGCCAACAACGTGCTGGCAAACACCAAGCCGGCCGCTTCGCTCACATCATTCGACGACGCCTCAGCGATCAACAACACCGAGATCGCCGTTGGGGCCGCCGCCTGCAACACCAACACATCGCGCACCAGCGGCGGCTGGGCTGTGATCGCCGCCAACGCCCACATCACAGCCGGCAGCAGCAGCAATTTGGCCAGCAGCGCAGGACGCAACACCTGCAGCGCACCGGCGTTGACCTCACCGCTGCGCAGCATCACGCCAAGCCTCATGCCAAGCAGCAACAGGGCCAGCACAATCACGACCCGAGCCGGCCACCACAACCAACTCGCCATCACCGGTGCCAGGGGCGTGAGTTGCAGCAGCACAGCCAGAGCCATGCCTTGCACCGAGGGGCTCCGGGCCAGATGACCCGCCAGGCTGCGACCTGAGATGCGGGCACCACTGATCAAGGGCGGCCCCACCGTCCAGGTGATGAGGCTGCCAACGATGTCGTAGATCACGGCAAAAGCCAGACCGGCCGGTGGAAGCAGCGCCAGCACCACCGGCACTCCGAAATAACCGGTGTTCCCCGTGACCGCTCCCAGGCGCGTCACCCCCCAAGGC
Source organism: Synechococcus sp. (assembly GCA_012270465.1). Taxonomy (GTDB): domain Bacteria; phylum Cyanobacteriota; class Cyanobacteriia; order PCC-6307; family Cyanobiaceae; genus RCC307. Next base: position 4,623 of record JAAXIH010000157.1, read on the forward strand.
AACCAACGACGCCAGAGCGGCCAGAGCAACAGCAGCAGGCTGCCGCCAATCAAACCCAAGGTGAGCAGGGCCGCACCGAGCACATCCCAATGCACGCCGGAGCGCAGCACCAACCCGGCAATGCTCAAGGGCACACCGAAGCGCACCAAAGGCGGCGCCAAACGCTCGGGCCACAACGGGCGATGCCAGCCAAAAAGCAGGCCAAAACCCAGGCAGGGCAACAGTTCCAGCATCAGTTGCAGCACTGGGCCCTTGCAAAAAGGTTCAGCGCAAACCTTTACGGCTCACGCTTCTTTGCCAGCGTGTCAGAAGCAGCCGCTCTGTGATGCATCTCTCTCCCCAGGAGAAAGACAAACTCTTGGTGGTGACCGCCGCCCTGCTGGCTGAGCGACGCTTACAGCGGGGACTGAAGCTGAACCATCCCGAAGCGGTGGCCTTCCTCAGCCTGCAAATCCTCGAAGGTGCCCGTGACGGCCGAACCGTGGCGGAACTCATGCAAGTGGGCAGCACCTGGCTCAGCCGTGATCAAGTGATGGACGGGGTGGCTGAACTGGTCAGCGAAGTTCAGATGGAAGCCACCTTCCCCGACGGCACCAAGCTCGTCACCCTGCACCAACCAATCCGCTGAACCATGGCAGCAATGATTCCCGGCGAATTGTTTCCCGAACCCGGCGAGCTGGAGCTCAACAGCGGCCGGCCCGTCACCACCGTGCTGGTGGCCAACACCGGTGACCGCCCGGTGCAGGTGGGATCCCACTTCCACTTCGCCGAAGCCAACGCCGCCCTGCGCTTCGATCGCGATGCGGCCCGCGGCCAACGACTCGACATCGCCGCTGGAACGGCGATTCGCTTTGAGCCTGGTGATGAACGCCAGGTGCAACTCGTGCCCTTCAGCGGCGCCCGCCGCGTTGTGGGGTTTAACGCCCAGATCAACGGAGACCTCTGATGCCGTATCGGATTGATCGTCGGACCTACGCCGAGACCTACGGCCCCACCACGGGCGACCGGGTTCGGCTCGCCGATACCGAGCTGATCCTCGAAGTCGAAAAGGATTACACCGTCTATGGCGATGAGGTGAAGTTCGGCGGTGGCAAGGTCATCCGCGATGGCATGGGCCAAGGCCAAACCAGCCGCGCCGCTGGTGCGGTCGACACGGTGATCACCAACGCCCTGATCCTGGATTGGTGGGGCATCGTCAAAGCCGATGTGGGCCTCAAAGACGGCCGCATCTGCGCCATCGGCAAAGCGGGCAATCCAGACATCAGCGATGGGGTCACCATCCCGATCGGACCTGGCACCGAAGCCATTGCTGGAGAGGGGCACATCCTCACCGCTGGCGGCATCGACACCCACATCCACTTCATCTGCCCGCAGCAGATCGAAACGGCGATCGCCAGCGGGGTCACCACGCTGCTGGGGGGTGGCACCGGCCCAGCCACGGGCACCAACGCCACCACCTGCACGCCTGGGGCGTTTCACATCAGCCGCATGCTGCAGGCCGCCGATGGCCTACCGGTGAATCTGGGCTTTTTCGGCAAAGGCAATGCCAGCACCCCTGAGGCCCTCGATGAGCAGGTGCGAGCTGGTGCCTGCGGCCTCAAATTGCATGAGGACTGGGGCACCACACCAGCGGCGATCGATTGCTGCTTAAGCGTGGCCGATCGCTTCGATGTGCAGGTCTGCATCCACACCGACACCCTCAATGAGGCGGGGTTTGTGGAAGACACCATCGCCGCCATCAAAGGCCGCACGATTCACACCTTCCACACCGAAGGGGCTGGCGGCGGCCATGCCCCCGACATCATCCGCATCTGCGG
>JAAXIH010000033.1 GCA_012270465.1 Synechococcus sp.
ATGCCCTCAACAGCGCCGCCGGATGCGGTGCCCTGACCGATACCGGGGCCAATGGCGGCGAGACCGACAGCCAGACCAGCGGCCACAACGGAAGCAGCGGAGGTAATGGAATCCATGTTGAGAGGAGTTATGGGGGGCGCTGCGGGAGCGCTGAGTGGGCGATGGGTGGGGTTGGGAACCCCATGGGCGCCTGGGACAACCCTGGGAACAGGGAGGGGCCCGGTCAGCAGCCGGACCTGCGCGCGAAGTGTTTAGCAGATCGCCGGGTTAGGGCGAAAGCCAAACGGCTTAATGAGCTTCTTCGTGAACAGCCTCACCGATGTAGAAGGCGGCGAGGGTGGCGAAGATCAAAGCCTGGATGGCACTGGTAAACAGGCCAAGGAGCATGACCGGCAGGGGCACAAGCAGAGGCACCAAAGAGGCCAGAACGGCCACTGCCAATTCGTCGGCAAGGATGTTTCCAAACAGACGGAAAGACAGGGACAGAGGCTTGGTGAATTCCTCGATGATCTTGAACGGGAGCATGATCGGAGTCGGCTCCACGTAGTACTCGAAGAACTTCAGACCCTTGTTGCTCAGGCCGGCATAGAAGAACGCCAAGGACACCAGCAGGGCCATGGCCACGGTGGTGTTGATGTCAGCCGTGGGAGCACCCAGTTCACCGCTAGGCAGGTGAACGATGCGCCAGGGGATCAGAGCACCGCCCCAGTTGCTGACGAAGATGAACAGGAACAGGGTGCCGATGAATGGCAACCAATCGCGGTACACCTTTTCACCGATCTGATCACGGGCCAGATCACGCAGGTAGTCCCAGAGGAACTCCAGCAGGTTCTGCACGCCGCGCGGATCACGCTCCATCTTGCGGGTGCCAAGGACAACCAAAGCAAGAAGGGCGCCAATAACGATCCAGGAGCTGAGAAAAACCTGACCGTGAATATTCAGATTGCCGATCTGCCAGTAGAGGTGGTGACCCACCTCGAGTTCGGCAAGGGGAAGGTGTAAGAGCACCGGGTCCTAGGCGTTTGAGGGCTTGGGATTGGATCGAAGATCCAAGGCGGTGGTGATGATCACCGCGGGTTTGTAGATCAGAAAACCGATCAGGGCTGGCAGCAGCTCAAGCAACGGCCAGCGGGTGGAGAGCAGCACCAAAACCACGGGAACAAGCAGTTGGGCTTTACCCAACGACCTGCTCTGGGTTCCCAACTTCTCAACAGCGCGTGAGAGAAGCAGGAGGTAGAGCAATCCAGCGATGCAACCAACCGCCACGCTCAAAACGGTGGTTCCTGAGAACCAAACCGCAGTGATCAGCACAGCGATGGCCGCCAAGACCAGGGACATGAGCAGCGACCAACGTTGAAGACGCCGGTAGTCCGCCATGGGGTCAATGGTCATGGCCAAGGAAGCAACAACGCACCTGAGGATTGTGTTCTCAAGGGTGTTGATGCCGCCAAGAGCCCGCGGAATCTATCACGTGCGTTCAGCCCCCCTGAGCGAGCAAAAGCACGCCTGCGGAATGCATCTCCCGGGCTGCCTTGCAGCGCTGCTGCGGCGTCAACGAGAGCTCGAGAGACCCCAGGCTCTGCTCAGGATTGACCGCCTGCATCAAGGCCACTTGCTCGTCGCTGAGCTGCAGTGGCGCCATGTTGCGATCCAACAGATTCGGGCTGGGCCAGCCCCACAGGCAGCGACTGCGGGATCCAATAGCGGCCAGCAGCTGTTGGTCATCCGCCCAAAGCTCACGCGCAAGAGGCTGATTGGAGAGGAAAAACTCCCAGTGGCTGATTTCTGGGTCCAACTCCTCCATCAACAACCACTGCTGCTCTTGCGGCAACGCCTGGGCGCGCTCGAGCAATTCACCCTGCAGCAGCCGCTCGAGCTGCCACTGCTCTGGATTGCTGAACCCAAGGAAATGCAAATCAGCGGCGGCCACAAAGTCCCAAAGCCGCCTGAGGTCGTAACTGGTCTCCTGCGGGTGCAAATACATGTCCGCAAAGTTGGGGTCGTGGGCGGTATCGATGGCCCAACGGGATTCATGGCGCTGGCGCAGGCGGTTGTCCGCCGGCAGATCCCGCAGCAGGGCGCGTCCCAAGCGCAGCCCCTCTTCGCCGTAGCCGGCGCCGAGCAAGCCGAGGGCACGCTGCACCCGATGGATCTCCCAGCGGCCTGCATCGGCATACAGAAATAGATGCAAGATGCCGCCGGGGGCGAGCAGCGGCGCCAAAGCCTTCAATCCGGCTTGGGGATTGTCGAGGTGATGCAGCACCCCAACACTGTTGATGTGCTCAAAGGGTCCTTCACCTGCCAGGTCCAACAGGCTGCGCTGTTGAAAACGCACCGAGGCCTGCTCGATGGCGCCTGAGCGCTGGCATCGCTCTTGGGCCATGGCCAGGGTTCCGGCACTGATATCCACGGCCAAAATCTCGGCACCTGGATTGAGATGGGCGAGGTAATCGGTGCTGACTCCAGTGCCACAACCGGCATCAAGGATGCGCAGGGTTGGGCGCTCTGGCGGCAACACGCCAGCACACGAGCTGTAGGCATCGGCATGGCTCCAGCGCCAGTTGTATCCAGGCGGTGGGCCGTCTTGGATCGGATCAGCTGGGTAGGGGAAACGGTCGTAGAAGGCACTCACCACGGGAGTGGCGGAATCCGTGGGGTGGGGGCCTGGAGTCAACAGCCTGAGATCGGGCGCTCGGTGAGCCTCTCATCGCTGCCCCATCGTCTGTATCAAGGCTGCAAACATTTGTTCATGCAGCCGGCGAGGCCCGCGAGCTCAGCCGTAACCTGCACGAGCCCCGGCCGTGGCCGGTTGCCTGAGGAGCTTCTAAATGTCTGTGACCGCGAGTAGTGGCAGCCCAAGGGTCAGCCCCCAGCTGTACGACACCCTGCCCCTCTCGAGCGTCCGCCAGGCCGAGCAACAGGACCGCTTCCCCGATCGCGGGGAACTGGACAACCTGATCAATTTTTTCCAGAGCGGCCAGAGCCGCGTTCAGGCCTCCAGGGTTCTGAGTGCCAACGCTCAGCTGATCGTGGCGCGCGCCGCCAACCGCATTTTTGTGGGTGGCACGCCGCTCTCGTTCCTCGATGAGCCCCTGGCTCCGGCCACCAGCCAACAGGGTGAAGACCGCCTGGCTGCTGACCAACAGGCCTTTGCCAGCTCCGTTGAAACCTTTGTTCAAGGCAGCGGTGGCGGTGGCTTCCTCGGCCGCATCCGCGAAGGCTTTTCAACCCCTGCCGATGTCCGCATCCTGATTCCGGCGGGTTTCACCCCCATCAATATTTCCCGCTACGGCAACGAGCGGATGCGCAAATCCGTGCGGGATTTGGGCTGGTTCGTTCGCTATGTGGGCTACGCCTTGGTGGCGGGCGATCCCAGCATCCTGCGCGTGAACGCCAGGGGATTGCGGGACATCCTTGAGAAGGGTTGCTCGCTGCCGGCCACCAACCTGGCTCTTCAGGAAATGCGCGCAGCCGCCGCTGCCCTGTTCGAGGTTGGCAGCGATGAACGCAACCTGGTGATCGCCTGCTTCAACGTGCTGATCGAGGAGCTCGCTGTGGCGACCCCATCAGCGCGTCAGCGTCCTGGCAATCCCCAGCAACAGGGCCTGCAATTGCCTGCCATCTATGCACTGGCAGCGGAAGGGCCCCAGCGCTTTGTGATCAAGCCCAACCTCTCCGGTGTGGAGAAGGCTGAGATCATCCGTGCCGCTTACCGGCAGGTGTTCCAGCGCGACATCGCCAAGGCCTATTCCCAAGCGCCTTGCCAGGTGGAGGCCTCCCAGGTGGCCCAGGGCCAAATCTCCATGCGCGAATTCATTCGTGCCCTGGGCCGCAGCAAGGAATACCGCCAGCAATTCTTCAGCCGTTTTGCCAACACCCGCGCTGTGGAGCTGGCCTTCCGCCATTTCCTCGGTCGCGGCGTGAGCTCCCTGGAGGAGTTCCGCAAGTATTTCTCGATCGTTAGCGCGCAGGGCCTCAATGGCCTGGTGGATTCCCTGGTGAACTCCATGGAATACGCCCGCGTGTTTGGCGAAGAAACCGTTCCCTACCTGCGCGATCTCGGCGAAGAGGCTCAAGAGAGTGCTGGTTGGGGTTCAAACCGCAAGCTGTTCCGATTTAGTGCTCCATTTGATGGGGCACCGCAGTACCTCACCCTTTACGCCTCCTACCGCCAGCCGCTCGCTGACCAACACGCCTATGGCGGCGGCAACGATCCACTCGCACTGAGCTACGGCGCGATCTTCCCCTCGCCTACGGCCTCGGTGCGGACACGCCCAGCGCCCTACGGCTACAGCGCCCGTCGCTTGATGGTGGGCAACGGCCTGAACCTTTCTGGTCAGATCAATGGCCCCACGTTCAACTCCACCAAGCCCCGCAAGGTGGGGCCCAGGGTGGTGTCCATGCCCGCCACGGCCAATGAAGGCAGGCGCCCTGAGGTCAACGAAGCAGCCAAAACCGTTCAAGCGGTGATCCGCGCGGCCTACACGCAAATCATTGGTAACAGTGGTTATGCCGGCGAGCAGCAGCGTTCTGCAGAATCGCGCCTGGCCAATGGCGAGATCTGCCTCAAGGAGTTCATCCGTCAGCTCGCTCGCTCCAAAGCCTTCCAAAAGCGCTATTGGGATGGTCTGTACATCACCAAAGCCATCGAGGTGATGCACCGTCGCCTGCTGGGACGCCCCACCTTCGGCCGCTGGGAAATCGACGCCTATTTCGACACCGCAGCCCGCAAAGGCTTCTTTGGTGTGGTGGATGCGCTGATCGATAGCGAGGAATACCAAACCGCCTTTGGCGATAACACCGTGCCTTTCGAGCGCTTCATCACGGCGTTTGACGTCAACAGCCGCAGGGTCCCCTCCTTCCGTCCAACCCTCGACACCTCAAGGCTTCCTGCCCAAGTGGGACGGCCCAGCGTGGCGAGACCCGAACCAGAGCCAAAAACCGAGCTGCGCACACCTGGCAGCACCGTTCAACGCAACCTCAAGAGCCCAGCCGGAAGCTCGACTCCTGGCTTCTCTGGCTTCAAAGCAGGTCGCCCAACCTTTAGTAATCGCCTCAGCCGATTCCGAGGCCAGCCGGGAGCTGGAGCGGACACCGGCCTGAAGGCCCCCACCAGCGCAGCCAACATGGTGGCGCTGATGAGCGGCGCTGATCCCAAGGCGCTCAGGGCCGGTGCAGCCGCGCTGCCGGCTCCTCGCGTCCTCGTGGATGACCCCACGGAAAGCGAGCTGCAGGAAATCATCGCGGCCACATATCAACAGCTGATCGATCGGGTTCCCTTTGATGCCGAGCGCCTTCAAGAGGCGGAAGCCCAATTGCGGTCCGGCTCAGCCGGAGTGGTTGACTTCGTCGCCCAAGTTGCCGCAAGCGATCTGTTCCAGGCCAGGTTGCATGCTCTTCCTCCGTTGCAAGCCGCGGCAGCAGCCCATTTGGCGCTGCTGGGCCGGGCCCCCTTGCCCGAGGAGATCAGCTCCTTCCTGACCAATCGCGCCGAGAACGGCCAACAGCAAGCTGTTGCTGATCTGATTGATTCAGAGACTTACAACAACAGCTTCGGTCGCAAGATCGTGCCAAGCCCCATCGGCGTGAAAACCCAAGCCGGCGTGCCCCTGGTGAGCCTGACCCAGACCGCGCGTATGGCCCAAGGCAAGGCAGGCCTCAACCCAACTCCGAGCGACGCCGCGATCTGATTGTTCCAACTCCGTGGCTAGCCATTGGAAAGGCAACCACCTAAAACCATTGGCGCCGCCTTAATCAGCGCCAATAAATAACATTTTTTGCCCATAAATCGCCCCTTTAAGCAAAATAATTTTTTTGAACGGTTGTTAACACCAACTCCTTCGAAACACCTGTTCTGCAAAGGGTTTTCTTAAATGCCCTGGGGGTAAAGAACTGTTACTGCAGTTCAGGGAGCACGAGGCCCCTGCCACAGAATGGCCGAGCGATCAGCCAAACTGATCCAGCCAATGGGCTTGCCCCGCTGGCACAACGCACCCAAGAATCCCCGGTCACCTCTCTGGCGGCCGCCTGTCCTCGAGGCCGAACTGCATGAGCATCGTCTCCAACTCGATCATCAACGCCGACGCCGAAGCTCGTTATCTCAGCCCTGGCGAGCTTGATCAGATCAAGGCCTTCGCGACTGGCGGGCAACGCCGTCTGCGTGTGGCCCAAATCCTTTCCGAAGGCCGCGAGCGCATCGTTAAACAAGCCGGCAGCGCCCTGTTTCAGCGCCGTCCTGATGTTGTCTCCCCCGGCGGCAATGCCTACGGCGACGAGATGACCGCCACCTGCCTGCGCGACATGGACTACTACCTGCGCCTGGTGACCTACGGCGTGGTCGCCGGCGATGTCACTCCGATCGAGGAGATCGGCGTGATCGGCG
>JAAXIH010000220.1 GCA_012270465.1 Synechococcus sp.
CGCTGGCCAGATCGGCTGGATCGCGCACCAGCCAGGAGTGCTTCACGATCGGCAGCGTGATGCCGAAGATGTCGGTCTCCTGGAAGGCATCGGTGCCGATCATCGGCCTGGGCACCTGGCCGGTGATTACCACCATCGGCACTGAGTCCATCTGCGCCGTGGCGATGCCGGTCACCAAGTTGGTGGCACCGGGTCCGGAGGTGCCAAAGCAAACGCCAACTTTGCCGGTGGCGCGGGCGTAGGCATCGGCGGCATGGGCGCCGCCCTGCTCATGGCGCACCAGGAAGTGCTTCAGCTCACCGCGGGCTTCGGCCTGGTGGAGCTCGTCGTAGATCGGCAGGATCGCGCCGCCGGGGTAGCCAAAGATGTGCGACACCCCATGGCGGTGCAGCGCATCCATCAGGGCATAGGCACCGCTGACGCGCTGGGGTGCACCCACTGCTGTGGTGCTGGGGGTCGGGGTCGTGAGGGTCACCGCTGCACCCAGGCCTGAACTGAGATCCCCCAACTTAATGGCCGGCAGGGCGAGAGGCCATCACAGCAAGCCGAGCGCATGCAAGGGGCCGTGGCCACTGATCAGCTCCACTAGGAAGGCGGAGAAGCCGAGCATGGCCAGCCGGCCATTCCACACCTCGGAGCTGTTGTTCCAACCCCACGACCATTTCTCCTGGGGGTAGAGCTTGGTGCGGGCCGGCAGGGCCGCGGCCTCCTCCAGGTCCACCTCAGGGCCCGCCAGAGAGGTTTCCACCAGATCCGCCAATGAGGCGATGAAGGTGGGATCGGTGTCCAAGGCCGGCACGCGGCGGAAGTTGCTCACCCCGGCTTCGGTGGCAATTTCGCGGTATTCGATGTCGATCTCTTCGAGCGTTTCGATGTGCTCGCTCACAAAGCTGATCGGCACCACCACCAGTTCTTTGACGCCCTTCTCGCCCAGCTCTTCGAGCGCCTCTTCGGTGTAGGGCTGCAGCCACTCCACCGGGCCCACACGGCTTTGGTAGGCCAGGGTCCAGGGGTTCTCCCGGCCCAGGGTTTTCATGATCAGCTCAGCGCAGCTTTCGATCTCCTTTTGATAGGGATCCCCGGCTTCTTCCACGTAGCTCTTGGGCACTCCGTGGGCGCTGAAGAACACATGGGCGGTGCTGGGATCAACGCAAGCATCGATTTCCCGCTCGATCAGCTGGGCCATCGCCTTGAGATACCCGGGGTGGTCATGCCAGCTGCGGATGGCCCTTAGCGGCAGCTGGGCAAAGCGCTCATCGCCCTGGCGCAGGCGCTGCAGTTCCCGGAAGCTTGAACCGCTGGTGCTGATGGAGAAGTGGGGGTACAGCGGCAGCACCACCACCTGATCAATGCCATCGGCCTTCATGTCCGCCACCGCGGATTCGGTGAAGGGGTGCCAGTAGCGCATGGCCACGTAGGTGGTGGCATCCACATCCCGCTGTCTCAGCAGGCTTTGCAGCTCGCGCGCCTGTTGATCGGTGATGCGGCGTAGGGGGGATCCACCACCGATGGAGCGGTAGGCCTCTTGGGATTTATTGCTGCGCAGGGTGCTGATCAACCAGGCCAGGGGCTTCTGCAGCGCCGGAATCGGCAGCCGGATGATCTCTGGGTCGGCAAACAGGTTGTAGAGGAATGGGCCAACGTCCTGGATTCGTTCTGGCCCCCCGAGGTTGAGGAGGACGATTCCGACTCGGGACAAAGGGCTGACCTCAGCGATGGCAGAGAGCCTAACCAGGCCCTGGTTTTCTTCGATTTCGGTCGTTACGTTCCGGTCATGTCAGCGCTGCCGGCCGAGAGCCTCGAACAGCTCAATAGCGGCTTGCGCAGTGCCGGAGTCCGCCTACGGCTTGAGCAGCGCGGCCAGCGGCTGGGGCTCAGGGGCCCGCTGCCGCGGCGTGATGGGCGGCCGGGCTTATCGGTTCAGCGCCTCAGCCTGGGGCTCCCCGCCACCGCCGATGGTCTTGCTGCAGCCCTGCAGCGGCTGCATCAGGTGCATCAGCAGGTGCAAGACAACAGCTTTCAGTGGCCTGATGAGCGCACCAGCCAGACGAGCCCAATCGAGGCGTCAACGGATCTCGATGGGGTGTTGCAGCGCTTTGAAGAGCACTTCCATGCCGATCCGCGCCGGCGGCGCCAGCCCGCTGGCAGCCGCAGCACCTGGACCTCTGCCTATCGCCCCTATCTCAGGCGTTTGGCAGCCCAAGGCCAGAACCGGCTGACCGTGCCGCTGCTTGAGCAGGTGCTGGAGAGTTATCCCCTGGCGAGCCGATCGCGTCAGCAGTGCGGGTTGGTGCTCTCGCTGCTGGCCAGGCATCAGCAGATGCCGCTGCCATCGGACTGGAATGAACGGGCTGCCGGCTATGGCCTGCACCAGGCCCGCTTTCGGCAGTTGCCCAGTGATGGGCAGATCCTGGAGGTGGTGGATGCCATCCCCAATCCGGGTTGGCGCTTGGTGTTTGGCCTGATGGCCACCTATGGGCTGCGCAACCACGAGGTGTTTTTCACCGATTTCTCTGGGCTCGATGCCAGCCAAGACGGCGTGGTGCGGGTGCTGCCCACCACCAAGACCGGCGAGCACCAGGTTTGGCCCTTTTTGCCGGAGTGGGTGGATCACTTCGCCTTGAGGCCGTTGGCCCGGCAGCGAGCTCTCCTGCCTCAGATTTGTACTGATCTGCGCCAAACAACCCTGCAGCAGGTGGGCCGCCGCGTAGCGGAGCAATTCCGCCGCTACCAGCTGCCCCTAACCCCCTACGACCTGCGCCATGCCTGGGCCCTGCGCACCATCCACATGGGTTTGCCCGATACCGTGGCCGCTCGAATGATGGGGCACTCGGTGGCGATCCACACCCGCACGTATCACCACTGGATTACGCGCCGGGATCAGCAGCAGGCCGTGGATGCCGCCTTGGCGCGGCGCGGCGCTTAAACAGCGATGGCAACTTTTCTGAGGCCCCTGGCCTACCGGCATCGCTGGATTTACGACAGCGTCACGGCCATCAGCTCGCTGAGTGTTGGCGGTGTGGCTCGATTGCGGGCCTTGGGCCTGGAGGGCCTGCAGCAGCGCTTAGCGCCTGGTGCTCCGGTGTTGGATCTGTGTTGCGGCAGCGGCGAAGCGGCAGCGCCTTGGTTGCAGGCGGGCTTTGCCGTCACCGGCTTGGACATCGCTCCGCGGGCCTTGGATTTGGCGGCCCAGCGTTACCCCGCCTTGCAGCGGGTCCAGGGACTGGCCGAAGCACCGCCGCTGCCCGATGGGCAGTTTGCGGCGATTCAGCTCAGCGTGGCGCTGCATGAGTTCTCCCGCCCTGAACGCGAGCAGGTGCTGCGCAGCTGCCTACGCCTGTTGCAGCCCGGCGGTTGGTTGGTGCTGGTGGACCTGCATCCAGCTGGGCCCTGGCTGCGGCTGCCGCAGCAGCTGTTCTGCACGCTGTTTGAGACCCACACCGCCATTGCCATGCTGGAGGACAACCTGCCCGCCCAGCTCAATGCGTTGGGCTTCGCTGCCGTGGAGCAAGAACTCCTGGCTGGTCAGGCCTTGCAACGCATCACAGCCCAGAGGCCATGAGCACACCCCCTGCCAACAGCAACCTGGATGCCACCGCGGCAGCCCTTGGCATGGGGGGTGAGCTGGCACCGGAAAAAGACGATGCCGCCTATCGCCAACGCATGGAGCGGCGCAAACAGGTGCAAGCCCAACGGGTTGGTGAGCGCACGATTGAAAAAGGCCTTGTGCTGGTCAACACCGGCCAAGGCAAGGGCAAAACCACCGCAGCACTGGGTTTGGCCCTGCGCACCCTCGGCCATGGCGGCCGTGTGGCCGTGGTGCAGTTCATCAAAGGGGCCTGGCAGCCCGGGGAGGCGAAGGCCTTGCAGAGCTTTGGAGACCAGCTCCATTGGCATGCCCTCGGTGAAGGCTTCACCTGGGAAACCCAGGACCGTGAACGCGATCGCCAACTCGTGGCTGAGGCGTGGCAGCAGTCACTCGTTTATTTGCGCGATCCAGCCGTTCAGCTGGTGCTGCTCGATGAGATCAACGTGGCCCTGAAGTTGGGCTATTTGCCGGTGGAGGATGTTCTCGCTGGGGTGGATGAGCGGCCTGAGCTCACCCATGTGGTGCTCACAGGCCGCGGTGCACCCCAAGCCCTGATCGAGCGGGCCGACTTGGTGACCGAGATGAGCCTGGTCAAACACCCCTTCCGTGAGCAAGGCGTGAAGGCGCAACTAGGGATTGAGTTTTAAGCCGCTTCAGCGCTCTCACCGTTGAGATCGCGGCGCAGCAGCCAGGTGGCGGAGGTGAGCACCGAGAGGCCACTCACAAGCAGAGCCCGGTGCACTTCGGGTTGGCTCCAGCCGGCGCTGTCTTGCGTGGCATCGGCCACGGCTGAGAGGGTGAGGCGGGCCATCAGGCCGCTGCGGCTCCCATCTCCCATCGGGTGATCCCAGTTGGCCTATGCAAGCGAGCACCGCTGACTGTTGCAACCCCCGGCCTGGGCTGAAGGTGCTTGCTACTGTTCGCCGGACAGACTTCAGCGATGGCTTACCAAAGGGTTCTGCTCAAACTCAGCGGCGAAGCCCTGATGGGTGAGCAGGGTTACGGCATTGATCCCGCCATCGTTAGTGCGATTGCCAAAGACGTGGCCGAGGTGGTCGCCAAGGGCACCCAACTCGCCATCGTTGTGGGCGGCGGCAACATCTTCCGCGGGCTGAAGGGATCGGCCGCTGGCATGGAGCGGGCCACGGCCGATTACGTCGGCATGTTGGCCACGGTGATGAATGCGATCACCTTGCAAGACGGCCTCGAGCGAGCCGGTGTTCCCACCCGGGTGCAAAGCGCCATCGCCATGCAGGAGGTGGCGGAGCCCTACATCCGCCGCAAGGCCATGCGGCATCTCGAGAAAGGGCGTGTGGTGATCTTTGGCGCCGGTTGCGGCAATCCCTTCTTCACCACCGACACCACCGCGGCTCTGCGCGCTGCTGAGATCAACGCCCATGTGGTGCTCAAGGCCACCAAGGTTGATGGCGTCTACGACAAAGACCCGGTGCGCTTCCCCGATGCGGTGCGCTACGACCACCTCACCTTCCAAGACGTCTTGGCCAATGAGCTGGGCGTGATGGATGCCACCGCCATTGCCCTGTGCAAAGACAACACCATCCCCATCGTGGTGTTTGATCTCTTCGGTTCCGGCAACATTGCTCGGGCCGTCGCCGGTGAACCGATCGGGACCCGCATTACATCCGCTGCTTGACCATGGATCTTGAAGCCAGCATGACCAAGTCGCTGGAAGCCACCCAGCGCAACTTCAACACCATCCGCACCGGCCGGGCCAACACCTCCCTGCTCGACAAGGTGATGGTGGAGTACTACGGCGCCGATACGCCCCTGAAATCCCTGGCCACGATTTCAGCGCCCGATTCCCAAACCATTCAGATCCAACCCTTTGACATGGGCTCGATCGCCTTGATCGAGAAGGCCATCGGCATGAGTGATCTGGGCCTGACCCCCAACAACGACGGCAAGCTGATTCGCATCAACATTCCCCCTCTCACCGAGGAACGCCGCAAGGAGCTCTGCAAGATCGCCTCCAAATACGCCGAAGAGGGCAAGGTGGCCCTGCGCAATGTGCGCCGCGACGCGATCGATCAGATCAAAAAACGCGAAAAAGACGGTGAGCTCTCAGAAGACCTCAGCCGTGATGAGCAAGACAAGGTTCAAAAGGTGACCGACAAGTTCATCGCCGATTTGGAGAAACTGCTCGCCGATAAAGAAACCGACATCCTCAAGGTGTGAGCTTTGATGTTGCTGTGGTGGGAGCTGGTGCCGCTGGTGCGGCAACGGCCTACCAACTCGCTCTGCGTGGACGCTCGGTTGTCTTGATCGATGAGCGCGCTTTGCCGCGCTCCAAGCCTTGTGGCGGCGGCATGGCGGCTTCGGTTCAGCAGTGGTTTCCCTGCGACCTCTCGCCGGCAGTGGATCGGGTGATCGATCGGGTGCGGTTCACCTGGTGTTTGGAGGATCCGGTGATTGCCGATCTTCCCGGTGAATCGCCGTTTTGGATCGTGCGCCGTGATGTGCTCGATGGCTACCTGGCTGATCAGGCGGCCGCCGCTGGAGCGGAGCGTTTGGAAGGCCAAGCCGTTACAGAGGTCAGCCGCCATGGCGATGGCTGGGAGCTGAGCCTTGGCGAGCAGCGCCTGCAGGCCCGGACGCTGGTGTTGGCCCATGGCTCCCGGGGTGATTTGGTCAACCAGCTGGGTGTGGCTGATCCCAAACCCCGTTTGGCTGCGGCCTTGGCCTTGGAAGTGGAAGGGCCGGTGAGCGAGCCGCAAACGGCCCGATTTGAGTTTGGTTTGGTCAAACATGGCTTCTGCTGGTGCTTTCCCCGCAGTGGCGGCTACAGCGTTGGTATTGGCACGTTTCTGGGCCGCACCGTGGCCGACTACGACCAGGTGCTGACCGCCTTATTGCCAAGCTTGGGCCTTGATCCGCAGGCTGGGCAGCGCCGTCATTGGCCGCTGCGGGTTTGGAATGGCCACCACCCACTGCACCGCGACGGCGTTGTCGCTGTTGGTGATGCGGCCTCGTTGGCGGATCCCTTTTTGGCGGAGGGGTTGCGCCCGGCTTTGCTCTCGGCCTTGCGAGCAGCAGAAGCCATCGATGCCCATCTCTCTGGAGAGCCGCAAGCCTTGGCTGGCTACACCCGCACGATGCGCCGCGAGTGGGGCGAATCGATGAGCTGGGGCCGCCGCATTGGCCAAGTGTTTTATCGCTTCCCCAAGGTGGGCTACCAGCTGGGAATCAAGCGCCCCACTGCCCCGCAGCGCATCGCTCAAATCCTTAGCGGTGAGATGGGCTATGGCGACATTGCTCAGCGGGTGATCCGCCGGCTTGGTGGTGGCCTGCTGGGGGCGGGGGGGTGATCCCACCTCTTGCCCCCTGCCCGCTGGAGGCTGGCTGGGAGTTGATCTGGCAGCAGAGCTTGCCCAACCCAACAGCAGATCAGCGCTTCGGTGGTTTCTCTGGGATGGCCCTCGATTGGCCGCGGCGCCGCCTGTGGTTGCTGAGCGATGCCAAGCGCACCCACAGCGTTGCCTTGCAGTGGCAGGGAACGGTTCGCCAACCGGTGTTTTCCGTGCAGGCTCCCCAGCCGCTGCAGGGACAAGGCAGCCAGAAGCTTGATGCTGAGGCCCTCGTGCGACTACCTCGCACTGCGCCTGAGCGCTTTTGGATGGCCAGTGAAGCCCGTAACCCCAGCAAGCGCCCGGCATCTCTGTTTGAGTTAAAGCTGCTGAGCAGCGGTGGCTTTGCCATTCAGCAGCAGTGGCCCCTGCCGGCTGAGTGGCAACCGCAGCAGGGCCGCGGCCTAAAGCGCAACAAAGGCCCTGAGGCTCTGGTGGCCCTGCCGGGGTTGCGGTTTGTGCTGGCCGCTGAGGCTTCGCTGCAACAGGATTCGCCGCGCCAATTGCGGCTGCTGCTAGCCCAGCAGCAGGGCCAGCAGATGCGATTCACCCCCTTGGGAACTCCGCTGCTGGTGAGTGCGCCCTTGCAGGCCCAAGCCCATTGGGGACTCACCTCGTTGCTGCCAGCACAAGCGGGAGAGCAACCCCCATTGCTGGCGCTTTGGCGTGGTTATGCCGAGCCCAACAGCTGGTGGAACCGGCTGAGCTTGCTGCCGCCGCTCCCACTGGATCAGGCACCAAGCAGAGCTGTGGCTCCCTTGATGCGTTGGGATTTGCGCGATGTTGGTTTGGAGCCCGACAACTGGGAGGCATTAACCGCCGGACCGCAATTGGAGGATGGGCGCCCCTCCCTGCTGCTGGCCAGCGACGACAATTTCAGCCCGTTCCAGCAGAACCGCTTGGCTCTGCTGGCGCCCCTGCAACCGGAAGCCTGCGGCTCAGCGGACAGCCGCTAGGGCTGCGCCAAGGCCGGCCCGCACATCTTCGGGATGGAGCTTGCCGTCGTGATCGCGATCGAGGGCATCAAAAACGGCATCGCTACCGAGCCATTCCTCGCGGGAGATGCAGCCGTCGCCATCGAGATCATTGAGCAGGAAGATCTCTTGGGCGGCATGGGCGAAGGCGGCACCACCTTCCAGCACAGCGAGGCGATGGGCCAGCTGGGCTTCGAGGGTTTCGATCGCTTTGGTGAAGCCCTGAATGCCTTCGGCCAGCTTCTCGTGGGCCATGCGGTCTTCAGCCATCATCTGCTCGAAGCGCTGGGCATCGATGCTCAGCTTGTCCAGCTCGCTGCTGGGTTTGCTGGAATCGAGCTTGCGAACCAAGGAGCCGTCTTGCTTGCGCAGCTGATCGAGCAGTTTGGGTGAGATCGTCAGCAGGTCGCAGCCGGCCAGCTCGATGATCTCGTCGATGTTGCGGAAGCTGGCACCCATCACCTCGGTGGAGTAGCCGTGCTTTTTGAAGTAGTTGAAGATCTTGGTGACCGACACCACACCGGGATCTTCAGGGCCGGGATAGCTATCGCGGCCGGTGTCCTTCTTGTACCAATCGAGGATCCTGCCAACAAACGGTGAGATCAAGGTCACCTTGGCTTCGGCGCAGGCTGCGGCTTGGGCGAAACCAAACAGCAGGGTCAAGTTGCAGTGAATGCCTTCGCGTTCCAGCTGCTCAGCGGCTTTGATGCCCTCCCAGGTGGAGGCGATCTTGATCAGCACATGGTCATTGCTGATGCCAGCGTCGTTGTAGAGGCCAATCAGCTTGTGGGCCTTGGCGATGGTGGCTTCGGTGTCGTAGCTCAGGCGGGCATCAACTTCGGTCGACACGCGGCCCGGCACGATTTTGAGAATCTCTTTGCCGAAGGTCACGCAGATTTCATCGAGCGCCTCAGCTACCACCTGCTCAGCAGGGGCGGTGGGGCCGATCAGGGCCCGTGAGGCCTTCAGGGTCTCATCGATCAGATTTTGGTAGGCCGGTATCTGGGCGGCGGCGAGGATCAGCGAGGGGTTGGTGGTGGCGTCCCTCGGAGTGAACGTCTTGATGGCCTCAAGGTCGCCGGTATCGGCTACCACGACGGTCATGCTGGAGAGCTGCTCAAGCAAACTGGCCATGGCAGGGCTTGCGGATGTCGTCAACGTAGCCATCACAGCCACGGTCAGATCAAGTTGTCTTTAAGGCTTTAGCAACTGCTTTTGACGGCGGAATCTGCTCAATCACCAGCAGCGCTTCGATGATGCTGCGGGCCACCGGCGCCGCCACGGTTGAGCCATAGACATGCTCCCCTTGGGGCTCATCCACCACCACCAGCACCACAAAGCGGGGGTCTTCAACCGGAAGGTGGGCAACGAAGCTGGTGATCAGGGCGCCGGGGATGTAGACGCCGTTGGCGGCCTTTTGGGCGGTGCCGGTTTTGCCGCCAATGCGGTAGCCGGGAATGCGAGCCACCTGGCCACTGCCCTCTTCCACCACGCTCTCCATCCAAACCAGCACCTGTTGGCTCACGGCTGGATCCAGCAGTTGGCGTCCGCTGAGGCGACTGGAGCCGGATAGCTCGGTGCCGCTGCGCAGGCCGCGGGTGATGTGGGGGCTCACCAAACGGCCGCCGTTGGAGAGCATGCCGTGCAGTTGCAGCAGCTTCAGCGGCGTGAGGGCAAGGCCTTGGCCAAAGGACGCTGTGGCCGGTTCGATTGCATTGGCCGTAAAGGTGTCCAGCGACTTGAGTTGGCCGCTGACCGCACCGGGGAGATCGGTGTCAGGGGCGTTGTTGAGCTCGAGTTTGTTGAGCCATTGCCAATAGTTGCGGCTGTCCATCCGTTGCATGGCCTGAACCATGCCGACGTTGCTGGAGACCTGCAAAACCTTGGCGAGATCAATGCGGCCGTGGGCTTTTTTGTCGTGGTTGTGAATGGGCCAGCCGCTGATGGTGAGCGATCCCTTGTCATCAATGGTGCTGCTGCTGCTGAGCGCTTTGGCTTGCAGGGCGATGGCCAGGTTGATGGGCTTAAAGGTGGAGCCGGGTTCATAGAGATCCTGCACAGCCCATTCGCGAAACAAGCCGGGCTTGAACTTCCAAAACCGGTTGGGGTCATAGGTGGGCACCGAGGCCAAGGCCAGCAACTCGCCGTTGCGGGCATCCATCACCAGGGCCGCCCCCCGTTTGGCCTTCCACTTCTCAACCTGACGCAGCAATTCCTGCTGCGCGACCCGTTGCAGGCGCGTGTCGAGGGTGAGCTGCAGGCGCAGGTCATCGCGATGCATGCTGCCGGCGCCGATGCCATCGGGAAGGGGGGTGCCATCACCGCTGCGGCGGATGCCGAGCTTCAGCTCTTGGCTGCGCAACTTGTCATCAAGGCTCAGTTCCAGCCCGGCTTGGGGTGAGCGCTCCAGGTTGAGGAACCCGAGCACATTGGCGAACAGATCGCCCTGGGGGTAGATCCGCTGCGGGCCGTGCTCGAAATCAATGCCATCGATGTTGAGCGCCTTGAGCCGTGCCGCGGTTGATGGCTCCAGGTTGCTGGCCAGCCGCACGCCAGAGCGATGCTGGCCCATGCGCTGGCTGAGGCTGCCGGCACTCACGCCCAGGATCGGAGCCAGCTTTTCAGCCACCTCACGGGGGCTGCGCCGCTGTTCTGCCCCATCGCCAGGCCAGCGGAAATAGCGGGGATGGGCCCACACCGTCACCCGCTCTTCGTCGATGGCCAGGAGCCGGCCTTGACGATCGACGATCGTGCGGCGGCGCCCCAGGGGGTTGCGCCGTTCCGTTTGGGCTTGTCGAGCGCGGCTTTCCAGTTGTTCGCCAGCCACCAGCTGCAACCAAGCCAGCCGCATGCCCAGGCCGCCCAAGGCGGTGCACAGCAGCATCACCACCGTGATCAAGCGGCTGGAGGGCACCGGATGGATTTTCAGGACCCGCGCCCTGCGTTTGCGACTAGCCACGCGTGTTGCCGACACCCTCAATAACCAGCTGCAATCCAGTTGAGCTTCAGGCTCGGGGATGTCTTGCTCTTCGTGTTGGCCGTTGGTGGCGGGCTGGGCAGGAACACCAGGTCTTGGCTGCTGGTGGCCACCAACGCTCCAGGACGTTTGGCTTGGCGCAGGTAGTGCTGCTCAAGGGCTGATTGGCTCTCCATCAGCCGGTGTTCAAGGGCTTGTGCCCGTTGCAGCTGGCGGAAATCGCCGCCCCAACGGCCTTGCCAGTGCAGGGTGAGACCCGCCATGGCCAGGGCTGCCACGCCGGTGGCCAGCAAGGCGCCATCGGTGACGCGATGGAGGTTGGCCAGCCACGGTGCTTGGCGCGCCATGCGGTGCGTTGAGAGCGCACCTTGCAGTAATTCCAGTGACCGCTTTTGGCGCTGAACTTTGCGTTGCGCCACTTGGCTGCGCCGTGAGCCACTGACCCTTCGTCGTTCTGGAAGGGGAACAGCCACCATCGAGCGCACCAGGCCGTAATGCGCCAGTGAACCACCTGGATTTGGGCCAGGCAAGGCTCAGCTGCCCAGCAGCACCAGGTTGAAAAAGGTGAGGCCGTTCCAGAGGCCATGCATCACCACGGTGCTCAGCAAGCGGCCACTGCTCCAGCGCAACCAACCCAGGCCGATGCCCAGGGCCAGCAGTGGTGGAGCTTCGCTGAGGCTGAGGTGGGCCAGGGCAAACACCAGGGCGCTGACGCCAATGCCGGCGGCAATGCCCCAGCGGGCGCCGACAACCGGCAGCAACACCCCGCGAAACAGCAACTCCTCAAACAGAGGAGCCAGCACCGTGGCCGTGAAAGCCAGCATCAGCAGGGCCAAGCTGCTGCGGCCATTGAGCACTTCTTCCAGCAGGGGATTGCTGCCCCCTGCATTGGGCCAAAAGCGCTCCACCAGCCAGCCGCTGAGGGCCACCACCGGCAAACTCATCAAGAGGCCTCGTCCGGCTTGGGGCCAGTTCAGCCAGCTCGCTCGCCACTGCAGCCAGCGGGCTTCTCCCTCCGGTAGGCCTCGCAGCAACAGGGCCAGCACCACCACCGCCGGCAGTGCGGAGAGGGTGTAGAGGATCAAGACCTCGGTGGCGGCGCGCAGGGCCGGAGTCAGGCTCAAGGGAGCCAGCAGACCGCCAAGGGCCGGCAGGGCCAGCAGTGGGGTCACCACGCCGCCCAGCACAACAAATCCGCCGGCAATGATCAGCACCACTTCGGTGAGATTCAGCTCCGGGCCGCGCAGGGGTGGGGCCGGGTTGGCTTGTCCGCGCCAGGACTGCCAGATCAGCTGCAGCAGCAGCACGATTCCAAACAGCACACCGGAGAGGGGCAGCAGGTTGAGCAAGCTCAGGCGCCACTGCGCTTGCTCAATCACGTTGTCTGCCACACAGTCCTGACTCGGCCTGCCGAGGGCATCGCAGCTCAACAGCCGGTAAAGAGGACGTTGCGGCAGAGGGGGTAATGCGTCTGCTTGCTTCTCGGGTTCGAGCAGGGCTGCCGCCAGGGGCTGCAGATCTTCAGGACCGCTTTGCAGCACCGTGCCCAGATGGCGCCGTGCGGGTTCGTTTTGCTCCAGCCGCTGCTCCAGCAAGGCTTGAGCGATCAGGCTGTCGCTGCTGCTGGCTTCGGGGCTCTGCTGCAGGGCTTTGAGCAGTTTTTCTTCAGCCGCTTGGGATGCATCGCCTTGGCGGCTGGCCAGCACTTCGAGCTCCAGTTGACGTTGCTCCAAGGCATTGCCCACCGAGGGGCGCTCGACGCTCTGCGCCAAGGACACACCCCAGATCAAGGCGGCGATCGCAAAGCTGAGCAAGGCCAGCAAGGTCAGCCATGGGGTCGATCGCCTGGTTGGTTCCCTGCTTGCCACCGGGGCTCAGTCACTGCAAGGCATTGTCACTGGTGAGCGCAAGGGTGGTGCGTACGATGCGCCCCGAACCGAGACAGGGCCCTTGGCGACGCGGATCTTGCTGGTGCGGCATGGCCTCAGCAGCTTCAACTTGGAGGGCCGGATTCAAGGCCGGGAAGATTCCTCCAAGCTGAGTGATCCAGGCATGGAGCAGGCCCGTCAGGTGGGCCGTGCCCTGCGCGATATCCCACTCACCGCTGCGTTTTGCTCGCCGTTGCAGCGGGCGCAGTTGACGGCTGAGCTGGCGCTGCAGGAGCAGGGCCAGGGGCTCAAGGCCACCAGCACTGAGCAGTTGCTAGAGATCGACCTCTCCCCCTGGAGTGGCCTGGCCCGCGCTGAGGTGGCCACCCGCGACCCCCAGCAGGAGTTGAACTGGCGGCAAGCACCCGCTGAACTGCAGCTGCAGCGCGCCGATGGCAGTTCCTATTACCCGGTGCGGGAACTGCGGCAGCAGGCCGAAGCCTTTTGGCAGGAGTTGCAGCAACGCTTCCCCGCTGAGGAAGACCACAGCGTGTTGGTGGTGGCCCACAACGGCATCCTGCGCTGCCTGTTGTTGGCGGCTCTGGGCTTACCGGCAGAGCATTTCAATCGCTACCGCATCAACAACGCCTCGCTCTCGGTGCTCAACCTGCGCCCCGGCGGACAGGTGCAGATTGAATCGCTGAACACCGTCTCCCATCTCGGCGAGGCCTTGCCCAAGCGCAGTTCGGGTCCGCGTGTGTTGCTGGTGCGCCACGGCGAAACCAATTGGAACCGGCAAGGGCGCTTTCAAGGCCAGATCGATATCCCCCTCAATGAGCAGGGCCATGCCCAGGCCCATGCGGCCGGCGAGTTCCTCAAAACGGTGGCGCTCGATCGCGCCTACACCAGCTCGATGTCGCGTCCGCGTCAAACCGCTGAGGCGATTTTGAAGCTGCAGGGCGCTCCAGTGCCGATGACCAGCTGCCCGGGGCTGGTGGAGATCGGCCATGGGGCTTGGGAAGGTTGCCTGGAAGAGGAGATTCGCGCTGGTTGGCCTGATCTCTTGGCCGCCTGGCAGAGCCTGCCCCACACCGTGGAAATGCCAGGCGAAGGAGGCGAAACGATTCAGCAGGTCTGGGACCGCTCAGTGCAGGCCTTTGCCCGAATCGTGGCGGGCCTTAGCGATGGCGAAACGGCCCTGGTGGTGGCCCACGATGCGGTCAATAAAACGATCTTGTGCCACCTGCTCGGTCTTGGTCCCGCTGACATCTGGGCGGTCAAACAGGGCAACGGTGGTGTGAGCGTGATCGACTACAGCGCTGGCGCGCAAGGGGATGCCGTGGTGGCCAGCCTCAATCTCACCAGCCATCTTGGAGGCGTATTGGATCGCACGGCGGCCGGGGCTCTTTGAAACGTCTTCTGCGGGGAGTGCAGCTGCTGGAGGGACCGGGTGTCCCTTTGCAGCGCACCTCGGCCCTGTTGGAAGGCCAGTCGCTTTTGGCTTGGGGTGAGGCCGCCGAGGCCGGAGTGGATGCCAGCACCCAGTGCAGCGATGCCCCACCTGCGGCGCTGTTGGCGCCGGTGTTGGTGGATCCCCACAGCCATCTGCTCGATCCCTTCAGCGGCCAGGCGGAGACGTTGGAGTCCCTAGCGGCTGAAGCGGCTGCTGCTGGCTACGGCAGCGTTGCTCTGTTGCCACAGGCCAGCGAATGGCGCGACCGGCCAGAAGCGCTGCAATTGCGTTGGCCACAGCCGCTGCAGTTGCTGCTCTGGGGAGCGATTAGTTCCGCTGGTGCTGGCAACCACTTGGCTCCTTTGGCGGATCTGCAACAAGCAGGAGCCGTTGGCTTCTGTGATGGCGAGTCGATCCCGCCGTTGGCCCTGTTGGAGCGGGTGCTGCTGTTGGGGGATGCCGATGATCTGCCGCTGCTGGTGGCACCGCGCGATCCATCCCTGGCGCAATCGGGCCTGGTACGCGAAGGCGTCGACACCTTGCGTCTGGGCTGGCCGCCGGAACCGCTGGCGAGCGAGTTGATGCCATTGCAGAGCTTGTTGGCCCTGGCCAGCCGCGCTCCCCAGTTGCGGTTGCTCAATCTCTCCACAGCCCAGGCTGTGGAGCAACTGCGTCAGCACCCAGCCCGGCCCAAGGCCAGTGTGTGCTGGTGGCATCTGCTGCAGGATCACAGCACCTTGGATCCCCTGGCCCCTGGCTGGACGATCACCCCGGTGTTGGGCTCCATCGCTGATCGCCAGGCCTTGCGCGCCGGCCTGCGCGACGGGGTATTGCAGGCGGTCTCCGTGCACCACAGCCCGATCGATCGGGAAGAGCAGATGCTGCCGCTCGATCAGCGCAGCTCCGGCGTGGCGGGATATCAGGCGGTGTTGCCGGCGCTGTGGCAAGCCCTGGTGGCTGGTGATGGCTGGCAGCCCAGCGAGCTATGGCAAGCCTTGAGCTGGGGCCCTTCGGCGTTTCTTGCTCAAGAGCCGGAAGTGCTGCAACCCGGCACTCAGCGCTGGTTGCTGTTTGATCCAGAGCAGGCCCATCAACCGCGCTCTGGCAGCTTGGCCGCTAATGCACCCTTGCCAGCCCAGGGGCTTAAGGGGCAGCTGTTGGCTTCGGGGTTGCTGCCGGCTGAGCAGTGGTCGTTGGATCAGGGCTGACCAAGGAGCCCACGCTGTTCAACGGCCAAAAACGGAAGAAAGCGCGGCCAATGATTTGGTTATCAGGCACGAAATGGGTGCCAGGCCAGAAGCGTCCATCCCAGCTGTTGGCGCGGTTGTCGCCGAGCACCAGAACCGACTTGGGGGGCACCACAGCGCGCAAGGGCCGACAACCCTGGCCATTGCCCGTGGGGCAGTAGCGGGTGACGTAGGGCTCTTTAACCGCTTTGCCGTTGATCTTGAGATGGCCGCTGGGGTCCACCTCCACCTTGTCTCCGGGGATGGCAACCACCCGCTTGATGAAGGCTTCGCAAGCCGGCTGCTGCACCCCAGGAATGCCACCAATGATCGGCAAGGTGGCGATGAAACAGCGCACTGGGCTGACGGCGTAGTCCTGTTTCAGGGCAGGGTCGAAGGATTGCGGCGCGCGGAACACCACGATTTCTCCGCGTTTGGGCGGACGGGCGCGGTAGGTGAGCTTTTCCACCAGCAGCCGGTCTTGCAGCTGCAGGCCCGGCAGCATCGAGCCGGAGGGGATGTAGCGCGCTTCGATCAGGAAATGGCGGACGCCGAGGGCCACCGCCAAGGTGACCACCAAGCTGCGCCAGAACCCCCAACTGTTGGCCGATTTCGTGCGTTTTTTGGCCCCGTTCAAAGCTGCTGGTTCAAGCCGACTCACCCTAGGGGCAAATTTCAGCCTGGAATAAACGAGCGCATCCTTCTGGCTTCTTCACCGGCTTGCGCTTGCAGCTCAGCGTCGCTGCGCTTGCTATCGGCCCGGGCTTGGGCTTCAAAGACATCCTGCTCAGACAAGCTGAAGCCAGCCCCTTTGGCGAGCTGCAGGAAATCCTCCAAGCTCAGGGGCTGACGCAACGATTCGGCTAGCTCGGGCTGAGCGCGAGCGTGCTCTAAAAACGCGTCGAGTTGATCGAGGGCCATAACCGCTTAAGGATCAGCGGCGGCCGATGGGAAGCAGGGCCTTGAGGGCGCCGACCAAGCTGTTGGAGCCTTTGCCCACAGCGTCGTTGGGCTTGGTGCGCACGGTGACATCACCATTCACGCTGGTGCGGCAGCTCAGGCGGTAGGTGGCAGGACGGTCTGCCAGATAAACCTCTTCAACATCGGAGCGAGGGGAAAGGTTCTCCATCCCTTCCACCACTTCCATCACGCAGGTGCCGCACTGGCCAACGCCGCCGCAGTTGTTCAGGTTGTTGAGGCCTTGATAAGGATTCACGCCCGCATCGAGAGCTGCCTTGCGCAGGTTGGCTCCTTCGATGCAACCGACCTGCTGGCCTTCCTGCTCAAAACGGATGGTGGGCACGGCGGTTGGGGTTACAGGCGCCGACCAACTTAACCGCCTAATGGGTGGGTTTCGTGGATTGGGGTCCGAAATGATGTGCTGCCTAACATGGGTCCATGGAGCCTTCCAGCCGTCAGGCGGATCTTGATGCCCTCGCGCGGCAGCAAATCCCTGGCTATTCCAGCTTGGCCAGGTTGTCGGTGTCACTGTTGGCGGGTTATCCCGCGCTGCAACCGCCCGGTTCCAAGGTGCTGGTTGTGGGATGCGGCACGGGTGCGGAATTGCGTGAAGCCCAGAGCATCCGCCCTGACTGGGCCCTGACGGGTGTGGATCCAGCGGCTTCGATGCTCGATGAAGCCCGGCGCCGCTTGGGGGGCAGCGCAGAGCAGGTGCGCTGGGTCGACAGCCGCGTTGAAGATCTCGCTGGTGAGGCCAGCTATGGAGCCGCCATCGCTGTGTTGGTGCTGCAGGAGCTGTCCGATGACGGGGCCAAGCTGGCGTTCTTAAGCGCATTGGCGCGCTTGCTCCAGCCCGGTGCACCACTGGTGTTGGTGGATGTCTTGGCGGGATCAGGTGGCTTGGCCAGCGGCACCAGCCAGCAGTTTCAGGCTGCTTTGAAGCGCTTTCAAGGGGATGGCCATGCGGAGGCGGTTACTGCGCCAACGCCATTGCATCTCATCGGTGAAGCGCGCCGCTCAGCCCTGCTGGCAGCAGCTGGCTTTAGTGATCCGCTGCGGTTTTATCAGGCGCTTCAGGTGGAGGGAGTGGTGGTTCAGAAGCGGCCGTGATGCAGTGTTTGATGTGCTCAAACACCGGTAAGCCTTCGCTCCAGCCCTGAATTTCTGTCATGCGGCCATCGAGGCCGCGGTGGGTGCGGAAGAACTCAGCAATGTCTTCAAGCTGTTGGGCAGAAATCTGCCCCAGGTTGCTCATGCGATCGAGATGGGGATCGTTGGCGGGCACGCAAAGGATCTTGGCGTCGAAGCGGCCGTTGTCGATCACCTCAAGCATCCCGATGGGGCGGGTCAAGATCAGGCAACCCGGAAAGGTCGGCTCTTCCATCACCACCATGGCGTCCAGCGGTGAGCCGTCCTCCGCCAGGGTGTTGGGAACGAAGCCGTAATCAAAGGGGTATTGCACCGAGGGATGCAGCACCCGATCAAGGCCCATCAGTCCTGGAGCTGGCAAGTACTCGTACTTATTGCGCCCGCCGGCTGGGACTTCCACCACCACGTGGAGTAAGCCGATATTCGGTTGCGCGGGAATGGCACTCAGGTCCATCGCGGCTCGAGGTCAGGATTGACGAAGAAGGGAGCCTGTCCAGCTTGGCGTGGGTGCCGGGTTCAATGGCAACACCGAATCAGCCAACACCACGCTTAGGGGCAGCAGCAGTGCGGCCAGGCCGATCACCAAACCTGTGAGTTGATCAAGGGGACGAATCCCTCGACTGTGAGGGTCGTCAGAACTGTTACCTGTCTCGGTGCCAGTGTCGCTGGGCGACTGGATCAGGGCCGGAGTCATAGAGACGGAACGAGAACAACCCGCTCAACACGAGGTTGAAACGCAGATGGCCCGTGGCCAGCTGGGGTCGCCCATATCATGCCATCGCCGACTAGATCTGTCTTCAGGCGGCCGAACGCTTTTGCTCAGAAGCGGAGAGGCGGGCGCTCAGATCGGCTGCGGGCTCAACGCCAGAGGATGCCAGCAGGCCGCGAATCTCGCGCAACTCATCGAGGATGGTGCTCAGTAGTTGCTGGGTAGCGGAGTAGGGGGAATTGAGAACTTCAACCGTGACTTCTTTAATGCGAAGAACATCACGCGCAAAACGTGCCACCTCGTTGGGGTGAAACATCAGCGGATCTTTTTGATCGCTTCTGTACTCAGGATTGAGCTTCCTGGGATTAAACGGAGGGTTGAGATTGCGGGGGTCAGTATTTGTGTAGCGGTATACAGATGCGCGGGAACGATTCAACGCGCGCTGAACTTCGTCAATACCAATTAAGCCCTCAGCGCTTTCGCCAGAAGGGGTTACAGATGCCTCGGATTCATTTCCGGCATATCCCGCAGGAGGCATGGCAACCATGAGACGGCGATTGGACGAGCTGGAATGGCCAGACCATAGCAGATGTTTTCCTCTGAGACATAAATAATTCTCAGCCTGTGGAGGTTGGTGAATCGTCCCTATGAGACTCAATTTATTTTCTTCGTCCTCAATGCCTCGGTGATAGGTTCCGCCAACTGTTCTGCTGCAAGCGATGCGCGTCTCCGCCCTGTTGTTGGTGACGCTGCGGGATGACCCTGCAGAGGCGGAGATTCCCTCCCACAAACTGCTGCTGCGAGGTGGCTACATCCGCCGTGTGGCCTCAGGGATTTACGCCTATTTGCCCTTGATGTGGCGGGTGCTGCGCAAGGTGTCGGCGATTGTGCGCCAAGAGATGGATGCGGCCGGGGCCCTCGAAACCCTGCTGCCCCAGTTGCAGCCCGCGGAGCTGTGGCAGCGCAGTGGCCGCTGGTCGGGTTACACAGCCGGTGAAGGAATCATGTTTCACCTGCAGGATCGCCAGGA
The DNA here is from genome assembly GCA_012270465.1 of Synechococcus sp. Lineage (GTDB taxonomy): Bacteria > Cyanobacteriota > Cyanobacteriia > PCC-6307 > Cyanobiaceae > RCC307. The sequence goes on from JAAXIH010000220.1 coordinate 19,301, forward strand.
CCGTGAGCTTGGGCTTGGCCCAACCCATGAAGAGGTGATCACAGCCCTGGCTGCTGATCTGCTGCGCTCCTACCGCCAGCTGCCCGTCAACCTCTATCAGATACAAACGAAATTCAGAGATGAAATCCGTCCGCGCTTCGGCTTGATGCGTGGCCGCGAATTCATCATGAAAGATGCCTATTCCTTCCATGCCAGTGCCGAGGACCTCGGCCGCGGCTACGCCGCCATGGATCAGGCCTATCGCCGCATTTTCTCCCGCTGCGGTCTCCAGGCTGTTGCCGTACAAGCTGATAGCGGCGCCATCGGTGGCTCGGCAAGCCAGGAGTTCATGGTCACCGCCGAAGCCGGTGAAGATCTGATCCTCAGCAGTGCCGACGGCTCCTATGCCGCCAACCAAGAGCGGGCCGAATCCCTAGCTGCTGAGCCGGTGCCCCTGGAGAACACAGCAGCAGGCGAGGTAGAGACCCCTGGTCAAACCACCATTGATGCTCTGGTGGAGGCCCAGGGCTGGCATGCCTCCCAGCTGGTCAAGGTGATCTTGTTGGTGGCGCGTTTTGAGCAGGGTCGCCAGCAGGCCCTGCTGATTTCCCTGCGCGGTGATCAACAGCTCAATGAGGTGAAGCTGTCCAATTGGCTGAATCAGCAGCACGGCCAGGCCTGGGGAGCGCTGTTAGGGATTGAGCCTTTGGAGGCCAAGCATGTGGCTGCTGAGAACGCCCCTGCCTTTGGCTATCTCGGACCTGATCTCAGCGATGCGGTGTTGCAGGGCAGCAAAAAGCTGGAGAGCAGTTTTCTGCGCTTAGCCGATCCCACAGCCCTGGACTTGCCGCTGTTCATTTGCGGAGCCAACCGCCCCAATGCCCATCGCGTTGCTGCCAGTTGGAGCGAGGCGGGCATGGCCACCCCTCAGCGCGTTGAGCTCCGCGCCGCTTTGCCCGGCGATCGCTGTTGCCATGACCCCAGCCAACAGCTGCAAGCGCGCCGGGGCATTGAAGTGGGTCACATCTTTCAATTGGGGCTCAAGTACTCCAAAGCACTCGGCGCCACCTTTGCCAATGAACAGGGCCAAGACGCCCCCTTGTGGATGGGTTGCTACGGCATTGGCGTGTCGCGTTTGGCCCAAGCCGCCGTTGAGCAGCACCACGATTCCGCCGGAATGGTGTGGCCCGTGCCCATCGCGCCTTTTGAAGTGGTGATCGTGATCGCCAGCAGCAAAGAGTCGCAGCAGGTGGAGTTGGCTGAAGCGCTCTATGGCCAGTTGCAACAGGCCGGGGTGGATGTGCTGCTCGATGACCGCAATGAGCGGGCTGGCGTGAAATTCAAAGATGCCGAACTGATTGGGATTCCGTGGCGCTTGGTGGTGGGCCGCGGCGCTGCGTCTGGCCAGGTCGAGTTGGTGGAACGCTGCAGTGGTGATAAGCAGGAAGGTCCCCACCAGGAGCTGGTGGCTCAGTTGCTTGAGACCCTGCAGCAACAACGTCAGGGGTTGTGATGAGACCTCTTATTGCCCCTTTTTGCATCGCTGCGCTGCTCGTGGGCTGCGGTGGTGCCCCCTCGTCGCCCCCAGCGACGCCCGTCCCTGGTGAGCGCAGCTTGGAGATTGGCTCTGCTGAGAACCAGCTCACACTTCCTGGCGGCGTGCGTCAACTGAGCATCCCGGTGACGATCGTTCGCACGCCCAGCGAAGCCATGACCTTGGTGGTGGAGCTGCAGTGTGATGAGACGCAACCGCAGAACAGCGTGGTCAGCCTGACCCGCATTCGCCAGCAGGATGCCTTGCTGGGTCTGAACCGGCGCGATCCTTCCTTGGAGCGCAGTTGGTCGGGCCAGGATCGCGATCTGCCGCCGGCTTGGACGCAACAGCTGCTGGCCAAGCACTGCCGCAACGCACTGCCACCTGCCTGGCGCACCCCTTAAAGTCCAGCACAATCTGCCGGCCTTTCTCTGTGTTTGCTGCGTTGCGGGGCTTCGGCCAACAGCTGGTGCGTGCCGGCCTTCAGCTGCTTTTGGTGGTGGCCTTGGTGTTCGGCTTGAGCGCTTGTGGGGGAACCCCCTCAGGCCTCAGCGGCTCCTATGTGGATGACACCGTCAGCGTGGCCAAAAGCCTGCTGAGCACCATTGCTCCCGAGGATGGTCAAGCCAGCAGCGAGCAGCAGCAGCAAGCCCGGAATTTGATCAACGAGTACATCTCGCTGTACCGGCCCAATAGCCGCGTGAATGGCTTGGCCTCCTTCACAACGATGCAGACGGCCTTGAACTCCCTGGCTGCTCACTACGCCAACTCCAACAACCGCCCGCTGTCTGACGATCTACGTGCCCGTTTGGAGAAGGAACTCCACAAAGCTGAGCTCACCGTCGTACGGGGCAGCTGATTTTTTGACTCAGGGGTGCTTGATCTGAAAAGATCGCGGATTGTTCGGATTGCGGCCCTGAGTCGCCCTTGCTTTGGCCAACGTTGTCGTCATCGGTGCTCAATGGGGTGACGAGGGCAAGGGAAAGATCACCGATCTGCTCAGCCGCTCTGCCGACGTTGTTGTCCGATATCAGGGCGGGGTCAACGCAGGGCACACCATCGTTGTTGATGGTCAAGTGCTCAAGCTGCACCTGATCCCTTCTGGAATCCTGTATCCCGACACCACCTGCCTGATCGGTTCCGGCACGGTGGTTGATCCCAAGGTGTTGCTGGGCGAGCTTGAGATGCTTGCTAGCAACGACATCGATGCCAGCGGCCTCAAGGTGGCCTCCACCGCCCATGTGACGCTCCCGTATCACCGCCTGCTGGATCAGGCGATGGAGCAACAGCGCGGTAATCAGCGCATTGGCACCACCGGCCGTGGCATCGGCCCCACCTATTCCGATAAGGCCGAGCGCAGTGGTCTGCGCATGATCGATCTGCTTGACGAGCAGCTGCTGCGCGAGCGACTGCAGGGGCCGCTGGCTGCGAAAAACCTGCAGCTCCAGAAGCTGTATGGCATTGATCCCCTCGATGCCGAGGAGGTGATTGCTGAATACGCCGACTACGGCCGCCGCCTCTCAAGCCATGTGGTGGATTGCACCCGCGCCATCCATGACGCCGCGCGGGCGCGTAAAAACATCCTGTTTGAAGGGGCCCAAGGCACCCTGCTGGATCTCGATCACGGCACCTATCCCTATGTGACCTCCTCCAACCCTGTGGCGGGTGGAGCTTGCATTGGCGCAGGGGTTGGTCCGACCTTGATCGACCGGGTCATCGGTGTGGCCAAGGCCTACACCACCCGCGTGGGTGAGGGGCCATTCCCCACTGAGCTGGAGGGCAGCCTGTCCGATCACCTCTGTGATCGTGGCGGCGAGTACGGCACCACCACGGGCCGCCGCCGCCGCTGCGGTTGGTTTGACGGGGTGATTGGTCGCTACGCCGTGGAGGTCAATGGCTTGGATTGCCTGGCCATCACCAAGCTGGATGTGCTCGATGAGCTCGATGAAATCCAGGTTTGCGTGGCCTATGAGCTCGATGGCCAGCGGGTGACTCACTTCCCCAGCAGCGCTTCGGAGTTCGCCCGTTGCAAGCCGGTGTTTGAAACTTTGCCGGGCTGGCAAACCTCCACCGCAGATTGCCGCAGCCTTGATGACTTGCCGGAGAAAGCGATGTCGTACCTGCGCTTCTTGGCGGATCTGATGGAGGTGCCCATCGCGATCGTGTCCCTGGGGGCCAGCCGCGATCAAACCATCGTGGTGGAAGATCCCATCCACGGACCCAAACGAGCACTGCTCAGCGCATGACCACCACCCCTGCAGCCCTCGATGTCGTTGGCATTGGCAACGCCATCGTTGATGTGCTCTCCCAGAGCGACGACGCTTTTCTCGATAGCCAAGGGCTCACCAAGGGCACCATGGCCCTGATTGATGAGCAGCAGGCCGAGGCCCTCTATGGCGCCATGGGCCCTGGCGTTGAAACCTCTGGCGGCTCGGTGGCTAACACCATGGCGGCCATCGCCCAGCTCGGCGGCAGCGCTGGCTTCATTGGCCGCGTGCGCAACGACCAATTGGGCAGCATCTTTGCCCACGATTTGCGCGCCACCGGTTGCCTGTTCGACACCCCTGCTGTGCAGAGCGGTCCCTCGACAGCCCGCTGCATGATCCTCGTCACCCCGGATGCGCAGCGCACCATGAACACATTCTTGGGAGCGTCGGTGCATCTCGATCCCAACGACATTGATCTGTCGATGGTGCGCCGGGCCAAGGTGCTCTACCTCGAGGGCTACCTCTGGGATGCCGAAGAAGCCAAACGCGCCTTTGTGGCGGCGGCCTCGGAGGTCAAAGCCAATGGCGGTCAAGTGGCCCTGAGCCTCTCGGATCCCTTCTGCGTGGATCGCCACCGCGACAGCTTCCGCGACCTGGTGGAGAACCACGTCGACATCCTGTTTGCCAACGAAGCCGAGATCATCAGCCTCTATCAGGCCTCCAGTTTTGAAGAGGCGGCCGAGCAGGTGCGTCAGCACTGCCGCTTGGCGTGCCTCACCCGCAGTGAGCAGGGCTCATGGGTGCTGGAGGGTGCAACCACCCACGCCATTGCTCCCTTCAATTTGGGCGAGTTGCGCGATACCACCGGTGCCGGTGATACCTATGCCGCGGGCTTCCTGTATGGCTACACCCAGGGCCTGGCGGCTGATCAGTGCGGCCAAATCGCATCGCTCTGCGCCGGTCAAGTGGTGACCCAGATGGGCCCGAGGCCCCAGGTTTCACTCAAAGACCTGGTGCAGCAGCATCTCCCGGCCCTGGCTGCGGCGGCTTGAGGCTGCTGCTCAGCCAGCTGCCGTAGGCCTCGGAGCACTCGCCTGACAGCACAATCCACTCCGGCACGTCGTAGCTGTGCAGTTGGTGCAGCGCGATCTCCAGTGCTTCCAGGCGCTCGGTGTTGGTCTTGATCACGAGCTGCACTTCGCTGTCCTGCTCGATGCGGCCCTGCCAGTGATAGAGCGACTTCTGCGGCTGCAAGGCGATGCAGGCCGCCAGCCGTTGCTCGAGCAGCTGGGCCGCCAGGGCTTCGGCCTTGGCTTGGTTGGCTTCGGTGGTGAGCACCACGAGCAGCTTCACGGCGCACTCCTCATGACGGCCATCCCAGCCTGGCGAGCAGCGCTGCCATCTCCAAGCCATTCGGTTCAGAGCTTTCGGGCCTGGCCAGCAGCAGCAGCTTGAGGCCCATGGCTTGGCAGATCTGATGCCATTGCTGCTCCGGCGGTCCGCCCGATTGACGGGCCAACACGGCGGTGATGCCCCAGCGGCGGCAGAGCCCTGCTTCCACCGATCCCTCAATGCTGCTGCTGGTTTGCGGCCGCAGGCAGGCAATCCGCTCAGCCGGCAGCCCCAATTGCAGCGCTTGCCCCAGGGCCGTGGCCGATGGCAGCAGCCGCACGGCGTGTTCACGGGCACGGCTGTAGCGCAAGGCAGCAGCGAGCTCGCGTGCGCCCAGGGCCAGCAGCAGGCTGTCTTGCTCCAGTGGCAGCGTGGCCAGCTCCTTAAGTCCCGCCAACACAGTGGCCCCAGGGCTGGTGAACATCGGCCGCTGCAGCCGCAGCAGCGGTTGGCCCAGGGCTGCGCAGGCTTTGGCTACGGCCGGATGAATGCTGCGGGCAAAAGGGTGCGCTGCATCCACCACCCAGCGGCAGGGCCATTGGGCCAAGGCGGTTTGCACCGCGGCCCCATCGCCCAAGGCGCCCACCTTCAGCTCCAGGTTGGGGTGGACCGGGTAGGCCCGTGCTGCCGCGCTGCTCACCACACTCACCCGCAGCTGCCAGCCACGCCGCAGCAGCTCAGCCGCCAGCGGTGGTCCTTCGCCGGTGCCGCTGAGCAGCCAGATGCGCTGCTCATCCATGGCACTGGCTCCACTGGCTTGCATGGGTGAGGATGGGCGCCACAACGCCGCGATCGACGTGAATCACTGCCTGCTTGAGGTGGAAGTGCTGGGGGCGCCCACGATCCGTTACACCCAAGACAACCAGATGCCGATTGCTGAGATGTCGGTGCGGATCGATGGTTTGCGCGCCGAAGACCCCCCGGGCGAACTCAAGGTGGTGGGTTTTGGCAGCCTGGCTCAGGACCTGCAAAGCCGCGTGCAAGTGGGGCAACGCTTGGTGCTCGAAGGCCGCCTGCGCATGAACACCATGGCGCGCGCCGATGGCATTAAGGAGAAAAAAGCCGAATTCACCCTCTCGCGCATGCACCCGGTTGCAGGTGGTGGCGGTTCTGCTGCCCCGGCCCCGAGCGCTGGTTCGGCTCCTGCCGCGGCTCCCGCAGCCAAGGCCGCCCCGGCCAAGGCCGCCGCTCCTGCTGCAGCTGAAGCTCCTAGCTGGAACACCGGCCCGCTGGTGGACCTCCCCGACGATGAGATTCCCTTCTGAGCAGGGGGTCAAGGCTGAGAAATCTGCTCGCTGGCTTTATCCAGCAGCTGCCCGAGTTCGCGCTCTAGGGCAGCCAAATCAAGACGCAGCTCGGGCCACTGGCCCTGGTCCAGTTGGCGCAACAGCCAACGCCGGTCCTGCTGCAGTTGATTGAGTAGCTCAGCTGGCGTGGTCTCGGCGTCGCTCATGGGCCCTTGGTTTTCGCCATCATTTTCGCTCGCCTTACGGGAAGATGACGCGATGAAAGATCTGTTCTCTCCAGGATCGCTGCTGACAGTGGCCGGCGCCGTGCTGACGGTGATCGGTTCGGTGGCCTATGCCACCGACTCCCCCAACGTGAGCCTGCCAACGATTTTTTATGGCATCCCCATCTTTTTGGGTGGCTTGGCGCTGAAGTCCTCTGAGCTGCCGCCGCCCGCCCGGCTGACGCCAGCGGCCCAGTTCCGTGAGCTGCGCGAATCCACCGGCACCAAGGAGCAGCTCAAGCTGCTGAAGGATGTGGTGCGCTGGCGTTATGGCCAAAAGGCTCACCTGGAGAGCTCCTTGGAAGCCCTCAAGCTCTGGGATGAGGAGAACCCGCCGCAACTGCAGAGCATTGCCGAGTACGACCACGGCGGCCGCTATGCCCTTGAGATGGTGTTTGCCCTGGGGGATGTGCCCCGTGAGCACTGGCATGAGAAGGCCGCTCGCTTGGGCCGCTTCTTTGGGCCTGGCTTGGAGGCCAGCCTGGAGGATGGAGACGCTGACCGGCTCACCGTGCAATTGCGTCAGCCATGTCCCTAGAGCCAGCCATGTCGTCACCGGATGTTCTGCGGGTTGAGGTCCTCAGCGAGGCCCTTCCTTATATCCAGCGTTTTCGTGGTCGCCGTGTGGTGATCAAGTACGGCGGAGCCGCCATGGTTCGCGAAGACCTGCGCGATGCGGTGTTTCGCGATGTGGCCCTGCTGGCCAGCGTTGGTGTGGAGCCGGTGGTGGTGCATGGCGGTGGCCCTGAGATCAACCAGTGGCTGAATCGCCTGTCGATCGAACCGGTGTTCCAAGAGGGTCTGCGGGTCACCTGCCCCGACACCATGGATGTGGTGGAGATGGTGTTGGTGGGCCGCGTCAACAAACAGATCGTCAATGGCCTCAACCGCGTTGGCGGCCGGGCGGTGGGCTTAAGCGGCGCCGATGGCGGCCTGGTGCAGGCCCGCACCCATGGCGATGGCTCCTTGGGTTTGGTGGGTGATGTGGCCCAGGTGGATCCCTCGGTGATCATCCCGCTGCTCGATCAGGGCTACATCCCGGTGATCTCGAGCGTGGCCCCCAACCATGACGGCCAGCCCTACAACATCAATGCCGACACGGTGGCCGGTGAATTGGCCGCGGCGATGGATGCCGAAAAACTGATCCTGCTCACCGACACCCCCGGAATCCTGCGCGACCGCGATGATCCCCAGTCATTGATTGATCAGCTCAGCCTGTCGGAGGCCCGCGAGCTGATCAATGCCGGCGTGGTGGCCGGCGGCATGGTTCCAAAAACCGAGTGCTGCATTCGCGCCTTGGCCCAAGGGGTGCGGGCGGCCCACATCCTCGATGGGCGCGTTCCCCATTCCCTGCTGCTTGAGGTGTTCACCAACTCAGGAATCGGCACGATGGTGTTGGGAAGCCGCCAACAGGGCTGAGGCCATGGACCAGGCGATCAAGGCCGCGCAAAGCGCGTTGGGCTGCGGCGAATACCGCCAGGTGTTGCAGCTGCTGGAACCTGTGGCTGCCAAGTTGCCGGTAACCATGAAGTTGGGCGCCGAGGTGCGCTTGCTGCAGGCCACAGCCCATCAGGGGCTCGGCGATGGCGAGCGGGCCAAACAGAGTTGCCGCGCTGCTGCCCAGTGCGGTGATGTGGAGCTGCGCCGCCAAGCCCGCGCCTTGTTGGAGGTGTTGGAGGCCCCCGTGCTGCAGGTGCCAGCTGATCGCAAGGTTGAGTTGCCGCAGCTGGGATCGATGCCAGCGCTGGAAGGTGTGGCCAAAGCCGGTCGCCGCTCGCGGCGACGCAAAACCCCGCCACCGCCGCCGCCGCCACCGGTTGGGCGCACCCGTTCGCCAGCTGGCTTTGCTGCCCTGGCGATGGCTGTGTTGCTCGGGCTGACGCTGCTGATGGCTGGCTGCGTTCGCGTCGACACCGATTTTCATTTCACCTCCCCAGGCCGGGTGGTGGTGGAGCAGCAATTGCAAGGCACCACAGCAAGCCGCCAAAAGCCTGTGCTGTTGGGGCTGCAGGGGTTGGCGCCTTGGTTGCAAGAGCAGGTGAGCGGCGCCTCTGAGCTGATGGCAGAAGAGCTGCCGCAGCCGCAGCTGCAGTGGCGTGAGCGCAATTGGCTGGTGGGCGTGCAGCAACAGATCCAGCTCGATTGGGACCTCTCAGGGCTCGAGCCTGTGCCTGGCCTGGAGCTGCATCTGCATTGGCATCCCTTCCGTGCGGCAGCGGTTCGCCAAGCCGAGCCCCCCATCGAGACCGAATCAGCTCAGCAACTCGATTGGCAGCCCCAACCCGGTGAGGTCAACCACCTGCTGCTGCGTAGCTGGCGTTGGAGTGGCTTGGGCCTTGGCAGCGTTGTGGTGCTGCTGCTGCTGATCATCAGCCTGCTGCTGCGGCAGTTCCAAGCTGGCCAGCGGGCTTAAAGCTCCAAGGGATCTGGATCGATCGCCAGGTGCACGCCTCGGGGCAGCAGCTTGCGCAGCTCAGCTTCTGCCGGCAGCGGCAAGGCGGAGTCAGCGGGGCCTTGCAGCAGCAATTGCCAGCGGCTGAGGCCGGCCACCTTGGAGCGAGCGGCCGGGGCTGGTCCGATCACCAACCAACCAGCCGCTTGCAGTTGAGGGCCGATGGCTTCAGCGATGGTGGTGGCGGTGCTGGCCGTGAGGCTGGCGGCAGGGCCAGCCAGGCGCAGGATGCAAGCGCGGCTGTAGGGCACCAAGCCAGCCCCTTGGCGCACGCTGGCTTCCTCTTGCAAAAAGCGCCCGTAGCGGCCATCGATCAGATGGCGGATCACCCGGTGATCCGGGCTGTAGGTCTGCACCAGCACTTCACCAGGCCGTTCCCCGCGGCCAGCGCGGCCGGCCAGTTGCAGCATCAGCTGCAGGCTTTCTTCGGCAGCGCGCACATC
>JAAXIH010000128.1 GCA_012270465.1 Synechococcus sp.
GCTTCAGCCATCTTGTGGGTTTCTTCGCGCTTACGAACAGCACTGCCTGCCTCGTTGGCAGCGTCCATCAGTTCGCCAGCCAGCTTCTGGGCCATGCTGCGGCCGCCGCGGGAACGGGAGAAGTTCACCAGCCAGCGCAGGGCCATGGCGGTGCCGCGTTCCTGACGCACTTCCATGGGCACCTGATAGGTGGCACCACCCACTCGGCGTGCACGCACTTCCACCAGGGGGGTGGAATTCCGCACGGCGGTTTCAAACACTTCCAGAGGATCAGCGCCGGTGCGCTCGCCAATCAGACCGAAGGCATCAGACAGGATCCGCTGTGCCGTGGATTTTTTGCCGTGCTTCATCAGCCGGGCCACCATCATCGATGCCAGACGACTGTTGAACTGGGGGTCGGGCAGGATCGGACGCTTTACGGCGGCGTTACGGCGTGACATGGAGTGTGGGGATCAGCGGGTAGAAGAAATAGAGCGGAGTGAAGATCACTCCTTGGGAGCTTTGGCGCCGTACTTCGAGCGGCTCTGACGGCGGTCTTTAACGCCAGCCGTATCGAGCGTGCCGCGAATGATGTGGTAGCGGACACCGGGGAGGTCCTTCACACGACCGCCGCGGATCAGCACCACGGAGTGCTCTTGAAGGTTGTGGCCAATGCCTGGGATGTAGGCGGTGACCTCAAAGCCAGAGGTGAGGCGCACACGAGCCACTTTCCGCAGAGCCGAGTTCGGCTTTTTGGGTGTGGAGGTGTACACGCGAGTGCAGACCCCTCGGCGCTCCGGGCAGGACCGCAGAGCAGGAGACTTGGTCTTGCGGGAGAGGGTCTGCCGCTCGCTACGGATCAGTTGCTGGATGGTGGGCATCTAAGACCGGGGGCGGGCCGCTGGGCCAACCGGATTCGACAATCGACCAGAGTACCTGAGCACTCGTCAGCTCTCGAGACGGCTGAATGCACTGCCGCAGGCGCAACTGCGAATCTCATCGCCGCCCCGCAATAGGAAGCCGCCGCCACTGAGATCCCCCTGGTAGTCGAGCTGCATGTCCTTCAGCAGCGCCAGTTGCTCGCGTCGCCCGTAGAGGGTGATGCCATCGGCTCGCGCCAGCGCCACACCGGAGCCCGTGCCGCCGCGCAATTGCAGCGCCCAGGTTTCACAGCTGCCCTCCACCAAGTTGAGATGAGCTAAGCCGGGCTGGCCTGCGCGCAGCGAAAGGCGGCACAGCTCAGCTGCAGCGCGGGGAGTGATGAAAAAGCCGGCCTTGGGCTCCATGGGACTTAGCGGTTGGGGCTGAGCACGATGCCCAAGCCATTGTGAATGGCAGCGCCAAAGCCGCGCCCACTGGAACGCCCTTGATGTCTGACCATCAGGCGGGTTGAGCTGCCGCCATCAAGGTTGAGGGCTTGCTTGAGGCCAAGCTTCTGCATCAGTTCTGCGGTCTCTCTGAGGGTGGGGCCGGCATTGCCTTGACCTTCCACAGCGAGCAGCCAAATCCGATCGCCGTCGCTGCCCACCACGCTGCGGGGTGCTTTTTGGCGCATAAACGCTGAGCTGAAGCGCTCGGCTTTGCCATTGAGGACCACTTTCCCCTGGTTCAGCAGCAAGGGGCCCCCTTGAATCAGGTTGGGCAGATCAGCAAAGGCTTTGGGCACCATGGCCCGCTCCAGGCTGACGCCATCGCCCGCCTTCAGCGGCAAGGGGGCTCCGCCTCTTGCCACAACGAGGGTTTCGCCGCGCCGCAGGCCAACGCCGCGGCTGAGCTCGGCATGGCTAAATCGGCGCGCCACTGTTTGGCCCTGCACCAACACCGCCTCTTCTCTTCCCGTAATCGCTTGGTAGCGGGGCCCCCAAAGACTGTTGTATTGGGCCACTCCCTTTTTGACCCAGCCGCTATTGATGGCGTTGAGCTCAATGCGCTCACCCGCATCGCTCACCAAGGTTTCGTTGAGCCGAACCCGGCTGAATTGGGGCAGTTCCTGTGGTCCCCACGCCATGGCGCCGCGATCGAGGATCGGGCCCGAGAGCCAGTCGCCGTCATCGCGCAAGCCGCCCAGGGGCAGGGCCTGAATCCGGTTGAAAAATCCGCCGTTGATGGCCGCTACGGCGCCTTGGGAGCGGGCGAGCCCGAGCAGTGAGCCGAGTCCGACCATGGTTTGGCGGCTCAGGGGCACCAACTTGAAGGGTTGGGCGGTGGGATCAAATCGCACAAAGCTGACCCGGTAGTTCTGGCGGCGGATTCCCAAACGCCGCTGCTCCATCTGCAAGCCGCCACTGCCAGCGGGCAGCAACGGTTGCGGCCGTTTGGCCATCGGCGCCAGCCCGTTGCTGCGCTCATCGAGCACCAGCCGGGCGGGCTGGCCAAGGCTGAATTGGCTCCAGCCCTCAATGGGCAGCAGTACACGCCAGCCATCAATGCCAGCCTCCAGGCCTCGCTGCCGTAGGGCGCGGGCCGCCGCACTGGGGTTGCTCAGCGGCAGTTCGAGTTGCCCATCGCTGCGAGGCAGGAGAGTTGGCCCACTGAGATCGAGCACCAGGCGCTGGCTGCCATCACGGATCGACTCCCGCAGCCGTAAGAACCGTGGCGCAGGCAATTGCAGAGCCAGTTGTTCGTCGCCGTCGCTGCCGGGCTCCAGCTGCAGGCGGATGCCGCCATCGCGGAGCAGGGCCGCCACCTCAACCGCCACCTCGTCGTCGAGGCTGATTTGCTCGTCAGCGCTGATGGTTTGCTCTTGGCCAAACCAGCTCAGTTCGAGGGTGCCGCCGGCGATGCGTTTGGCTTCTACGCCGAGTTCGGCTTCCAGGAGATCCAGCGGCAGCCATATCCGATCTGGAGTGCCGGGTTCAAAGCGCCAGCGCACCGGAAGTGGCCGGCCATTAATTGAGAGTTGATTCCCTTCGCTGACAGGGTTTTCAACCAGTTGCAGCAGCGCAGGCGGGCTGGGCGGTGGGGGCGGACTGACTGGCAGCACCTCAAACACCCCGGCGTGATCGAAGCAACTTAGCCAGGGCTCGAACTTTTAGGATCTTCCTTCGGTGTGCTTTTTCGCGCCTTTGGGCCTGAGCCAGCAAACCAAGCCGTGAATTTCCGTACATGTCTACCCACCTCTCTGCTTCTTGGCCCCATCTCGACAGCCCGGCTCCGGCAGCTGTTGCTGGGGAAAAGGATGCTTGCGGGGTTGGTTTCCTGGCTCAGCTTCAGGGGCAGGAGTCCCATTGGCTGATGCAGCAGGCCTTGCGCGGCCTCGGTTGCATGGAACACCGCGGCGGCTGCGGCGGTGATGGCGATTCCGGTGATGGCGCTGGTGTGCTCAGCGGTATCCCTTGGACGTATTTAGAAGCCGTATGGCCGCAGGCTGCTGACTCAGCTGGCCAAGCCCGTGGTTTGGGCATGGTGTTTTTGCCCAGGGAACCTGAGCGTGCGGCCCAGGCTCGGGCATTTTGCGATGAGGCGGCCACCAAGCTCGGCTTGCGTCCACTCGGCTGGCGGGTGGTTCCCACCAATCACGAAGTGCTTGGCCCGTTGGCCCGCAGCAATGCCCCTCAGATTGAACAGTGGCTGCTGGGGGCTGATGTTGAAGGTGATGAACTCGAAGCGTTGCTGTTCCGCCTGCGCCGGCGTTGCGGCGACCGCTCTCGCGTCAGCTTTGGCGCCAAGGCCAGCGACTTGTACTTCTGCTCGTTGAGCAGTCGCACTGTTGTTTACAAGGGAATGGTGCGCTCGGAGGTGCTCGCGCCGTTCTATGGCGATCTGAGCGATGAGCGTTTCGCCGTCAGCTTTGCGGTGTACCACCGCCGTTTCAGCACCAACACCCTGCCCCGTTGGCCTCTGGCACAGCCCATGCGTCTGCTGGGGCACAACGGGGAAATCAACACCCTGCTGGGCAACCTCAACTGGGCCAAAGCGGCGGAGAGCAACCTCGATGAGCTTTGGGGCGCTGATGCCGCTGACCTCAAGCCCGTGGTCAACCCAGCCTTCAGTGATTCCGCCAACCTCGACGCCACCCTTGAGCTGCTGGTGCGCAGCGGTCGCCCGATCACCGACAGCTTGCTGACCCTGGTCCCCGAGGCCTTCCGCAATCAGCCCGAGCTGGACGACAAGCCAGAGGTTCAGGCTTTTTATGAGTACGCCGCCTGCACTCAGGAACCCTGGGACGGCCCGGCTCTGTTGGTATTTGCCGATGGCCGCAGCGTCGGCGCCACCTTGGACCGCAATGGCTTGCGTCCGGCTCGCTACTGCCTCACCAACGACGGCTTTGTGGTGATGGGCTCAGAGACCGGTGTGGTGGAGCTCGATGAAAGCCGCATCATCGAAAAAGGCCGGCTTGGCCCCGGCCAGATGCTGGCGGTTGATCTGGAAAACGGCCGTTTGCTGCGCAACTGGGACGTCAAGCGTGAGGTGGCGAGCCGCTATCCCTACGCCCAGTGGCTGAATGACCACCGCCGCAACCTGGACCCCCAGCCCTGGTCCACCAGCAAACAGCTGGGCGATCTGGAGCTGCTGCAGCAGCAGACCGCCTTTGGCTTCACCGCTGAAGACTTTGAGCTGGTGATTGAGGACATGGCCGCCGCGGGCAAAGAGCCCACCTACTGCATGGGGGATGACATCCCCTTGGCGGTGCTCTCCGATAAGCCCCACCTGCTGTACGACTACTTCAAGCAGCGCTTCGCCCAAGTCACCAACCCGCCGATCGATCCGCTGCGGGAAAAACTGGTGATGAGCCTGGAGATGCATCTGGGTCGCCGTGGTTCGTCTCTCAAACCGGAGGCCAGCGCCGCTGGGATGTTGCATCTGCCCAGCCCGATCCTCAACGAAGCGGAACTGGCGGCTGCCACTTCCCACGGCTTGCCAGCAGCCACCCTCTCCACCCTGGTGGCTGTGGCCGATGGCCCCGCTGGCTTGCAGCAGGCGGTGACTCGCTTGCAGAGCGCGGCGGAAGCGGCCGTGCGCGAGGGCAAAACGATTCTGGTGCTCTCCGATCGCGGGGTGACCGCGAGCCACACCACCATCCCCGCCCTGCTTGCGGTGGGTGCGGTGCACCACCACCTGCTGCGGCTGGGGTTGCGCCTGCAGACCTCCATCGTTGTGGACACAGCCCAGTGCTGGAGCACCCACCACCTGGCCTGTCTGATCGGTTTTGGTGCCAGTGCCGTTTGCCCCTGGCTCACCTGGGAAACCAGCCGCCATTGGCTGGATCAACCCAAGGTGCGCAAGGCGATCGAGCTGGGCAAGTTGCCTGCCCTCACCATCGATCAGGTTCAGGCCAACGTGCGCGTGGCGCTGGAAAACGGGCTGCGCAAGATCCTCTCCAAGATCGGCATCTCCTTGCTGGCCAGCTACCACGGCGCTCAGATCTTTGAGGCCATTGGCATTGGCGCCGATCTGATTGATTTGGCCTTCGCTGGCACCACCAGCCGGGTGGCTGGTCTCTCGATCACTGATCTGGCCAGTGAAACCCTCAGCCTGCATGCCAAGGCGTTCCCCGAACTCAACCGCACCAAGCTCGAGTTCATGGGCTTTGTGCAGTACCGCACGGGCGGTGAGTACCACCTCAACAGCCCGGAGATGGCCAAGGCTCTCCACGCTGCGGTGAAGGCTGGACCCGGTTACGACCACTTCTCCACCTACAAAACGCTGCTGGAAAACCGGCCCGTCACCACCCTGCGCGACCTGCTTGAGCTCAAGCCGGCCCCAACGCCGTTGCCGATTGATCAAGTCGAGAGCGTTGAAAGCATCTGCGCCCGCTTCTGCACCGGTGGCATGAGCCTTGGGGCGCTCTCCCGCGAGGCCCATGAGGTGTTGGCTGTTGCCATGAACCGCATCGGCGGTAAGAGCAACAGCGGTGAGGGCGGCGAAGATCCCGCCCGCTTCAACGTGCTCAACGATGTCGATGGCGAGGGGCGCTCCAAGGTGCTCCCCAGCATTGGTGGCTTGCGCAATGGCGATACCGCCTGCTCGGCGATCAAGCAGATCGCTTCTGGTCGCTTCGGTGTGACACCGGAATACCTGCGCAGCGGCAAGCAGCTTGAGATCAAAGTGGCTCAGGGCGCCAAGCCAGGTGAAGGCGGTCAGCTGCCTGGCCCCAAGGTGGATCCCTACATCGCTTGGCTGCGCAACAGCAAGCCGGGTGTGGCGCTGATCTCGCCACCGCCGCACCACGACATCTATTCGATTGAGGATCTGGCGCAGCTGATTCACGACCTGCACCAGGTGCACCC
>JAAXIH010000240.1 GCA_012270465.1 Synechococcus sp.
ACGAGCACCAGGCGCAGGGGGATGCCCCAGAGCACCAGGGCCCAGCCGCCGGCACCGGTGAGGCTGCCGATCAAGAACAGCAGGCCGGCCAACGGCAGCTGCAGCAGCAGGAAGTTGTTGTTCAACCAGCGGTAATAGGGGTCTTTGGCCAGATCGGCTGAGAAGCGGGGCACGGCGCCCATGGCGGGGATTTCCTCGAACATCCAGCCCATGTGGCTCCACCAGAAGCCGCGGTTGCTGTTGTGATGATCAGCATCCGTATCTGAGAACTTGTGGTGGTGGCGGTGCAGGCCAACCCAGTCGATTGGGCCGTGCTGGCAGCTGAGGGCGCCGCAGGTGGCAAAGAAGCGCTCCAGCCATTGGGGCAGGCGGAAGGAGCGGTGGCAGAGCAGGCGGTGGTAGCCGATGGTCACGCCCAGGCAGGCGGTGACCCAGTAGAGAACCGCCAGGCTGGTAACGGCCTGCCAGCTCCAGAACATGGGCAGAAGTGCCACCACAGCAAGGATGTGGATGCTGGCCATAAAGCCAACAGTGCCCCAACGGCGGCCGGGACCATCGCAGTGGGTGGACTTATCAGGGTGCGGCGCACTCAACACAGCCGAGCGGGCTGGTGCTGAGATGGTTGCCGCTGGGATAGCGACGGTCATTGGGCTGAATCCGTATCAATGAGCCAACAATAACAATACGAATCCATATTGCATAGCTATGCGGGTTGGGATTACCGCCCTTACTCTGGGCAAAGTGAATTCCCGGCCCCATGGGCTACCGCGAACAGCTCGAAGCCGGACACGGCGCCTTTGCCGCCATGCTCAAGGCCTGGCATGAGCGCAACAGTTGGTCGCACCGGGTGTTGCCGGCGCTGGCAGAACAGCTTGATTTCGGCCGGCTGCACAGCTCCCAGCTCTCCAACCTGCGCAACCAGAAGCTCTCTTCTCCTGGCCCTGAGGTGTTTTTGGCCTTGGGCAGCTGCAACCGCTGGCTCGCCGAAGCCGCCAAGGGCGGCGATGGCCTGGCCCAGCTGGAAGGCCAAGAGGAGTTGCTGGCAGCGCTGAAGATCTCGGCCTTGCCCTTGCTGGATGCCGCCGGCGCGCCGCTCACTGCTGGTGAGTTGCTGGAGATCTTTATTGGCTTGCGCCCGCTGCCGCCCGGCTTTGACCTGCGCATCAGCGATGAGGAGGCTCCAGCTCTCAGTGCGGCGTTGGCGGAATTGCTCAGTGGCGGTAAACCCTGGCGCCAATGCCGCGAAGCGGTGCTTGACGCCTATCCAGCTCAAAAGCGGCAACGCCGGGAGCGTTTTGCCGAAGTGATGGCTGGCCTGCGGGATTACGGGGCCGCCGAGTTCGACAGCGAGCTCGGCGATTTGTTCATCACTATTGAGGCCCTTGGCATGAAAGAGCTGGTGGCCTCAGGGCCCGAGGCGCTGCTGGATCGCCTGCGTCAGGGCCGGTAGTGAGCCAGGCGAATGCGCTTGGCCAAGCCCAGGCTCTTGAGGGCCCGGATGTGCTGCCAAGTGATGTCGAACTCAAACCAGCGCAGGCCGTGGCGGGCTGAGTGGGGGAAGGCGTGGTGGTTGTTGTGCCAGCCCTCGCCAAAGCTCAGGATCGCCACCCACCAGCAGTTGGTGGAGCGGTCGGGGCAATCGAAGTTGCGGTAGCCCCAAACGTGGGTGGCGGAGTTCACCAGCCAAGTCACGTGATAAACGACGGTGAGGCGCAGGGGGATGGCCCACAGCACCAGGCCCAGGCCGCCGCCATGGACGCCGGTGTTCTCGCCGATCCAATACAGAGCCGCGCCCAGGGGCAGCTGCAGCAGCAGGAAGAAGCGATCAAGCCAGTTGTAGAAGGGATCGCGGCGCATGTCGCCAGCGAAACGATCCAGGTGCTTCAGGGCAGGAATGGAGTGCAGCATCCATTCGCTGTGGGACCACCACAGGCCTCGGCCGGCGTCGTGGTGATCGTTGGGTTGGTCGGAGAACTTGTGGTGGTGGCGGTGTAGACCCACCCACTCCACCGGGCCGCCTTGGCAGCCGAGGGTGCCCATCACCACCAGCACCCGCTCCAGCCATTTGGGGGCTTCAAAGCTGCGGTGGGCCATCAGCCGGTGCAGGCCCAGGGTCACCCCCAGCACGGTCATCCAGTACAGGACGCCAAAAGCCACCAGGCCCTGCCAGCTCCAGAAGCGAGGCAGCAGAGCAAAGACGGCGCCCACATGCATCGCCAGCATGAACAGGGTCGTGCCCACTTTCAGCTTGCGCTGACTGGCCGGCAGGGGAGGCCGGCGCCCGTAAAGCCGCTCGTGCAGATCATCTGCAGCGCGTGCGGCTGTCGGCGCGGTTGTAGGGGCTACGACCAAAAGAGACTCCGTAAACGGCGGATGCCGTGTCGCAGTTGCGACGCATAAGCCGGACGAACTTAGCTCCCGCTAGAGAAAACCGTTGCTGAAGCAGGCTGGCCTTCAGTTGCCCGATGGCCTTGCTGCCCTCCTGGCCCGCTGCTTCTCCCCAGGCCTGGGAGGCCGTCGCCGCTGCCCAGCAGCAACTCACTGCCGCTGCGGCAGAGCGCACCGCTTCAGTGCAGCCCCAGCTGGCCAAGGTGCTGGCGGCCTTTCAAGCCGAGCGGGTGGGCACCCACCACTTCGCCTCGGTGAGTGGTTATGGCCACAACGATCTCGGCCGCGACACGCTCGATCGCGTCTTTGCCCGGGTGCTTGGCGCGGAAGCCGCGGCGGTGCGGCTGCAGTTCGTCAGCGGCACCCACGCCATCACCGCTGCCTTATTTGGCGTGTTGCGCCCTGGCGATCGGCTGCTGTCGATCACCGGCCGCCCCTACGACACCCTCGAGGAGGTGATTGGTCTGCGCGGCAGCGGCCAGGGGTCCCTGGCCGAGTTCGGCATCCATTACGACGAGCTTGAGCTCACCGCCGCTGGCTGCGTTGATGAGCCGGCTTTGGCTGATGCCCTCAGTCCGGCCACGCGGATGGTGCTGATTCAGCGCAGCTGCGGCTACAGCTGGCGGCCGTCGCTGGCGGTGGCCCAAATCGGCCGGCTGGTGGAGCAGGTGCGTCAGCACAGCCCCGGCACCTTGGTGTTCGTCGATAACTGCTATGGCGAGCTGGTGGAAGCCACCGAACCCACCGAAGTGGGGGCTGATCTGATCGCCGGCTCATTGATCAAAAACCTCGGCGGCACCATCGCTCCCACCGGCGGTTATGTGGCCGGCCGCGCTGATTTGGTGGAGCAGGCCTGCTGCCGGCTCACGGCTCCAGGCATTGGCGCTGAAGGCGGCACTGGCTTTGATCTCAACCGGCTGCTGTTTCAGGGCCTGTTTTTGGCGCCGCAGATGGTGGCTGAGGCCTTGATTAGTGCCGATCTGGTGGCCCAGGTGTTTGCCAACCGGGGCCTGCCGGTGCAACCGCTGCCCGGTGGAGAGCGCAGCGATGTGATCCAGGCGGTGAAGTTCGGCGCCCCGCAGCCGCTGCAGGAGGTGTGCCGGGCGTTTCAGGCCTGCTCACCCATTGGTGGCTACGTCGATCCGGTGCCGGCGCCGATGCCTGGTTATGCCAGTGAGCTGGTGATGGCGGGCGGCACTTTTATTGACGGCAGCACCAGCGAGTTCTCTGCCGATGGCCCTTTGCGGGAGCCCTACGTGCTGTACAGCCAGGGGGGCACCCACCGCGCTCATGCGGCTTTGGCATTGGCCGCCGCACTCACGAGATTGGAGGGTTGTCCGACAGACTGAGCGCACTTTTAAAGCCAACAGCCGATGGGCCTCTCCTTCCCGGCCGAGCTGCGTTACGCCGATAGCCACGAATACGCCGGCCCCAGTGACGAGGGAATCAAAGTCGGCATCAGCGCTTTCGCTGTTGATCAGCTGGGCGACATCGTCTTTGTTGAGCTGCCCGAGGTGGGCGCCAGCATCGAGAAGGGCAGCAGCTTTGGCACCGTCGAATCGGTCAAGGCGGTGGAAGAGATGTATGCGCCGGTCTCCGGCACCGTTGTGGCGGCCAACCAGGCCGTGATCGACACCCCTGAGCTGCTGCAGAACGATCCGTATCAAGAGGGTTGGCTGCTGAAGATCACCCCCGCTGATCCCGCCCAGATGGAGCAGCTGATGGATGCCACCAGCTACAGCGCCAAAGTGGAGGGGGGCTCTTGAGCGCTGGGTTTGTTCAACGCCATCTCGGGCCCTCGCCTGCTGAGCAGGCCCAGATGCTGGAACGCTTGGGGTGCCGCGACCTCGAGCAGCTGCTGCAGGAGTGCGTTCCTGCCGAAATCCTGATTGATGCCGAGCAGGCGCGCGATGCCTTGCCGCAGGAGTGCGATGAGCGCCAAGCCCTGCGGGAGTTGGAGCAGCGCGCAGCCGCCAACACGGTGCTTCGCAACCTGATCGGCCTCGGTTACTACGACACCGCCACCCCAGCGCTGATCCAGCGCCATGTGCTGGAAAACCCGGCTTGGTACACCGCTTACACCCCCTATCAAGCGGAGATTGCCCAGGGCCGTTTGGAAGCCCTGCTGAATTTCCAAACCCTGATCAGCGAGCTCACCGGCCTGCCGATCGCCAATGCCTCGCTGCTGGATGAGGCCACCGCGGCGGCCGAGGCGATGACCTTGGCCTATGGCGCCTGCCGCCGCAAGCAGGCCCGCCGTTTCCATGTGCAGGCCGATCTGTTCCCCCAGACCCTGGCGGTGCTGCAGACCCGCGCGGAGCCCCTCGGCATTGAGCTGGTGGTGGCTGACCCCGCTGCGATGGACTTCGGTGACGACAGCTTTGGTTTGCTGCTGCAGCTGCCCAGTGCCAGTGGCGCCTGCTCGGATCCAACCGCGGTGATTGCCCGTGCCAAGGCCGCTGATGTGCTGGTGATTGCGGCTGTTGATCCGCTGGCCCAGGTGCTGATGCCACCGGTGGGGCAGCTGGGTGTGCAGATCGCGGTGGGCAGTGCCCAACGCTTTGGTGTGCCCCTCGGTTTTGGCGGCCCCCACGCCGCTTTCTTTGCCACCACCGAGGCCTACAAGCGGCAGATCCCCGGCCGGCTGGTGGGCCTATCCCGCGATGTGGCTGGCGAGCCCGCCCTGCGCCTAGCGCTGCAAACCCGCGAGCAGCACATCCGCCGCGATAAGGCCACCAGCAACATCTGCACCGCCCAGGTGCTGCTGGCTGTGATGGCTGGTTTTTATGCCGTGCACCACGGCCCCGATGGCCTCACCGCCATCGCCCGCCGCGTGCAGCGCCTGACAGCAGCCCTGGCCGCTGGCCTGCAGCAGTTGGGCCTTGAAGTCGTGGCTGCCCCAGCTTTTGACACCCTGCGCCTGCGGCTCGATCAGCCCGGCAGCTGGATCGAGCGGCTGGAAGCCGCTGGCTTCAACCTGCTGCCTTTGCCCGATGGCGCCGGCATCAGCCTGGATGAATGCAGCGATGAGGCGGAAGTTCAGGCGCTGCTGGAGTGTTTTGCCGCTGGTTGCGGCCGCACCGCCCCGGCCGTCAGCGAGCTGCTGGCCTCCCTGCCGCAGGCCAAGAGCGTTGGCGAGTTGCCTGTGCGTCCCACCGGTTGGCTGCCCCAGGAGGTGTTCCAGCTCTACCGCTCAGAAACCGAGCTGCTGCGCTACATCCAGCGGCTGGTCTCCAAGGACTTCTCCTTGGTGCACGGGATGATCCCGCTGGGCAGCTGCACCATGAAGCTCAATGCCGCTGCTGAGCTGCAGCCGGTGAGCTGGGCTGCTTTCAACCGCCTGCATCCGTTTGTTCCGGCGGCGCAGCGCCAGGGCTACGACCAGCTGATCAATGAGCTGGAGTCGTGGCTGGCCACGATCACCGGTTTTGCGGCGGTGTCGCTGCAGCCCAATGCCGGCTCGCAAGGCGAGTACGCCGGCTTGCTGGTGATTCGCGCTTGGCATCGCCAGCGCGGTGAAGGCCACCGCAACATCTGCCTGATTCCCACCAGTGCCCACGGCACCAACCCCGCCAGCGCCGTGATGGCGGGCATGCAGGTGGTGGCGGTGCAATGCGATGAGGCCGGCAACATCGATCAGGCCGATCTGGCGGCCAAGGCCGAGCAGCACGCCGATCAGTTGGCTGCCTTGATGGTCACCTACCCCTCCACCCATGGGGTGTTTGAGCAGGGCATCAGCGACATCTGCGCG
>JAAXIH010000178.1 GCA_012270465.1 Synechococcus sp.
AACGAACTGGTGGACCTGGGTGAAGCCGTTGGCATCATCGCGGCCCAGTCCATTGGTGAGCCGGGTACACAGCTCACCATGCGCACCTTCCACACCGGTGGTGTGTCCACCGCTGAAACGGGTGTGGTCCGCTCCCTAGTGGAAGGCAGCGTTGAATTCAGTGCCAAGGCCAAGGTTCGTCCCCACCGCACCCCACACGGGGTGGAAGCCCAGCTGGCTGAGACCGACTTCACCTTGACCGTGAAGCCCAGCGGTAAAGGCAAGGCCCAGAAGCTCGATGTCACCGCCGGTTCGATTCTGTTCGTCAATGCCGGCGGCAGTGTCCCCAACGACACGATGCTGGCCCAGATTTCCAGTGGTTCAGCGGTCAAGAAGAGCGTTGAGAAAGCCACCAAGGATGTGGTTTGCGACCTGGCTGGTCAGGTCCGTTATGAGGACGTCATTCAGCCCAAGGAGGTGCCCGATCGTCAGGGCAACATCACCCTCAAGGCCCAGCGTCTCGGCCGCATGTGGGTGTTCAGCGGCGACGTCTACAACCTGCCGCCCAACGCCATGCCGGTGGTCAAAGGCGGCGCCAACGTCAAAACCGGTGAGGTGCTGGCGGAAAGCCGGCAGGTCTCCGAATTTGGTGGTGCGGTGCGCCTGCGCGAATCCCAGGGTGATTCCCGCGAAGTGGAGATCGTCACCAGCAGCCTCACGCTGAAGGACTGCAAGCTGATCGCCACCACGACCCATAGCGGTCAGATCTGGCACCTCGAGAGCAAGGACAGCACCCGCTATCGCCTCAACACCGAGCCCGGCACCAAGATCGCCAATGGCGAGGTGATCGCTGAGCTGGCTGATGACCGCTTCCGCACCCAAACCGGTGGTTTGGTCAAATTCGCTCCTGGCCTGGCGATCAAAAAAGCCCGCAGCGCCAAGAACGGCTACGAGGTCAATAAGGGCGGCACCTTGCTGTGGATCCCGCAAGAAACCCACGAGATCAACAAGGACATCTCCCTGTTGATGATCGAGGACGGTCAGTGGATCGAGGCCGGCACTGAGGTCGTCAAGGACATCTTCAGCCAGACCGCCGGCATCGTCACGGTCACCCAGAAGAACGACATTCTTCGCGAAATCATCGTCCGCTCCGGCCAGTTGCACCTGGTCTCCGACAGCAAGGTGCTGGCCCGCTACGGCGACGGCGGCAAGATGGTCAACCCAGGCGAAGAGATCGCCCCTGGCCTCAAGGCTGAGGCCATGCAGATGGTGGAAGCCGTCGACACCCCCGAAGGTGGTGCGTTGCTGCTCCGCCCTGTTGAGGAGTACACCATTCCCAACGAGGCCCACATGCCGGAGCTCGGCTCCGTCAAGCAGGCCAATGGTCCCTCCATGGGCCTGAAGGCCGTTCAGCGCCTCGCTTTCAAAGACGGCGAACTGGTCAAGTCCGTCGAGGGTGTGGAACTGCTGCGCACCCAGCTGCTGCTGGAAACCTTCGACACCACTCCCCAGATGACGGTGGATGTGGAGTCAGCCCAAGACAAGCGCGCCAAGACCATCCAGCGCCTGCAGCTCACCATCCTGGAAACCCACTTGGTGCGGCGTGACACCCTCTCCGATGCCAGCCACGGCTCCACCCACACCGAGGTGAAGGTGGCCGATGGCGACAGCATCAAGCGCGGCGATGTGGTGGCCACCGTTCAGATCCTTTGCAAGGACGACGGGGTGGCGCAATTGCCTGATCGCAAGGATGACGAACCGATCCGCCGACTGATTGTTGAGCGCCCTAGCGACACCATCAGCGTGGATCTGGGCGGCAGCAAGCACAGCCTCAAAGCTGGTCAGCGTGTGGTCGAAGGCGATGACATCGGTGGCGGCCTCACCTGCCCCCACAGCGGCCAGGTGGAAGAGGTCAAAGGCAGCAGCCTCACCCTGCGGGTGGGCCGTCCCTACATGGTCTCGCCCGAGTCGATCCTGCACGTTCGCGATGGCGACCTGGTGCTCCGCGGAGACACCCTGGCCCAGTTGGTGTTTGAGCGAGCCAAGACCGGCGACATCGTCCAGGGTCTGCCCCGTATTGAGGAACTGCTCGAGGCCCGTCGTCCCCGTGAGTCGGCTGTGCTCTGCCGCAAGGCCGGCACCATCAAGGTTGAGCAGGCCGAAGGCGAGGACTACCCCACCGTGGCGGTCAATGAAGGCGAAGACCTGCACACCGACTACCCGATCCTGCTGGGCCGCACCGTGATGGTCAGCGATGGCCAGGAGGTCAAGGCTGGTGACCTGCTCACCGATGGCCCGATCAACCCCCACGAACTGTTGGAGGTGATCTTCGAAGACCTGCGCGGTCCCCTGCCAACGATGGATGCGGCCAACCAGGCGATCGGACGCCTGCAGACCGCTTTGGTCCAAGAGGTGCAGAACGTCTACAAGTCCCAGGGCGTCACCATCGATGACAAGCACATCGAAGTGATCGTGCGGCAGATGACCAGCAAGGTGCGGGTCGAAGATGCTGGCGACACCACCCTTCTGCCCGGTGAGCTGATTGAGCTGCGCCAGGTGGATCAGGTGAACCAGGCCATGGCCATCACCGGCGGTGCTCCGGCGGAATTCACCCCGGTTCTGCTGGGTATCACCAAGGCCTCGCTGAACACCGACAGCTTCATCTCGGCGGCCTCCTTCCAGGAGACCACCCGTGTTCTCACGGAAGCTGCCATTGAGGGCAAGAGCGATTGGCTGCGCGGTCTCAAGGAGAACGTGATCATTGGTCGCCTCATCCCTGCTGGCACTGGCTTCAGCGGCTTCGACGAGCAGCTCAAGGCGGAGGCTCTGCCCCATCCCGACATCCTTGGCGAGGAAAACGCCGGCTACCGCCGCGCCACCAACCTGCGCCCGGATTACACCGTGGAGATGCCGCTGCCTCAGGCCAATGCTGCGGTTCTCGATGACCCGTCCGATACCGAGCTGGAGGCCACCCGCAGCCGCCACGGCATCGAAGATCGCACTAACCTCGCAGCCTTCGCTCGCCCTGAGGCTGGTGAGGAACTCTCCGAAGAGCATGTCCCTGATCCCGGGGCCCTTGAGGGTCTCCAGGAAGAAGGCCTGCTCAGCCAAGACAGCTGATCTTCATGGTTGCCGCCTCCCCAGTGCCCACCGCCACCACCCCGCTTAAGCCACGCCTGGTGCCCCAGCGGCGCCTGCCCCGCTTTGGGTTCCACACCCATTGCGAGCGTCTTAATGGCCGCATGGCCATGCTCGGCTTCTTTGCCCTGCTGGCGGCTGAGCACTGGCTCGGCCATGGCCTGCTGGTTTGGCCCTAAAGGCACTGCTGGGCCTGAGTCAGGCTCAGCTTGAAACCTGGGCCAAAGATCAAGGCTTGCCGGCGTTTCGCGGGCGCCAACTGCACGATTGGCTCTATGCCAAAGGTGCACGCCAGTGGAACGACATCACGGTGTTGCCCGCTGCATTGCGTCAGCAGGCGCCATTGCCGTTGGGGCGTTCCGCAGAACTGGAGCGCTATCTCGCCCAAGACGGCACCCTCAAACTGCTGCTCGCCACCGATGACGGTCTCTCGCTGGAGACCGTTGGCATCCCCACGCGCGATCGCCTCACCGTCTGCGTCAGCAGCCAGGTGGGCTGCCCCATGGCCTGCCGCTTTTGCGCCACAGGCAAAGAAGGGCTGCAGCGCTCGCTTGCGCCCCACGAAATTGTTGATCAGGTGCTCACCGTGCGGGAGGTGATGCAGCGCCGCCCCTCCCATGTGGTGTTCATGGGGATGGGGGAGCCGCTGCTCAATTCAGACCATGTTTTGACGGCGATTGATTGCCTCAGCCGGGATTTGGGCATGGCGATGCGGCAGATCACCGTGAGCACCGTTGGTGTGCCCAACACACTGCCCAGGCTGGCTGAACTGGCGCTCGAGCGCCTCGGCCGCGCCCAGTTCACCCTGGCGGTGAGCCTGCATGCCCCCGATCAAGCCCTGCGGGAAGAGCTGATCCCCACAGCACGGGCCTATCCGTATGAGCAGCTGCTGGAGGATTGCCGCCACTACGTCGCCATCAGCGGCCGGCGCGTGAGTTTTGAATACATCTTGCTGGGCAACCTCAATGACAGCCCGCGTCAGGCCCAAGCTCTGGCAGAGCAGGTCAGAGGGTTCCAGAGCCACGTGAATCTGATTCCGTACAACCCCATTGCCGAAGAGGAGTTTCAGCGCCCTGAGCCAGCGCGGGTAGAGGCCTTCGCGGGTGCGTTGAAGCAGCGGGGGGTGGCCGTCAGCGTGCGCGCGAGCCGCGGCTTGGATCAAAACGCCGCCTGTGGTCAGCTGCGCCGCCAGCGTCAGGGAGGCCGCTAATGGCCGCCATTGATTGGATCCTGCTGGCGGGCTATCTGCTGTTCACCCTGGTGCTGGGCCTGTGGTTGGCACGGCGCAACAGCAGTGAAGACGATTACTTCGTTGCTGGCCGCAGCCTCAATGGCTGGTTGGCCGGCGCCTCGATGGCGGCCACCACCTTCTCGATCGATACGCCCCTCTACGTGGCCGGTTTGGTGGGCAGCCGCGGTTTGGTGGGCAACTGGGAGTGGTGGAGTTTTGGCCTGGCCCATGTGGCCATGGCGGTGGTGTTCGCGCCCCTCTGGCGCCGCAGCGGTGTGCTCACCGATGCCGCCTTCACGGAGCTGCGCTATGGCGGCCCAGCAGCGGCGTGGTTGCGGGGAATCAAGGCGTTTTTGCTGGCCCTGCCGGTGAATTGCATTGGCATTGGCTATGCCTTTTTGGCCATGCGCAAGGTGGTGGAAGCCTTGGGCATCGTCAGCGGTGAGCCGGCCTTGGCGGGCCTCTCCGACACGGTTTGGCTGCTGCTGGTGGTGGCGGCCCTGGTGCTCGTCTACACGGTGGCTGGCGGCCTCTGGGCCGTTGTTGTCACCGATGGTTTGCAGTTGCTGCTGGCCCTCGGCGGTGCCTTGGCAGTGGCGGTCGTGGCCCTGCAGGCGGTGGGTGGCATGGACCAACTGTTGGAGAAGCTGGCGGCCATGGATCGCCCTGAGCTGTTGTCGCTGTTGCCTTGGGAGTGGGGCAGCGAGGGGCCCAGCTGGATTGAGGGCAGCGGCATCAGCATCAGCATGTTCAGCGCCTATCTGGCCCTGCAGTGGTGGAGTTTCCGCCGCAGCGATGGCGGTGGTGAATTCATTCAGCGCATGCTGGCCACCAAGGATGAGCGCCAAGCCCAGGTGGCGGGCTGGGTGTTTTTGGTGGTGAATTACCTGGTGCGCAGTTGGCTCTGGGTGGTGGTGGCCCTCGCTGCTTTGGTGCTGTTGCCAGCCCAACAGGATCTCGAGCTGGGCTATCCAGCGCTGGCTGTTTCGTTGCTGCCGCCGGTCGCTTTGGGCCTGGTGGTGGTGTCGTTGGTGGCCGCTTTTATGAGCACGGTCAGTACCGCGGTCAACTGGGGCGCCAGCTACCTCACCCATGACCTGTATCAGCGCTTTTGCCGCCCGCAAGCCGGGCAAAAGGAGTTGCTGCTGGTGGGCCAACTCACCTCTGTGCTCTTGCTTCTCCTTGGTGTTGTCACGGCGCTGATCAGCGACAGCATTGGCACCGTCTTCCGTTTGGTGATCGCCATTGGCACCGGCCCCGGTGTGGTGCTGGTGCTGCGCTGGTTCTGGTGGCGCGTGAATGCGGCAGCCGAGCTGGCCGCCATGCTCAGCGGCTTTTTGGTGGGTTTTTCCACCTCCGTGGTGCCGCTGCTGCGCATCGATGACTACGGCATCCGTCTGATGGTGACCACTGGACTCTCGGCACTCATCTGGCTGGGGGTGCTGGTGGCCACGCCGCCGGAATCGCCGGAGGTGCTGGAGCGTTTCGTGCAGCAGGTCAACCCACCAGGTCCGGGTTGGAGCCGCTGGCGTCAGCGGCTTGGCATCGAGCCCCTGGAAGGCTTGGATCGCCTGCTGCGCCGCTTTGTGCTCAGCACCGGCTTGCTCTTTGGCGGATTGCTGGCCACCGGTGGCTTTTTGCTGCATCAACAGCGCGCCGGTTGGATCTGTTTGGCGATTGCAGTTCTCTGTCTTCAGCCCTTACGGCGTGACTGGCGACAGTCGGCAGCCGCGGTTGGGCCCCAGAATGGATGAACGCTTGATTTCGTTGTGTCTTTTTTTCGCTCCAAGCTGTTGCCGGCCGCCATCTTGTTGGTGTTCTCCCTCGCCCTGTTTGCCGTGAGTGCGCGCATCTGGCTGCCGGGCGACATGGCCGCTCCGGCTCCCATGGGTTGAGCCATGGCCCAGAGCAACGATCTGCCATTTGATCTGTCTCTTCTTGAGGGGGAATTGCAGCAGGAGGAGGCTCCTGATCCCCTTGACCTGATCGATGACTGCGGTCAGGACGAGGCCGTGCCGGAAGAGCTGTTGCAGGAAGCCTTGCGGCAGCTCCAGGGCAACCAAGAAGAGCAGCTTCAAGGGCTCAAGGTGTTCTGTGAGCACCGCGATCCCCGCAGCCAGCCGCTGCTGCGGCCCCTGCTGGGCAGCAGCTGCCCGATCCTGCGGATGAGCGCGGTGTATGCCCTAGGCCGCAACCCAGATCCCCAAGCGTTGCCACAGCTTCAACAGCTGTTCCGCCTCGATAGCAATTGCTTTGTGCGCAAGGCTTTGGCTTGGACCTTGGGCAACTACCCCGAAGCCGAGGTGGTTCCCGATCTACTCAATGCCCTGCGCCTCGATAACGCGGCGGTGCGCCTCTGGGCCGCGGGCTCTTTGGCGGATGCCGCTTTGGCTCAGCCCCAGCAACTCGACACCGTGACCCGTGAGTTGCTGCTGGCGCTGCAAGTGGATGGGCAAGCGGAAGTTCGTAGCAATTGCGCCTGGGGCTTGGGCCGCTTGTATCCAGTGTTGGCGTCTGATGCCCAAGAGGAGCTGGTGCATGGCTTGCTGCAAACCCTGCTCAACGACAACGATTTCGGCGTGCGCCAAGACGCCCGCTCAGCCCTGGAGCAATTGGGGAATGGTGAGGTGTTGGCCAAGTTGCAGGCCCTGGTGGAAGACGGCCTGATCGCCTGAATTTCGCTGAGATTGGAAGAATTTGGCTAACATCAGGCCTCCTCGGTTGCTCATTAGTGCCCCTGCAAAGCATTCGCTTCCGCATTCGGCCCGATGGTCGGGTGGAAGAGATGGTGGAAGGGGTTCAAGGCGCCGGCTGTCAGGAGCTCACCAGCTCCATTGAGCAGCGTTTGGGACATGTCAGCTCCCGGGAGCTGACGGCTGAGCATTTCCAGGCCAGCGCCAATACATCCGTAGAGCAGGACAACCATGTCTCACTTCAGCACGGTCAAAACTGAACTGCGCGATCGCGAATCGCTGCTGGCTGCGCTGCGGGACCTGGGTCAAGAGCCCAGCGCCGGTGAGCAGCCTGTGCGTGGTTATCGCGGCCAGACCGTGACGGCAGACCTCTGCTGCCCGCAAAGCGAAGGTGGCGACATTGGTTTCCGTTGGAACAGCGCTGAGCAGCACTACGAATTGGTCACCGACCTGGATCTCTGGAAGCAGTCGGTGCCTGTGGAGCGTTTCTTGGCCCAGCTGACCCAGCGCTATGCGCTGCAGTCGATCCTGCGCAGCAGCGCTGAAGAGGGCTACCAAGTGGCGGAACAACGCCAGCAGGCCGATGGCAGCATCGAATTGGTGGTGACCCGCTGGCAGGGGTGAGCGGCCTCGATCCGTCACTGGCTTTTTCCGCAGCTCCTGCCCCAGCGGTAGAGGCTGTTTCCAATGGCTTGGAGCCTTTGCTCGGTGGAGCTCTGCGGGAAAAGGCGGTGTGGGTGGATGAAGTTGTTTGCATTGGCTGCCGCTACTGCGCCCATGTGGCCTGCAACACCTTTGTGGTGGAGCCGAACTACGGGCGCTCCCGGGTGATCCGCCAAGACGGTGACAGCACCGAGCGCATCCAAGAGGCGATCGACACTTGCCCGGTGGATTGCATCCATTGGGTTGGATTTGAAGATCTCGACGACTTGCGGCGCCAGCGGGAAGGCCAAGACCTGTTGCCCCTGGGCTTGCCCAGTGCGGTTCGGCCCAAGCGCACCCTGCCCAGGCCATGATCCCCACCCGCCGATTCGGCCGCACGGAGCTGCCGATGCCTGTGCTCAGCCTGGGCGGCATGCGGTTCCAGCAGAGCTGGAGCGATTTGGCGGCCGATGCGATTGAAGCCGAGAGCCAGCGCAATTTGGAGGCCACCTTGGCTGCTGCCGTGGCGGCAGGGTTTCACCATGTGGAAACCGCTCGCTATTACGGCACTTCAGAGCTGCAGCTCGGACCGGCTTTGGCGCGGTATCCCGATCCTGAGCGCATCCTGCAAACCAAGATTCCGCCGCAAGATGACCCCGCTGCCTTTGAAGCCGAGCTGGAGCGCAGCTTCAGCTTGCTCGCTGTTGAGCGTGTTGAGTTGCTGGCTGTTCATGGCCTGAACCTGCCCGAGCACCTGGAGCAAACCCTGCGGCCAGGCGGCTGCATGGAGGTGCTGCGCCGCTGGCAGGCCGATGGGGCCATTGGCCATGTGGGCTTTTCAAGCCACGGCCCGTTGGAGTTGCTGCTCGAAGCCATCGCCAGTGATGCCTTCGATTACATCAACCTGCATTGGTATTACATCCGCCAAGACAACAGCCCTGCCCTAACCGCTGCGCGGGAGCGGGACATGGGCGTGTTCCTGATCAGTCCCACCGATAAAGGCGGCCATTTGCACAGCCCGTCGCCGCGGTTGCTCGAGCTTTGTGAGCCCCTGCACCCGATCGTGTTCAACGATCTCTTTTGCCTCAGTGATCCGCGCGTTCACACCATCAGTGTTGGTGCCGCGCGCCCCAGCGATCTTGATCTGCATCTGCAGGCCCTGGAGCTCTTGGATCAGGCGCCGGAGTTGCTCAGCCCGATTGAACAACGCCTGCAGCAGGGACTCACTGAGCGCCTCGGCGAGGCCTGGATGCAGAGCTGGCAGCAGGGCTTGCCGAGCTGGCAGGACACCCCCGGCGATATCAATCTGCCGGTGCTGCTGTGGCTGCACACCCTGCTGCAGGGATGGGATCTCGAGAGCTTTGCCCAGGCCCGTTATGGCTTGCTGGGCAACGGCAGCCATTGGTTCCCCGGCCGCAATGCCAACCGCTTTGAGGCTGGCCCGAAAGAGGCTGATGCCGTCAGTGAAGCGCAGTTGTTGGAGGCGCTGGCGGCCAGTCCGTGGCAGCAGCAGATTCCGGGAATCCTGCGGCAGATGAAGGCGCGCTTGGGTCAAAAGAGCGTCAAGCGGTTGGGCGCTTAGCTCAAGCCAACGGCAGCTTGGCGGGCACACCCACGGCCCGGGGGTATTGCTTGGGGCATGCCCCTTTGGGGCGCAGCGGGATCACATGGCGCAGGCCCCGCTGCCCAGGCAGCTCTTGCACCTGGATCGTTTCGGTCGTGGTGTTCAACAGGGCCGCAGCCCGTTGCAATTGGCGTTGATCGTCATCGCTCCACTGGCCGCGGTAGAGCAGGGCGGTGCCATCGGCGCTCAACAGCGGCACCAGGTATTCCGCCACCACCGGTGCTGCGGCAACAGCGCGGGCCACAGCCAGGTGGAACTGGCGGCGGCAGTGGGGGTCGCGCCCTGTTTTCTCCGCCCGTTCGCAGCGCAGCTGAACGCGGTCTGCGATGCCTAAAGCCTCGGCCATGGCTTGCACGGCTTGCACTTTGCGGCCCACTGAATCCACCAGGGTGAGCTGGGCTTGGGGGAGCGCGATGGCCATCGCCAGTCCTGGGAAGCCGCCACCAGTGCCCACATCGATCACCTTCAGCGGCCCGCCCTCGCCCTTGCTCAGCCAGGGTTTCAGCGGCCAGAGGCTGTCAAAAATCTGGCTGATCCAATAGTCCTCTCCCTCCACCAGCCGGGTGAGGTTGACCTTGCCGTTCCATTCGCGCAGCAGCTCCTGCAGGTGCGTGAACTGCTGCAGCTGATCACTGGATGGCTGCCAGGCCAATTGGTCCCAGAGTGCGGTTGGATTCAGTGCAAACGGCGCAACATCACTAGGATCGCAAGCCGCGTCTGCAGCCGCAGCTTTGGCCCCTGCTCCCGCCAGCCTCTATGCCCTGCTGGAGGTGCCCCAAGAGGCCAGCAATGAACAGGTGCGCCAAGCCTTTCGCGCGCTCAGCAAGCGTTTTCATCCCGACACCACGGAGCTGCCGCCCGAATTGGCGGCCGCCCGGTTCCAAGCTCTGCAGGAGGCGATGGTGGTGCTGGGGGACCCGCAGAAACGGCGCCTGTATGACGCCAGCCTCAAGGCCGCCGAGCTGAATCAGCAGCGCTTGGCGCAACGCTTCACCTGGCGCCCCAATACCGACCCGCCGCCGCGGCGCGATCTCTCGGGCGGCGAATGGTTTGCCCTGGTGCTGCTGGCTCTGGCGTTGGGATTCAGCTTGGTGCTGGGTGTTGGTTTGGCCTGGTGGCGTGGGGTGGATTGGTTGCAGGAAGCGCAGCCATTGCTTTAGCGGGAGCCTCAGGCTTCCCAGTCGCTGTCGAGATACTTCTGCTTAAACGCCAACTGCTCAGAGACGTCTTCAAAATCAGCCGGTGGCTGCACCACGGGCGGGTGTTTCGCTAAAAGCAATTCAGCATCGATATGAGCCAGTGGGGGTTTGCCGTTGCGCTCTCTCTCCTGGTTGAAAATCCTGAGGTGATGGGCAAATTGCGTCACCACATAACAACTCACCAGCCCATTCATGAAGTCGACGAACTCCTGATTGGTCTCGGCATCCTTCATGGCTGAGCGGGCTGTTCGTTGCGTTGCGTGGCTTTGTCGTGAACGTCGATCTGCGGTGTTTCCGGCGGTTGCAGGCTGTCGGTGGCCAGCACATAGGTCACGCCGATCGCTAGGAGCCCCAGCACAAAACCAAACACCCTGGCGCCACCACCGGGTTTGCTCTGGCGAAAGATGTCTCTTTCGTTCCCTGCTCGGCGGCGCTTATTGATCACGTCACACCCATCGCCCCATAAATTTCATCATTGAGCGCGCGAATGCGCTGTGTTGTTGCTTACGAATTACCCGGCTCAAGAGCGCTTGGCTTGACAGACCCCGTGGTTTTTCTTTGATGAGTGCCGAGGGAATGGAGAAGACCACCATGGGCCCCGAAATCACCACGCAGCCGGATGGCTCCCTGCGCGTTTGCTTGACCGAAAGCGGCATCACCGCCTGCTGTTACGTCTCCAGTACTCACCTGGTCGACAGTCATCTGCCGCAGCTGCGCGAGTCGATCTTCAAGCAAGCGCTTCGGGCTTACGAGCAGCCCTGTTAAGGGAGCCGCAGCGTCGGCCAGACTGGGCGAAGCACGCCGCAACGATGTCGCTCCCCAGCGCTGACACCCCGCTCTACAGCCATCCGCTGCCGGCCTTGGAAGACTGGCTGCGCAGCAGTGGCTTTGTCCGCAGCGAGGAGGATGTGTGCCTGTGGAGTTTGGAGCGGCCGCAGTGGACGGCCCAGCTGTTGCTGCAAAGCGATGGCCTGGTGATCAGCTGGAGTCAGCAGGGCAGCAGCACCGAGCGGGCGTTCTCCTATGGCTTGAGCCGCGCTGATGTGGAAGCCGCCATCCTGGCTGGGCCCTAAAGCGGCAGGGCATCGAGCACCACCTGCAGGCTGGCGTAACACTGCGCCAATTCGTCGTCGTTGATGCCCAGTGGCGGCATCAAGTAGACGACCGAACCCAGCGGCCGAATGAACAGCCCTTGCTCGAGGGCCAGTCGCTGCACCTCCAGGCCAATCGGTTGTAGGTAGCCGCTATCGCCGGGGAGTTCAAAGGCGGCAATGCCTCCGAGCAATCGCGGTTTGGTCACCAGCCGGTGCTCGGCCAAGCGTTCCAGGTGCGGCCTGTGGCGCGCTTCGATGCTCAAGTAGCGCTGGGGCTCCCGCTCCAGCAGCTCGAGGCTGGCCACGGCGGCGGCGCAGCCCAAGGGATTGGCGGTGAAGCTGTGGCCATGGAAAAACGTGCGGTCTGGTTCTGGGCCCACAAAGCCTTGGTAGAGCCGTTCACTGGCCAAGGTGACACCCATCGGTAGGAAGCCGGCGGTGAGCCCTTTGGACAGCGAGACGATGTCGGGGTGAATGCCGGCGCGATGGCTGGCAAACAGGCTGCCGCTGCGGCCAAAGCCCGTGAGCACCTCATCGGCAATCACCAGGGCACCAGCTGCGTGGGCCCGTTGCTCGACGGCTTGCAGGAATGGCTCACGCACCATCGCCATGCCACCAGCGCCCTGTAGCAGGGGCTCAAAGATCACCGCGGCAGTGGGGGTTTGCAGCAGTTCATCGAGCCGTTGCAGGGCCTGGGTTTCCTTCTGCTCAATCGCCTCATCTCCCCACCAGGTGGCCGGCCAGGGGGCACGGGCCACGTCAAACAGCAAGGGTTCAAAGGGTGCGCTGAACAGGCCCCGTTCCCCCAGCGCCATGGCTCCAAAGGTGTCGCCGTGATACGCCCCGTCAAAGGCAATCACCTGTTGCCGCTCCGGTGCCTCCCGTTGGCAGTGCTGCCAAGCCATCTTCAAGGCCACCTCCACCGCGGTGGAGCCGTTGTCGGAGAAAAACATCCGATCCAGCCCATCCCATTTGCCGCATAGCCGCGTGGCCAGGGTGCTGGCCGGTCCATGGCGGAAGTTGGCGAAGATCACCTGCTCGAGCTCTCTGGCCTGATGGCCAATGGCCTCAGCAATGCAGGGCTCCCCATGGCCATGCAGGGTCACCCACCAGCTGCTGATGCCATCGATCAAGCGGCGGCCGTCGTCGAGTTCGAGCCACACCCCTTGGCCGCGGCGCACCGGAATTGGAGCAGGGCCTCGCCCTGGCTGGGTAAAGGGATGCCAGAGGTGGGGGTGCCAGCCGCTGGTTGCCATCTCAGTCATGGGGCTTGGCCATCCATCCAGGGTTCACGGCTTCGTCGAAGGCCTCGGCTTCGATGGCCTCCAGCGCCAGAGCGGCTTGCTTCAAGCTCAGCCCTTCACTGTGGGCATGCAGGGCGATTTTGGCGGCCATGTCGTAGCCGATCACCGGGGCCAGGGCCGTCACCAGCATCAACGACTGGTCGCGGAAGTGCCCCACCTTGGAATGGTCTAGGTCCATGCCGCGCACCAGGTGCTCCTCCAGGCTGCGGCAGCTGTCGGTGAGCAATTGGCCGCTGCGCAGCAGATTGAGCCCCAGCAGCGGTTTGTAGACATTCATCTGCAGATGGCCGGCGCTGCCGCCAATGGCCACGGCTTGATCCATGCCCATGACCTGGGTCGTGGCCATCGCCACCGCTTCGCATTGGGTGGGGTTCACCTTGCCGGGCATGATCGAGCTGCCTGGTTCATTGGCGGGCAGTTGCAGCTCCCCCAGCCCAGCCCTGGGTCCGCAGGCCAACAGGCGGATGTCGTTGACGATCTTGTGCAGCGCTCCAGCCAGGAGCCGCAGCTGGGCCATTTGCTGCACCAGTGCGTCGTGGCTGCCCATTAGCGCGAAGCGGTTGCCATCACTGCGCCACTGCACACCTTCACAGCGGCTGAGCTGCTCGCACACGGCTTGGGGATAGCCCTTCGGAGCGCCAATCCCGGTGCCAACGGCCGTGCCGCCCAGGGGAATGGAGCGCACTTCCAGCAGTCCTTGCTCCAGCCGTTCGGCCGCACTGCGCAACTGGGCGGCCCAGCCACCCACCTCTTGGCCCACCGTCAGGGGAACGGCGTCTTGCAGGTGGGTGCGGCCAATTTTGACCACACCGTCCCAGGCGGCGGCTTTGCTCTCGAGTGCCTCCACCAACTGCCGCAGGGCGGGCAGCAGGGCTAGGCGTTGCTGCCGCTCAGCCGCCAAATGAATCGCACAGGGGAACACATCGTTGGTGCTCTGGCTGCGGTTGACGTGGTCATTGGGATGCACGGTCTCCCTGGAGCCGCGCGCTTGGCCGGCGAGTTCGCAGGCCCGATTGGCAATCACCTCATTGACGTTCATGTTCGTTTGGGTACCGCTGCCGCTTTGCCAGCACGACAGCGGAAATTCCCCATCCAGCTTTCCGGCTTCCACCTCGCTGGCCGCCTCGCTGATCCATTGGCAGCGCTGCTCATCGAGCACGCCCAATTGATGGTTGGTCTGGGCGGCCATGCGCTTGAGGCAAGCGATCGCATGGATCAACTCCAGCGGAATTGGGTCGTTGCCGATTTGGAAGCGATGCCGGGCCCGCTCGGTTTGTGCCCCCCAGTAACGCTCCGCCGGGACAGGCACATCGCCAAGGCTGTCGTGCTCGAGCCGCCAGGTTTGACCGGTGTGGCTGTGCTGATCCGACATAAAGCAAAAAAGTGCTCTGACGAGTTCTTAATCGTTCATCCCTACCACTAACTCATGTGCGCCCTGGGGTCCGGCGATGCTCGAGCACCTGCTCCCACCGCTGAACGACAAAAATTTGCCCTGGATGGATGTGCTCCATCCGATCGTTGTTCACTTCGTGATCGCCATGGCGCTGATCACGGTGGTTTTTGATCTGATCGGCGTGATCACACGCAAGCCCAACCTCTTTGAGGTGAGCTTCTGGAACCTGTTGGTGGCCACGGTGGCCATCTTCGTGGCGATCATCTTTGGCCAGGTGGAGGCGGGTCTGGCTAGCCCCTACAGCGGTGCCCGCGACATCCTCAACTACCACAGCACCATTGGCTGGTCGCTGGCTGGTGTGCTCAGCCTGCTCACCGCTTGGCGCTATGTGGTGCGCCAAAAAGATCCAGCGGTATTGCCCAAGGGCTTCCTGGTGATCGATGGCGTTTTGGCCGCCTTGGTGTTCACCCAGGTGTATCTCGGCGACAAGTTGGTTTGGGTGTACGGCCTGCACACGGTGCCGGTGGTTGAGGCCATCCGTGAGGGGGTGATCTCATGAGCCTTCTTGCAACGATCGTCTCCCCGATCAACGACATCGTTGATTCCCTCGGGCCGAACGACCTCCCCTATGCGATTCCGGTGCATCCCAACTTGGTGCACCTCACCATCGGCCTGTTCTCGATCGGAATCGCCTTTGATTTCGCCGGGGCCTTCTACCCCCTGGAGAAGCGGGTGTTCCGCCTGCTGGCGCTGCCGGTGACCCGCGTCGGTTTCCACGATGTGGGTTGGTACAACGTGCTGGCCTGCAGCATCGTCACCTTCTTCACGGTGGCCGCCGGCTTCTACGAAATGCTGCTGGCCGTGCCCTTGCCCGGGGTCACCAGCGTGCTGGGCCAAAACGCCATCGACACCATGCTCTGGCATGCCGTTGGCGGTGTGGCCCTGCTGCTGATCATCGTCGCCATGACGATCTGGCGCGGCTTTCTGCGCTTCATCTGGCGCAAAGACCTGGGCCGCCAGGTCAGCTGGCTGTACCTGGCCTGCGGGGCCGTGATCTTGGTGGTGATGGGCGTGCACGGCAGCCTCGGCGCCTGGCTGGCCAGTGAATTTGGTGTGCACATCACCGCCGATCAGCTGCTCGCTGCCGGCGCCAATGTTCAGGAGGTGTTGCCATGACCCCCACAACGCCGATCAAGAAAGGCCCGAATCTCGGCGCCATCGCGGTCATCACCGTGGCTGTGGCAGCCAATCTGGCCCTGAGTTGGCTGATGGCCCAATGGTCCTACGGCTGGTTCCCGCCGCAGGCCTCCACGGCGGCTCCTTACGTCGACAACCTCTTTGCCCTGGAAACCGGCATCGGCACCTTTGTGTTTTTGGGCTGCACCGGCGTGATGGCGTGGAGCCTGCTGTTTGACCGGGCACCCAAGTACGACGAGAGCTATGGCGCTCCGATCGAAGGCAACACCCGCTTGGAGATCACCTGGACCTTGATCCCAACGGTGGTGGTGTTTGCCATCGCCATCTATTCGATGCAGGTCAACGACAAGCTCGATGCCCTGGGGCCCAAACACAAATACGCCATCGGCAGTGATCCCTTGGTGGGCGCCATGGCTGACCCCCGCGCCACGGTGGGGCCCATTGATGTGATTGCGCGGCAGTGGAGCTGGGAGTTTGTGTACCCCAATGGGGTGCGCAGCTCAGAGCTGCACTTGCCCATCAACCAACGGGTGAACTTCCGCCTGATCAGTGAAGACGTCAACCACAGTTTTTATGTGCCGGCGTTTCGCCTCAAGCAGGACATCGTCCCCGGCAGTGTCATCTCCTTCAGCCTGACGCCGACCAAAGAAGGGCGCTTCCGCTTGCGTGATGCCCACTTCAGCGGCGCTTACTACTCCCAAAACCAGACCGATGTTCTGGTGCAGCCCCAGTCGACCTACGACGACTGGCTCAAGACAACGGCCAAACAACCGCTCCAGCCGGGCTTAAGCCCTGGCAATGAGCTCTACGCCAAGCGTTTGGAAACGGGTGATCGCGGCTGGGCCACCGTGCCGCCAGCGCCACCCCCAATGGTCAATGACCCCGGCGATGCCTCCATCCCCCACGACGCCTGAGCACCATGACCAGCACGAACTTCGATCCCCGCATCCTCAAGGCGCCCCATCCCGTTCCGGGGGCGCCCGATAACTGGAAGCGCTTTTTCAGCATCAACACCGATGCCAAGGTGATTGGCATTCAATACATCGCCACGTCGCTGTTGTTCCTCTTGGTGGGAGGACTGCTGGCGATGATTGTGCGCGGTGAATTGATCACACCAGAGGCGGATTTGGTGGATCCCACCGTTTACAACGGCCTCTACACGATGCATGGAACAGTGATGCTGTTCCTGTTTCTGTTCCCGGTCCTCAATGGCCTGAACAATCTGCTGATCCCCACCATGATCGGCGCGCCCGACATGGCGTTCCCGAAGTTGAACGCGGCGGCGTTCTGGCTGGTGCCGGTGTTTGCCGTGTTGTTGATGGCCAGCTTTTTTGTTCCTGGCGGGCCCGCCCAAGCCGGTTGGTGGTCCTACCCACCGGTGAGTATTCAGAATCCCTTGGGGCATTTCTTCAACGGTCAGATGCTCTGGCTGTTGGCTGTGGCCTTGTCGGGCATTTCATCGATCTTTGGTGCCATCAATTTCGTCACCACGATCATTCGCATGCGTGCCCCTGGCATGGGCTTTTTCAAAATGCCGCTCTACTGCTGGACCGCATGGGGCGCGCAAACCATCCAGCTGATTGGTCTTCCCGCGCTCACCGGCGGCGCGATCATGCTGCTGTTTGATTTGAGCTTCGGCACCAGCTTTTTCAAGCCAGAAGGCGGTGGTGATCCGGTGCTCTATCAACACTTCTTTTGGTTCTATTCGCACCCGGCTGTGTATGTGATGGTGCTGCCGGTGTTCGGCATCTTCTCGGAGGTCTTCACCTGCTATTCGCGCAAGCCATTGTTTGGCTACAAATTCGTGGCGTTGGCGTCATTTGGGATTGTGTTCCTGTCGTTGATCGTGTGGGTTCACCACATGTTCTATACGGGCACACCGAACTGGATGCGCATCCTGTTCATGTTCACCACGATGACGATCGCGGTGCCCACCGGCGTCAAGGTGTTTGCTTGGGTGGCCACGTTGTGGCGAGGCAAGTTACGGCTCACCACACCGATGCTCTTCTGCCTCGGCGGCTTGGTGAACTTCATCTTTGCTGGCATCACCGGCGTGATGCTCGGCACCGTTCCGATTGATATCCATGTGGGCAACACCTACTTCGTGGTGGCCCACTTCCACTACGTGATCTTCAACGCGATTGTGCTGGGGGTGTTTGCCGCTGTTTATCACTGGTTCCCCAAGTTCACCGGCCACATGTATTACGAGGGCTTGGGCAAGCTCCACTTCGCGCTCACCTTCATTGGCTGCACCTTGAACTGGTTGCCGCTGCATTGGGCCGGGCTGCTGGGGATGCCGCGGCGGGTGGCCTCCTACGACCCTGAATTCGCGATCTGGAATGTGATCGCCAGTGTGGGCGCCTTCCTGCTGGGGGTGGCCGCGATCCCCTTCATCCTCAACATGGTGAGCTCCTGGGCCCGCGGCCCCAAAGCACCGCCCAACCCCTGGGGCGCGATCGGTTTGGAGTGGCTGCTGCCCTCTCCGCCACCGGCTGAGAACTTCGAAGACGACGTGCCCACGGTGCTCAATAACCCCTATGGCTATGGCCTTGATCAGCCCCAGGTGGCTGATGAGGCGTTCTATGTCCGCCGCGCTCAGGAGGCCTGATCCATGACCAGTTCTGATCCATCTGTGCAGCTCGACCATACCCCTGGGCACATCAAGCACGACGGCCACAACCTCACGGGCTTTGTGATCTTCCTGTGCTCAGAAAGCATCATTTTCCTGGCCTTTTTTGCAGGGTTTTCCCTCTTCAAGCTCACCTCGCCGGAGTGGTTGCCGGCTGGGGTGGATGGCCTCGAGGTCAGGATGCCCTTGATCAACACCATCGTGTTGGTGAGCTCCAGCTTTGTGGCCTACTTCGCTGAGCGCTACCTGCACAAGGGCAATCTCTGGGGCTTCCGGATTGTGTGGTTCATCACCATGTTGATGGGCGCTTATTTCGTCTATGGCCAATACGTCGAATGGTCGAACTTGAAGTTTGGTTTGGATAGCGGTGTCTTTGGCGGCACGTTTTATCTGCTCACTGGATTCCATGGCCTGCATGTGATTACAGGCATCGGCTTGATGGGCTTAATGCTGTTCCACTCCTTCCGGCCTGGAAATTATGAGAAAGGGGACATGGGTGTGACATCCGTGAGCCTCTTTTGGCACTTTGTGGATGTGATCTGGATCATCCTCTTCTTCTTGATCTACGTCTGGCAGCGCTACTAGGAGACGACCCATGATCATCGACGACCAGCACTATGACGTGATCATCATTGGCAGCGGTGCTGCCGGTGGCACGTTGGCCGGCTCCCTGGCCAAACAAGGCAAAACGGTGCTGATTCTTGAGCGCGGTGGCCCGATGCCACTGGCGGATCAGAACCTGGCGGATGTGGAGCTGCTGCGTTCGAAAGATCGCTTCCACCCCAAAGAAAACTGGTTCGGACCTGACGGCGATCCCTTTGCGCCGCAAACGATGTATGCCACCGGCGGCAACACCAAGATCTGGGGCGGTGTGCTCGAGCGCATGCGCGAAAAGGATTTCAGCGCCCTGCCTCTGCAAGAGGGTGTTTCGCCGCAATGGGAACTGAGCTACAGCGATATCGCTCCTTATTACGACAAGGCCGAGCAGCTTTATCAGGTGCATGGCCGCTCTGGTGTGGATCCCACCGAGCCACCACGGCAGAGCGATTTCTGTGCAGCACCCAAGCCGGTGGAGCCTTTCTTGCAGCAACTGCGCAGCTGCCTGGAGCGCCACGGCGCTCAGCCCTATGACCTGCCCATCAGCTGGTCCGACAACAAAGAAGACCCCAGTGGTGATGCCGAGTTGTTTGGTGTTGTGCCAGCCACGGCAACAGCTGCGGTGCAGCTTCGCAGTGGCGCTCGGGTCACGCGGCTGCATGTGAATCCCAGCGGCCGGGAGGTCAAGGGAGTGGAGGCCTGCATTGCAGGCCAAGACTGGTTGTTCCAGTCCCATGTGGTGGTGCTGGCCGCCGGTGCGGTGAACACCCCGGCCATCCTGCTGCGCTCGATCAATGACAGCCATCCGCGCGGCTTAGCTAACGGCTCGGATCAGGTGGGGCGCAACCTGATGAAGCCGCAGCTCACCTCCATCCTGCAGCTGGCGGCAGCTCCCAATAGCGGCCGCTACCCACGCTCTTTTGGCGTCAATGACTACTACTGGGGCGATAAGAACGTCAGCTTTCCCCTCGGGCATATCCAGAGCTGCGGTGGTGTTTTGCAGGACGCCCTGTTTGCCGAATCACCGCCGGTGCTCTCGCTGGTGACGAGGTTGATGCCCAACTTCGGCCTTGAGGAGCTGGCCTCCCGCTCGGTGGCCTGGTGGGCCATGAGCGAGGTGCTGCCTGATCCCCACAACAAGGTGTATCTGCAGGGCGATCAGCTGCGCATCAACTACATCCCCAATAACCGCGAGGCCCACGACCGCTTGGTCTACCGCTGGATCGACACGCTCAAAGCGGTGGAGGCCGATCCCGACACCCATGTGGTGCGTTCGGCGCCAACCCATCCACGCGGTGAAGCCCCGATCAGCGTGATGGGGTATGCCTGCGGCACCTGCCGCATGGGCAGCAATCCAGCTACTTCCGTTGTGGATCTCCAGGGCCGTAGCCATGAGATCGACAACCTCTACATCGCTGATGCCAGCGTGTTTCCGAGCTGCCCCAGCATCGGCCCGGGACTCACGGTGATCGCCAATGCCTTGCGCTTGGGCGAGCAGCTGGCGGCTGTGCTTTGAGCGATTCTGCTGTGACCTCCTCTGATGCCATCAGCAGCGAACACCGGCGCATGGCCGAGCGCGATGAAGGCCATCAGCCTTGGTCGCGTTGGGGCAGCTACCTGAGTGATCGCCAATGGGGAACTGTCCGTGAGGACTACTCCGCCGATGGCAATGCCTGGAGTTCATTCCCCCATGAGCACGCCCGCATGCGCTGCTACCGCTGGGGAGAAGACGGTCTGCTCGGCATTAGTGATGAGAAGGGGCTGCTCTGTTTTGGTCTCGCCCTTTGGAATGGCCGTGATCCCATCTTGAAAGAGCGCCCCTTTGGCTTGGCCAACGGCGAGGGCAACCACGGCGAAGACCTCAAGGACTATTTCTTTCATCAGCTCAACACCCCAACCCACAGCTTCATGCGGGGGTTGTACAAGTACCCGCAGCAGGAATTCCCCTACCGGCACCTGGTGGAGGAGAACGGCCGCCGGGGTCGTGATCAGCCCGAATACGAGCTGGTGGAGACCGGCATTTTTAATGACAACCGCTACTTCGACGTTTTCGTTGATTACGCCAAAGCCAGCCCGGAAGACCTGCTCATTCGCATTCGCGTGGTCAACCGCGGCGCTGATGAAGCCGAGCTGAGCCTGATTCCCACGCTGTGGCTGCGCAATCTTTGGGACTGGGGTTACAAGGAGGAGTGGCGCCAACGCTCACCGATTTGCCGCGATGGCGATGGCATCAAAACCCCTGATGTTCACGGCCTTGGCAGCTACCAATTGGCCTGCCGGCAGCAGGGCACCTGGCTGTTCACCGAAAACGCCACCAACACCGAGCGGCTCTATCAACAGCCCAACCCGCAGCCCTATGTGAAAGATGCCTTTCACCGTTATGTGGTGAATGGCGAGCAGGAGGCGGTGAATCCGGCGCAAGAAGGCACCAAAGCCGGGTTGTTACTGCAGCAGCGCATCGCCGGCGGCGGGGAGTGGGTGGTTGATTTGCGGCTGGCCCGCCAGCTGCCAGCTGATCCTTTCGATGCTTCCTTTGATCAGCTGTTGCAGCAGCGCGAACAGGAATGTCTCGATTATTTCGACTCCTGTGCCCCTGGCCTCAGCGCTGATGACGCCCTGATCTTTCGCTCGGCGGCCAGTGGACTGCTGTGGTGCAAAAAGTTTTACCGCTGGACGGTGGTGCGCTGGCTCAGTGGTGATCCCAACCATCCCTCACCGCCACCGGAGCGACTGAAATCAGAGAACGCCTACTGGCGGCGGATGCATGCCGATGATGTGATCTCCATGCCCGATAGCTGGGAGTATCCCTACTTCTGCCAGTGGGACTTGATGTTCCACTCGGTGGCCTTTGCCTGCATTGATCCAGCGATGGCCAAGCAGCAGAGCATGTTGCTGCGCAGCCCCTGGTACACCGCCCCCAATGCCCAAACACCGGCCTATGAGTGGGCGCTCTCGGACCCCAATCCGCCCATCGGCGCCTGGGCGGCCTTGCGGATTTTCCAGATCGAACGCAATGAGAAGGGCTTTGGCGATCTGCCCTTCCTGCGCAGTGCCATGCGCAAACTCATCCTCGAGTACGGCTGGTGGGCCAACCGCAACG
This sequence comes from Synechococcus sp., assembly GCA_012270465.1. Lineage (GTDB taxonomy): Bacteria > Cyanobacteriota > Cyanobacteriia > PCC-6307 > Cyanobiaceae > RCC307. The sequence continues at coordinate 21,821 of JAAXIH010000178.1, forward strand.
ACCGCTCCGGCGACAACGTGTTTGAGGGTGGCTTCCTGGGGCTCGACAACATCGGCGTCTTTGATCGCCGCTACCCCTTGCCCGATGGCAGCCGCATTGAGCAGTGCGATGGCACCGCCTGGATGGCGACCCTCAGCCTCAACCTGCTGCAGATGAGTGTGTCCCTGGCCAGGGAGGAGCCTGAATACACCGATATCGCCGAGCGCTTCCTGTACGACTTCGTGCAGTTGGCCACCACGCTGAACACCGAGGCGGTGATTGATTCCAAGGCCAAGGTGCTGCGCAGTTACAAGAACTGGGATGACGAGGATGGCTTCTATTACGACGTCATCAAACGGCCCGATGGCTCTTGGGAATACCTCCGCAGCCGCTCGATCGCTGGCTTGATCCCGCTGCTGGCGGTGGCCAGTTTTTCGGTGGACACGGTGGAGAAGTTGCCGGTTCTCAATGTCAAAGAAGATCTCAAGTGGCTGAGCAGCGAACGCGTTCAGCCCACCTGGCTGACCGAGCATTTCGGCCTTTGGCATAACGACCGCACCCTGTTTGCCGCCGTACCGGAGGAGAACCTGCGCCGCATTTGTGAATACCTCTTTGATGAAGAGGAATTCCTCTCTCCCCACGGGATTCGCTCGCTCTCGAAGTACTACGAGAAGAACCCCTACAGCTTCTGTGAAGGTGAAGCCTCAGCAACGCTCGCCTACAGCCCAGCCGATAGCCCCGTGGCGATGTTTGGCGGCAACTCCAATTGGCGCGGGCCGGTGTGGATGCCGTTCAACTACCTGTTGATTGAAGCCCTGCAGAAGTTCGGTCACTACTACGGCGACAGCCTCAAGGTGGAATTCCCCACCCGTTCTGGCAATTGGATCAACCTCTGGGATGCCTCCCTGGAACTGGAGAAACGCCTGGTGGGGCTGTTCCGCCGCAATGAGGCGGGCCAGCGTCCATTTAATGGAGCGGTGGAGCTGTTTCAAAGCGATCCCCATTGGAAGGATCTGCTGCTCTTCAACGAGTACTTCCACGGCGATAACGGCTCCGGTGTTGGCGCCAGCCATCAGACCGGATGGACCGCCATGGTTCTCAAATTGCTCACCCAACTGCAGCGCTACTCCACCCCGTAGCGCCGCTGCTCACCGCCACGCCCAACCATGGATAAGCACGTTGAAGTGTTGATCATCGGCAGTGGTGCCGGTGGTGGCACCTTGGCCCGTTGCCTCGCTGAAGCCGGCCGCGAGGTGATGGTGCTGGAGCGGGGTGATTGGCTGCCTCGCGAACCGCAGAACTGGGAGCCTGAGGCGGTCTTTCAGCAGGGGCGTTACGTCTCCACTGATCTCTGGAAAGACAAACACGGCAAGACGTTTCAGCCGGGGAGCCATTACTTCGTTGGCGGCGCCTCAAAGATGTATGGCGCGGCCCACTTCCGTTTTCGGGAGCGGGATTTTGAGGAGATGGTGCACGTTGATGGCCTCTCCCCGGCTTGGCCGGTGCGCTACGGCGACTTTGAGCCGTACTACACCAAGGCCGAGGCGATGTATCACGTCCACGGGCTGCGGGGGGAAGATCCCACCGAGCCGCCGGCCAGTGGGCCCTACCCCCATCCGCCGGTGGCCCATGAGCCGCGCATGCAGCAGCTGGTGGATGTGTTCAGCCAGGCCGGGCTGCATCCCTTTCACATGCCGGTGGGGGTGAACCTCACGGAAAACGATTTGCCCCAGAGCGCTTGCGTGAAGTGCAACCGCTGTGACGGCTACCCCTGTGTGCTCACCGCCAAAGGCGATGGCGAGGCCATGGGGATTCGCCCGGCCTTGGCCGCGGCTGGTTCACGCATGAGTTTGCTGACCCGCTCGATGGTGAAGCAGCTCAAAACCGATGCCAGTGGCCGGCGCATCGCCTCGGTGCTGGTGGAGCGCGATGGCGAGTTGCTGGAGTTCAGCGCTGATCTGGTTGTGGTCAGCTGTGGTGCGGCCAACTCCGCCAAGTTGCTGTTGATGTCGGCCAACGATCACCATCCGCGTGGCTTGGCCAACAGCTCCGATCAGGTGGGGCGCAACTACATGTTCCACTACAGCAAGGCTGTGGTGGCGGTCACCCATGAGCCCAACCCCACGGTGTTTCAGAAAACGCCGGCAGTCAACGATTGGTATTTCGGTGATGCCGACTTTGATTTCCCGATGGGCCATGTGCAGCTCACCGGCAAAACCAATGGGGCAATGATGAAGGGCTACAAGCCGCGCCTGACGGCTCTGGCTCCCAGCTGGAGCATGGACAAGATTGCAGCCCATTCGATGGATTTCTGGCTGCAGACCGAAGACCTGCCGCTGGCCCAGAACCGGGTCACCGTGGACGGCCATGGCCAAATCACCTTGAACTACACCGCCACCAATGTGCGGGCGTCAGCGGAGCTGCAGCACCGGCTGGAATCGGTGCTCGATAAGAACTACGGGATCCATCACTTCGCCGAGCGAGAGATCTATTTCGGCTCGGCCATGGGGATTGAGGCCGTGGGGCATCAGGCCGGCACCTGCCGCTTTGGGGATGACCCGCGCACCTCCGTGCTCGATGTGAATTGCAAGGCCCATGACCTCGACAACCTCTATGTGGTCGATACCAGCTTCATGCCGAGCATCAGTGCGGTGAATCCATCGCTGACCGCGATTGCCAATGCCATCCGGGTGTCGGAGCACCTGGTTGAGCGCTTGGGCTGACCCACTGCTGCACCACACCAGGAGACCCCATGGCTGTTCAATCCGTTGAGGCGGTGATTCAAAACTCAATGGCAGCTGAGGCCGCCGTTGCTTGGTATCAATCCCGGCTTGGTTTTGTGTGCAGCGCCAGTGATGTGCTCACCGGGCCGGAGCTGGCAACGCTGTTTCAGTGGCCCGAGTCCACCAAGCTGCAGCGCTGGATTCTGCGGCTCGGGGAAGAGACCCTGCAGATCTGGGGATGGCCCGCTGGGGCCTGCGCCCCCTATCCCGATTCCTGGGGCGGCAACGACCGCTGGTTCCAGCACATCTGCTTGGTGACCGACAACCTGATGGCTCAAGTGGAGGCGATGGCCCCCGATCGGCTCGGGGTGATCTCCTCTGCCCCGCAAACATTGCCGGATTGGAATCCAGCGGCAGCTGGCATTCAAGCCTTCAAGTTCAAAGATCCCGATGGGCACCCGCTGGAGCTGCTGCAGTTCCCCACGGGTAAAGGCGATCCCCGCTGGCACCAGGCTCAGGTTCCATCGGGCCTGCCCAAAGGGTTTGATCACTCCGCCATCAGCATCGCCAACACCGAGGCGAGCCTGGCCTTCTACCGCGATGGCTTGGGCTTTGCGCTTAAAGGCCAAGGGGTGAATTCAGGCATCGAGCAAGACCGCATGGATGGCCTGCAGCAAACCCGGGTTGCCATCACTGCGATCGGCCCCAGCGCTGGTGCCATGGGCATTGAATTCCTCAACTACCAGTCCCCCGAAGGAGGGCGCGACCGTCAGCAGCCCCTGTGGAGTGATCTGTGTGATCGCAAGCTGCTGCTGAAAAGCTCCAACCTGCGCGCCATCCATCAGCAACTGCTGGCTGATCAAGCCCGTAACCATTGCTCCGCGTTGGTGGCTCTGGATCCTGCACTGCTGGGTGCGCCGATGGCGTTCACGGTGCGTGATCCCGATGGCCACGGCTTGGTCGTGATCGGTGATTTGTGAGCGCTTGACAGTCTGTTGGCACTGTTTGGGGCGATGGCTACGTTTTTGATATCTGCGATCGCACGCCGGTGGACCTTTCTGTAGTGGAGATCTTGCTGCCTTCTGGGCCTTCCACCTTCACCGAAGCAACCCTGTTGCTTCTGCGTTTGTTCATGGGTGTTTGCTTCATCCGCCATGGCTGGCCGAAGTTGCGCAATCTCAAGACTTGGTCCACGGCGATGAACACCCCAGCCTGGTTGTGTTTCCTCTCGGCCTTCTCGATGTGGGCTTCTGGCATCGCCCTGCTGCTGGGGCTTCTGACCCCCTTGGCAGCCTTTGCGATCCTCACCTCGATGGCCTACGCCGTGGTGCTGGAAATTCGCGCCGGTACTCCTTTCATCGCTCCTGACCCCTATCAAATTCCCGAGGGGGATTACGCCGGCCCGATGGGGGTTGGTGAACCTCCGAGCTGGGAAAAAGCCTCGATGTATGTGGTGATGTGCCTGGTGTTGATGTTTTGTGGTGGTGGCTTTTTCTCTCTCGATAACCTGTTGATTGCCGGCAGCCTTCAGGCTTAGGGAATCACTCCCACCGGTGGACGCATGGTTGAACAATTCCTCAGCGGCAAGGTGGCCATCGTCACCGGTGCCAACACCGGCATTGGTAAAGCCATTGCCGAAGAATTAGCCAAGCGCGGCGCCAAAGTTGTCGTCAATTACCGCTCCCATCCCGAGCGCACCGACGAGATGATCAGCGCCATTAAGGCCGCTGGTGGTGAGGCCATGGGTGCTCAAGCTGATGTCACCCATCTCGATCAACTGCAAGCCGTGGTTGATCAGGCCGTTTCGAGCTACGGCCGGCTCGACATCATGGTGAACAACGCTGGCTTGGAAACGCGCACCTCTGTACTCGACACCAGCCCAGAGGACTACGACAAGGTTCTCGATGTGAACCTCAAGAGTGCCTTTTTTGGCACCCAGTTCGCCGCCAAGCAGATGATCAAACAAGGCGGTGGCGGCCGCATCATCAATATCTCTTCGGTGCATGAGGACTGGCCCATGCCCAACAACACCGCCTATTGCCTCTCCAAAGGAGGCGTTCGCATGCTGACCCGCACCGCGGGTGTGGAGTTGGCTCCCCACGGCATCACCATGGTCAACATCGGCCCTGGCGCCGTCGATACGCCGATCAATGCCTCCTACGCCGGCAACAAGACCTTGCTGGACAAATTGGATGCTGCGATTCCCCTCGGCCGCATGGCTGAGCCCCAAGAAATCGCCTCTGTGGCGGCCTTTGTGGCCAGCGATGGAGCCAGCTACATCACCGCCACCAGCATCTTTGCCGACGGCGGCATCATGCAGTCAAGCCCGGGCCTCTAGGGCTGCAGGCAGGCGTTCAGCTAGGCCGCTGCTGCTCCACAGGCGGCTCAACGCCTGCTGATCCAGCGTTGGCTGCGGTTCCACTTCCGCCAGCACCGCGGTGCCGCTCATGGCGGAGAGGGTTTGGTGGTTGGCGCTGTGGCGCGGGCCATTGAGGATCAACCCCAACACCGGGATCTGGCGGCGCTGCAAGGCTTCCAGCGAGAGCAGCGTGTGGTTGAGGGTGCCCAGGCCGCTGCGGGCCACCAGCAGCACCGGCAGTTGCCATTGCTGGATCTGTTGAATCTGCAGGTAGTCATCCCGCAGGGGCACCAGCAGACCGCCTGCTGTTTCCACCACCAACGGCCCATATACCGGCGGCAAGTTCAACTGAGCTGGATCAACGGCGAAGCCTTCCTCCCTCGCGGCTTGGTTGGGAGATGCCGGTGCTTTGAGCCGGTAGGCCTCAGCCAGCAGCCGCTGCTGTTGCTGTTCTGCGCTCAACCCGCAGAGGTTGGCAACACGGCCTGTATCGCCGCCGATGTCGAGATCACCGCATTGCACCGGTTTCCAGTACTGGGCGTTGAGCCCCTGCACCACCAGGGCGCTGATCACCGTTTTGCCCACATCGGTGTCGGTGCCCACCACCACCAGCTGATGGGGATGGCGAGGCTTAGGAGTCATCACGGCGGGCGAGCAGCAGCAAGAGATCCCAGTTCAGGCTCACCCCTTGATCCTGCTCCTGCATGGGCCAGTGCTTGAGCAGCCGGCGCAGTTCGCTGGGGCTGAGTTGGGCGCTGGCGCCACCATTGACGCCATGGCGTTTGAGCTCAGCGAGGAAGGCCATCGCTGAGGGGTAGCGGCAGCTGAAGCGCAGCCGCTGCTGCCGCTGCGGCCGGCACCCCGGCGGCAGGGCTGCCAGCAGATCCCCTTCGCGCGGCAAGGGCAAGGCGGAACACGCCACCCCAGCGCGCTCGGCGGCTTGATGCCAACTGGCGAAGCTGCCCTCGAGCGGCACCGCCAGCGCCAGCCAGCCACCGGGCCGCAGTTGCTCGCACCAGTGCCGCAATTGCTGCTCGGGTGCTTGGAGCCAATGCAAGGCAAAGCTGCTCAGTAGGAGCGCTGCCGCATGCGCTTCGGGCGGTAGCCCGGCGTTGAGATCCCAGGTCCGGCAGCGGCCTGCTGGCACGGCGGCCTCCGCCAGCAGTTCCGGGCAGTTGTCCACCAGTAGGGGCTCGAGCCCTGGCCGTTGGGCGGCCAGAGCCCGGCTCAAATTGCCGGAGCCGGCACCGAGATCCACCACGGGCCCCTCAGCCAGGGGGAGGCTGCGGCAATGGCGGGCCAGGCGCCAGGCCACAGCCTGTTGCAGCCGGGCGTCGCGGGCATAGCAGCTCGCTCCTCGGGCAAAGGCGTTCAAGGCAGCGCGTCGAGCCAGCCCAGCACCTGCTCGCACAACCCAGGGCTCAGCAGCCCATGGCCAACGCCGGCTAACTCCATCAGCTCGGCTTCGGGCAATTCCTGGCGCAGGGCCGCGCGGCTTTTGGGGTGAACGATGGTGTCGGCTGTCGCTTCGACAATCAGCACGGCCGCTTGCTTGGGGAAGGCCTCAGGCAGGCCGTCGCAGCAGCCCAACAGCTCCAGGTCTTGGCGCAAGCGCTGCATCCCCTGCTCCGATACCGGGCCGTCTTCGATGCCAGGGGGCAGGTACTCCACGGGCTGGGGTTCGGCCACCTTGACGCGGAAGTCGGCAAACAGGCCCAGCAGATCACCAGCGCCCAGGCGTTCATCCATC
>JAAXIH010000186.1 GCA_012270465.1 Synechococcus sp.
ACCACCACACCGGACCGGCTTCGAAATAGCGGTAATTGAGATGAACGGTGGGGATATAGGGGTTGCGGGGGTGCAACACCATCGAGGTTCCCACCGCATACCAGGGGTGGCCCGCCGCTTCAGGCCTCTGGTTGAGGATCGAAGGGGGCAGGTTCTCCCCCTGCACCTCAGAGAAATTCACACCGCCTTGCTCGAGCAGCGCGCCCTCGCGCAAAACCCTGGAGCGACCGCCGCCACCTTCGGGGCGAACCCAGCTCTCCTCTTGGAAGCGCCCTTCCCCATCGAGCTGCTCCAGCCCAGAGCAAATGCTGTCTTGCAGCCCCATCAACAGGGACTTCATGCGGCTGCGGGAATCAGCAGGCGGGGTAACGGCGCTCAAAGGAACCTGCGCAGGAGTAGCCCAACACCTTTTCAGTTGACCGGTGCCGCCGGCAAGTGTCTGTAAGGGGCTGTCACTAGGATCCGGCGCCAGAGACTGAAGCCCATGGCCAGCCAGCAGGACGCGCTCAGCCAGCTCGCTGAGCTGACCGATGCCGGCAGCGGCCGCAGCCTGGTGGAGCTCGGCTGGATTCAACAACTCAGGCTGGAGGGCACCCGGGCCGTCTTCCGCCTTGCGCTGCCGGGCTTTGCCCAGAGTCAGCGCGACAGCATTGCCGCCGAGGCGCGCAGCCGCCTGGAGGCCCTCGACGGCATCGACAGCGTGCAAATCGAACTCGCCCAGCCCGGCGAGGGAGCCCCAATCGGCGCAGCCGGCCATGGCCAAAGTCAGCCGCGCCAACCGATCGAGGGCGTTAAACAGGTGATCGCCGTCAGCAGCGGCAAGGGCGGGGTAGGCAAAAGCACCGTGGCCGTGAACCTGGCCTGCGCCCTGGCACAACAAGGCCTGCGCGTTGGCCTACTGGATGCCGATATCTACGGGCCCAATGCCCCCACCATGCTCGGCGTCGCTGATCGCACCCCCGAGGTGGAGGGCGAAGGCGAGAGTCAACGGCTCACACCGATCGAAAGCTGCGGCCTCGCGATGGTGTCGATGGGCCTGCTGATCGGCCCCGATCAGCCGGTGATCTGGCGCGGTCCGATGCTCAACGGAATCATTCGCCAGTTCCTCTATCAAGTGGATTGGGGAGAACGCGATGTGCTGGTGGTGGACCTGCCGCCAGGCACCGGCGATGCCCAATTGAGCCTGGCCCAGGCGGTACCCATGGCCGGCGTTGTGGTGGTGACCACGCCCCAGCAGGTGGCGCTGCAGGATGCCCGCCGCGGCCTGGCGATGTTCCAGCAGATGGGCATCCCCGTGCTGGGGGTGGTGGAGAACATGAGTTGGTTTGCACCGCCTGAGCAGCCAGAGCAGCGCTACGCAATTTTTGGCAGTGGTGGCGGGCGCCAACTGGCCGATGAAAGCCAGGTGCCCTTGCTGGGCCAAATCCCGATTGAACTGCCGGTGCAACAGGGGGGAGACAGTGGCCGCCCTGTCACGATCAGCCAGCCAGACAGTGTCACTGCGGCAGTCTTCAAGAACCTGGCCAGCGGCCTGATGGCTGCGCTCAAGATCTGACCCGATGCCCACCTACCAGGGGACCCGAGCCACGCGACTGGGAGCCAAAGCGCGGGGCAAGCGGCGCCAACGGTTTCGTTTTGATCCGGTTCTCTGGGGCATCCCCGTCTTTTTGACCCTGCTCGCCGGGGTTCTGATTGCCAGCACCCAACGCCAATCACCCTTGGCTGACTGGGAAAACCACTGGATTACGGCCGTGGTGGCCATCGGCGCCGCCGTGGGCCTTTCCCGCGTTGCGCTCAAGCATTTGCAGCAACTGCTGCTGCCCGTCTACATCGCCACGCTGGTGAGCTTGCTGGCGGTGAAGCTGGTGGGCACCAGCGCCCTGGGTGCCCAGCGCTGGATCTCGATCGGCGGCTTCAACATCCAGCCATCGGAGTTCGCCAAGCTCGCCGCGATCCTGTTGCTGGCTGGAATCCTGGCCAAACACCCAATCGAGCGGCCCGTGGATCTGCTGCGCCCAATGGCGGTGATCTCGGTGCCCTGGGCGATGGTGTTCATCCAGCCCGATCTCGGCACATCACTGGTTTTTGGCGCCGTGCTGCTGGCGATGCTCTATTGGGCCGGGCTGCCACTGGAGTGGCTGGTTCTGTTGATCTCGCCGCTGCCCACAGCCCTGATTGCAGGCCTGTTCCCCTGGGGATTGATCCCCTGGTTTGCCCTTTTGGCGTTTTTGGCCTGGCGCAGTCTTCCCTGGAAAGCCATCGCCGTGACGGTGAGCTTGGCCATCAATGGACTCTTTGCCTGGATCACGCCCCTGCTCTGGGAGCACGGCCTCAAGGACTATCAGCGCGATCGCCTCATCCTGTTTTTGGACCCCACCAAAGACCCCCTTGGCGGGGGCTATCACCTGCTGCAGAGCACGGTTGGCATTGGCTCCGGGCAAATTTTTGGCACCGGCTTGATGCAGGGTCAGCTCACCAAGCTGCAATTCATTCCCGAGCAGCACACCGACTTCATCTTCAGCGCCCTGGGCGAAGAGGCCGGCTTCATCGGTTGCGTTGTGGTCTTGGTGGCCTACCTGGTTTGGGCCTGGCGACTGCTGCAAATCGCGGGCCAAGCCCGCAGTGATTTCGAGTCGCTGGTGGTGATCGGTGTGCTGGCGATGGTGATGTTCCAGGTGATCATCAACATCAACATGACCATCGGCCTGGGCCCTGTAACCGGGATCCCCTTGCCCTGGCTCAGCTATGGGCGCTTTGCCTTGCTGGTGAATTTCATGGGCATTGGCCTGGTGGCCTCCGTTGAGCGAGAAGCCCGGCGGGCTCGCATGCGTTTGCAGTGAGCGCCAACGATTCCCTGCAGACGCTGCGGCAACGCCTGGCGGCAGGGGTTCCCACCGCAGCAGGCGATGACGCCAGTGCCAGGCGCCAGTGGTGGGCAGCGCTCACGGTTGTCCAGGAGCTGCTGCTGGAGCAGGGCTGCCAGCAGGGGCTGTGGCTCGCCGCACCGCTTCCGGCCCTGCATGAACCCCTGCTGATCAGCCGCTTCCATGGCTGGGTCTGGACTCCACCGCAATGGAGTAGCCGAGCGCCTGAGCTGCCCGGCAGCGCCACGAACAACCCAGCGAGTGAACGCAGCCTCTGGCAGCTGCCTCTGCAAGCGAACGACGGCACCGATCCACTGCTGCTGCTGATCACCGGCCCACTGCAGTTGGCGATGGCACTGCATGGCAGCGGCAACCAGCGCCAGCTCTTGGTTCGCTTTGAGCAACCCTTGATTGCCGAGCTATTGCAATCGCTGGGCAATCGCTTGGCCAGCGAGCAGAGCGAAGCCGCCAGCGATCTCAAACATCAGATCCAACAGCTGGGCAGCCTGGAGAATTCACCACAACTGGCTGAGCAGTTTTGGCCGCGCGTGGCCGCCCAACTGGCCAAGGCCACCCCGAGCCTGACCCTGGTGAGTGCCGCCAGCAGCGAGTCCGATGACTCCGATCAACAGCTGGGCCTGCTGGAAGCCATCGCCCATGAGGTGCGCACGCCACTGGCAACGATCCGCACCCTGATCCGCTCGCTGCAACGGCGCCCAGACCTATCGCCTCAGCTGCAAAAGCGCTTGGGACAAATCGACCATGAATGCAGTGAGCAGATCGATCGCTTTGGCTTGATTTTTCAGGCGGCCGAGCTGCAGCGCCAACCCAGCCAACAGCGCGCCCTCGCGCGGACCGATCTGGGCGCGTTGCTGCCCGGCCTCGAGCAGATCTGGCAGCGCCAACTGCAACGGCGCGAGTTGAGTTTGGAACTGCAGCAACCCGATGAGCTGCCAGCGGTGATGAGCGATCCGGTGCTGCTCGAATCGATGCTGATTGGCCTGATGGACCGCTTCAGCCGCGGGCTGCGGCGGGGCGAAAGCGTGCGGGTTGAGCTGGCCTCAGCAGGGGAGCAACTGAAGCTGCGCTTCAGCGGCGGACGCGATGACGAGGACGCCCCTGGCGATACCGCCAGCGTGGGACCGGTGCTGAGCTGGGACCCAGCGACCGGCAGCCTGCAACTCAGCCAAGCCGCCACGCAGAAGCTGTTCAGCAGCCTTGGCGGGCGCCTCACCGAACGCCCTGGCAGCAGCCTGACGCTGTATCTACCCCTTGCCAATGTTGAAGGCTGTGAAGAGAACGGCTTCTAAGGCAGGCAGATCGCTGATGAGTGCTAGCTTCCAGCCATAACTAACCATGTGGCTGAATGTCCACGGCATCCACTCTCAGCGGCCAGCTCCCGCAGTTCATTGGCAGCACCGGCGGCCTTCTGAACGCTGCTGAAACCGAAGAGAAGTACGCCATCACCTGGAACAGCGACTCGGCTCAGGCCTTTGAGTTGCCCACCGGTGGTGCCGCGATGATGAACTCTGGCGAGAACATCATGTACTTCGCGCGTAAAGAGCAGTGCCTGGCCCTGGGCACCCAGCTGCGCACCCAGTTCAAGCCCCGGATCGAGGACTACAAGATCTACCGGATCTACCCCGGTGGCGACATGGAATTCCTGCACCCCGCCGATGGTGTGTTCCCTGAGAAGGTGAACGAAGGTCGCGCCATGGTGGGTCACAACCCCCGCCGGATTGGCCAAAACACCAACCCCGCCACGATCAAATTCAGCGGCCGCAACACCTTCGACAGCTGAACCAACGGCGCTTGGCGCCACATCCTTTAGAAAGGCGGGTCGAACGACCCGCCTTTTTTTCTGCCAAGCCCTGCGATGGCCAGCCCCGACCCGACAACCAACTTCGAGCCGCTATGGCGGCGTTGGCCGGCGGACCTGGACACGCCGCTGAGTACCTGGCTGAAGGTGGGCCATGGCTGTCCCTATGGCGTTCTGCTCGAATCAGTTGAAGGCGGTGAGCACTTAGGCCGCTGGAGTTTTGTGGCCAGCGACCCGCTCTGGGTGCTGAGTGTGCGCGGCGATCAGGCCTGGTTGGAACACCGCGATGGTCGCCGCGAAACGCTCCAAGGCGACCCCTTTGAACTGCTGCGCCAACGCCTAGCCCCCTACAAGAGCGCACAGATCCCTGGTCTCCCTCCGGTTGGTCAGCTGTTTGGCTTCTGGGGTTACGAATTGATCAACTGGGTTGAGCCCAGTGTTCCGGTGCATCCCCGCAGCGATGACGACCGGCCCGACGGCTGCTGGATGTTTTGCGACACCTTGCTGGTGTTTGACCAGGTGCGGCGGCAAGTGACGGCTGTTGCCTACGCCGATCACAGCCAAAACGGGGACCCTGCAGCAGCGAGAGCTGCCGCTGAAAGCCGGCTGGATGCCCTGGAAACCCAATTGCAGCAGCCACTGCCGGCGGGCCTAACGCCACTGGCCTGGAAGGAGCAGGACGCCCAAGCGTTGAAGGTGGTCAGCAACACCACCCAGAGCGCCTTTGAAGACGCTGTCCGCCAAGCCCGCGAACACATCGGCGCTGGTGATGTGTTCCAGCTGGTGCTGTCGCAGCGATTGGAAGCTGAGGTCAGCCATGACCCCTTCGATCTCTACCGCAGCCTGCGAATGGTGAACCCCTCCCCCTACATGGGGTTCTTCAGCTTCAACGGCTGGCATCTGATTGGCTCTAGCCCCGAGGTGATGGTGAAGGCCGACCCCCAAGACGATGGCCGTGTGGTGGCCTCGCTGCGGCCCATCGCCGGAACCCGTCGCCGCGGCAGCACAGCTGCCGAAGATCAAGCCCTGGAAGCCGAGCTGCTGGCCGACCCCAAAGAGCGGGCCGAGCACGTGATGTTGGTGGATCTTGGCCGCAATGACCTCGGGCGGGTCTGCCAGCCCGGCAGCGTGGCGGTCAAAGAGCTGATGTTGATCGAGCGCTATTCCCACGTGATGCACATCGTCTCCCAGGTGGAAGGCGATCTGCAGCCGCAGCACGACGTCTGGGATCTGCTGCGGGCGTCGTTCCCAGCAGGCACAGTGAGCGGCGCACCCAAGATTCGGGCCATGCAGCTGATCCATGACTTGGAACCCGATGCCCGCGGGCCTTACTCCGGGGTCTATGGCTCGATGGACCTCTGTGGTGCCCTCAACACCGCCATCACCATCCGCACGATGGTGGTGCAACCCGGGGACAACGGGCGCTGGCGCGTGCAGGTGCAGGCAGGAGCCGGCGTTGTTGCCGACTCTCAGCCGGCCGCTGAGCACGAAGAAACCCTCAACAAAGCCCGCGGCATGCTCAAAGCCCTGGCCTGCCTTGAGGCCGCCAAGCAGCCATGAGCCAAAGCTTGCTCAAAGGCTTTGAAGTGGAGATGTACACCGGCCGCCGCGACGGCACGGTGGTGGGCTGCTCCAGCGAAGCTGCCGCGGCCATCGACGGGATCGTCACCGAGCCCGATCGCCGCAACCTCGAATACATCACGCCGCCTGAGGCCTCGTATCAAGCCCAGCTCAAGCATTTGCTCGAGCCCCGCCAGCGTCTACGCCAGTGGTTGCAGCAGCGTCAGCTCACCTTGCTGCCAGGCAGCAGCCTCAGCCTTGGCGACAGCCAACGCTTTGAGAGGTCCAATCCAGACAACCCGTATCACCAGTTCATCGAGGACAGCTACGGCACCCGTGTGGTGACCGCCAGCGTTCACATCAACTTTGGCCTGGAGAACAGCGAAACGATCATGGCGGCCTGCCGGCTATTGCGCTGCGAAGCCGCACTGCTGCTTGCCCTTAGTGCCAGCTCCCCATTCCTCGATGGCAAAGCCACCGGGGCCCATTCCCAACGCTGGCGGCAATTCCCCATCACCCCAGAGCAGGTGCCGCTGTTTGACGGCCATCAGCACTACATCGAGTGGATGCAAACACAGCTGGAGCAGAAGCAGATGCGCAACGTGCGCCACTTCTGGGGATCGGTGCGTCCCAACGGACCGGAACGCCCGCAGCAGCTCAATCGCGTTGAGTTGCGGGTTTGCGATTTGGTGAGTGATCCCCGGGATTTACTGGCCATTACAGCCTTCGCGGAGTTGCGGCTGCTGCAACTCATCGATCGGGGCCGCAGCGAGGATCCCCTGTTTGGCAGTGACTTAAACGCCGCTGAACTGGCAGCCCTGGCCGACCACAACGATCAGCAAGCCGCTGGTTCCAGCCTGAATGCTGAGTTGCGCCACTGGCGCGATGGCCGCTCCATCAGTGCGCGGCAGTGGATCCACGAGCAACTCCAAGACTTGAAGACCTGGGGAGACGAACAGCCCGCCCTGGCCTGGCTTGATCGCCTGCCAGCACTGCTCGAAGGCGGCAACACCGCCATGCAATGGCTGCAACGCCACCAGAGCGGTGAAAGCATCCCAGCCATCCTCAGCGCCGATATTGCGGCCATGGAAGCCCTTGAGCAGGACTTACTGGAGGGCGGTTTGGGATGATCGAAACGTCTTCCACTGCTTCGACCTCGCGCATGCCGGCTTCGCAGACCGAGACTGTTCAGCCCGTCGGTCGCCGCACCCTGCGCCAACTGAATGAGCGCTTGGAGCTGGTCGAAGAGCTGTGGGGCAACGTGCTGCGCAGCGAATGCCCGCCTGAGCAGGCCGAGCGGGTGCTGCAGCTCAAGCAGCTCTGCCGCGAAGACGAAACCTCCGATCAGATCATCGACCTGATCGTGGCGATGGATCTCTCGGAGGCCATCGCAGCCGCCCGGGCCTTCTCCCTCTATTTCCAACTGGTCAACATCCTCGAGCAGCACATCGAGGAAGACCGCTACCTGGCGACGATGAGCCAGGACAACATCGCTGAAGCGGCCATCAGCGACACCCTCAATGGCCACCTTGCCAACCACGACCAGCCCGCCACCTTCCAACGGCTGTTCCAGCGGCTGCGCGCCCTCAATGTGCCCCCCGGGCTGCTCGAGCCCCTGCTGCGGGAGCTGGATGTGCGGCTGGTGTTCACCGCGCACCCCACGGAAATTGTTCGCCACACGGTGCGCCACAAGCACCGCCGCGTGGCCCATCTGATCCAGCGCCTGGAGGGGCTGAACGACGAAAACGACAGCTTTGATGATCGTCAGGGGCTGCGCCAGCAGCTGCTTGAAGAGATCCGCGTTTGGTGGCGCACTGATGAGCTGCACCAGTTCAAACCATCGGTGCTCGATGAGGTGGATTACGCCCTGCACTTCTTCCAGCAGGTGCTGTTCCAGGCGATGCCCCTGCTGCACGAACGCATCCGCAAGGCGCTGAAGGACTCCTATCCCGATGTGACACCGCCGGAAGACGGGTTCTGCACCTTCGGATCCTGGGTGGGCTCCGACCGCGATGGCAACCCATCGGTCACACCGGAGATCACCTGGCGCACCGCCTGTTATCAGCGCCAGCTGATGCTGGAGCGCTACCTCAGCTCCGTGCGCAATCTGCGCAACCAACTGAGCATCTCGATGCAGTGGAGCCAGGTGAGTCCGGCACTGCTGGAGTCCCTGGAGATGGACCGGCTGCGGTTCCCGGAGATCTACGAAAAACTGGCCGCTCGCTACAGGCTTGAGCCCTACCGGCTGAAGCTCTGTTACGTGCTGCAGCGCCTAGAGCTCACCCATGAGCGCAACGCACAACTGGCTGAATTGGGCTGGGAATCTCCCCCTAGTTCTGCCGAACCCGAGGAGCAAGCCCTCAGCAGCCTGGCCCCACAGCAGGAGCTGCACTACAGCACCTACCAAGACTTCCGCAGCGATCTGGAACTGGTTCGCACCAGCCTGGAAGCCACCGGATTGAGCTGTGAACCACTGAATCGCCTGCTCAGCCAGGTGCAGATCTTTGGGTTCTGTTTGGCCTCGCTCGACATTCGCCAAGAGAGCACGCGCCACAGCGAAGCACTCTCTGAACTCACCCGCTACCTGCAGCTGCCTCAGGACTATGAGGTGATGGAGGAACCGCAGCGGGTGGAGTGGCTGCTGGAGCAACTGCAAACCCGGCGCCCCCTGATTCCCACCGGTCCGCTGTGGACTGATGCGACGGCAGAAACCTTTGCCGTCTTCCAGATGCTGCGGCGTCTCCAAGATGAATTCGGGCAGCGGATTTGCCGCACCTATGTGATCTCGATGAGTCACACGGAATCGGATCTGCTCGAGGTGCTGCTACTGGCCAAAGAGGCCGGCCTGGTTGATCCGGTGGAAGGCACCACCCGCCTGCAGGTGATTCCACTGTTTGAAACGGTGGAAGATTTGCGCTGCGCCCCAGAGGTGATGGGCGCGGTGATGGCTCGCCCCTTCTACAAGCGACTGCTCGATAACGAGGAGGTGCCGCTGCAGGAGGTGATGCTCGGCTACTCCGACAGCAACAAAGACTCCGGCTTCCTCTCGAGCAACTGGGAAATCCACCGGGCCCAAATCGCCCTGCAATCGCTGTGCAGTGAGCACAACATCAGCCTGCGCATCTTCCACGGACGCGGCGGCTCGGTCAGCCGTGGTGGCGGCCCCGCCTATCAAGCGATCCTGGCCCAACCCAGCGGCACCCTCAAAGGGCGGATCAAGATCACCGAACAAGGGGAGGTGCTGGCCTCGAAATACGCCCTGCCGGAACTGGCGCTCTACAACCTCGAGACGGTGACCACCGCTGTGCTGCAAAACAGCCTGCTCTCCAGCGGGGTCGACGACACCCCCAGCTGGAATGAGCTGATGGAACGGCTGGCCTCCCGCTCACGCCAGCACTACCGCGCCCTGGTGCATGAGCATCCGGATCTGGTGGCCTTCTTCGAGCAGGTCACCCCGATTGAAGAAATCAGCAAGCTGCAAATCAGCTCCAGGCCGGCGCGTCGCCGCACGGGCGCCAGAGATCTGTCGTCCTTGCGGGCCATTCCTTGGGTGTTTGGCTGGACCCAAAGCCGCTTCCTACTTCCCAGCTGGTTTGGGGTGGGCGCCGCCATCCGCGAGGAGGTGGGCGACGACAGCGAGCAGCTCGACACCCTGCGCACCCTCTATCAGCGCTGGCCCTTCTTCCGCATGCTGATCAGCAAGGTGGAGATGACCCTGGCCAAGGTGGACCTCTCCTTGGCGAAGTACTACGTCGACTCCCTTGGTAGCGCCGACCGCGCTGAAGGCTTCCAAGAGATCTTCGCCACCATCGCAGCGGAATACAGCCTCACCAAGGAGCTGGTGCTCAAGATCACCGGCCATGAACGCCTGCTCGATGGCGACCCACCGCTGCAGCTCTCCGTGGAGCTGCGCAATCGCACGATCGTGCCCCTGGGCTTTTTGCAGGTGGCCCTGCTGCGGCGTCTACGCAACCAGAACCGCCAGCCCCCCATGAATGAATCCGATCTGGCTGATACCCGCACCTACAGCCGAGGCGAGCTGTTGCGCGGTGCCTTACTCACCATCAACGGGATTGCCGCTGGCCTGCGCAACACCGGCTGAGGAAGCAGCGATGATGCCGTATTTCCGCAGTCAGCCGCCGGCCCCTCGCCTGCCTGAGGGGTTCGTTTTGGTCATGGAAGACCAGCCTGCTGATGCCCCGGCGGTCAACCGTTTTTTGCAGCAGTGCGGCGCTCCGGTGCGGAGCGACAGCACCATTGCCCGCGCGTTGGAAGCCAGTGCCTGGACCGTGCGGCTGCTGCGCAACGACCAACTGGTGGGATTTGTGCGCGTAACGAGCGATCAAGCCCTCAACGCCAATCTTTGGGACCTGCGGGTTGTGCCCGACGAACCCCAGGCCAAGCGGCTGCTGGCCGTGTTGGTGCATGCCGCCCTGAGTCGCCTGCGCAAAGAGCTCCCGGGTTGCAGCATCTCGCTGGCCTCACCACCACAGGCCATTGAGGTGCTGGAGACCTTTGACTTCATTACGGACCCCAATGGGATCCGTGCCATGGGCCTGGATCTTTAGCGAAAGATCAGAGGAAAAGGCTCACGAGCATGGAGGGACTCGAACCCCCGACATTCAGAACCGGAATCTGACGCTCTATCCAACTGAGCTACATGCCCTCATTGCTTACGTTAGCTGCTTAGTGGCCCTGCCCTCATCCTTCTCCACCGCCTGGAGCTGAGCCGTTTTCGCAACTACGCGGAGCTGCATCTGGAGCTGGATGCGCCGCGGCTGCTGGTGCTTGGCAATAACGGAGAGGGCAAGTCAAACCTGCTGGAAGCTGTGGAGCTTCTCGCCAGCCTGCGCTCCCACCGCTGCAGCCAAGATCGCGACCTGATCCAGCGCGGCGAGAGCAGCAGCCGCCTCAAGGCATGGGTGGGCGATGAGGCCGGCGATGAGCTGGCGATTGAACTCAGGCGCCAAGGGGGCCGGCGGGTTCAGCGCAATGGAAAGCTGCTGGAGCGCCACGCCGATCTGATTGGGCCGCTGCGCTGCGTTGGCTTTAGCGCGCTCGATCTGAGCTTGGTGCGCGGCGAACCATCGGGCCGGCGCGATTGGCTCGACCGCGTCGTGCAACAACTCGAACCCGTCTACGGCGAATTGCTCAGTCGCCACGGACGGCTCCTGCGGCAACGCTCACAACTGCTCAAACGCCAACTCAGCAATCGCGATGAGTTGTTGGATGCCTTTGACCAGCAACTGGCGGTGATCGGAACGCGGCTGCATCGCCGCCGCCACCGCGCCCTCAAACGGCTGGAACCCTTGGCTGCCCCATGGCAAGAACGGCTCAGTGGCGGCCGCGAACGCTTGCAGCTGCTCTACCAACCCGGCACCCAGCTCGATGGCGACGAGGACGAGCAGGTGTGGCAGCAATGCCTGCTGGATCAGCTGCAGGAACAACGGCCGCAGGAGGCCCGTTTGGGCTACTGCAGCGTTGGCCCCCAACGGGATGACGTGGCCCTGCTGCTCGGAGGTGAACCGGCACGACGGCTGGGGTCTGCAGGCCAGCAACGCTGCCTGGTGCTCGCCCTCAAGTTGGCCGAACTGGAACTGGTGACCAGCCTCAGCGGGGTGCCGCCACTACTGCTGCTCGACGATGTCTTGGCGGAACTGGATCCCCAACGCCAACAACTCCTGCTCGAAGCGGTTGGCGAAGGCCATCAATGCCTGGTGAGTGCCACCCACCTGCAAAGTTGCGTGGCCGATTGGCAGCAGCGGGCGCAGCTGGTGGAAATCAGGGCTGGGGCTGTTCTTCCTGCGGCGTAAGCGCCGGAGCCGCCTGCTGCTCAGCTGGCGGAGAAGAGAAGCCGAGGAACGCCAACACCGTGCCGCCGACCGCCACGCCCGCGACCAACAAAATCAACAGCAGCTCTCCAACGGTCAATCCAGCGCTGGAGCGGGAGAGGCGGCGGCTGTTGGGCAATGACAACAAAGTTTTGCGCTGAGCTGCAGGTAAGGTTATTGCTCTTTTGTCTGCCCAAATCAATTGGCACAAGCCTCGGTTCTGCACCCTGATCCAGGACGCACCTCCAGCACCTCCCCCAACACGCAGCCTGTCCCCATGGACATGGTGGGAAAACACTGCATTCTCGAGCTCTACGACTGCGACTCCAGCAAGCTCGACGACGAAGTCTTTCTCAGAAGCGCCATCACCCAAGCAGCCGAACGGGCTGGCGCCACACTTCTGAATCTCATCACCCACCAATTCCAGCCCCAAGGCGTGACGGGCCTGGCCCTGCTGGCGGAGTCCCACATCTCAATCCACACCTGGCCCGAAGCCGGCTACGCCGCTGTGGATGTATTCACCTGTGGTGACCACACCATGCCGGAGAAAGCCTGCGCCGTACTCAGCGAAGAGCTGGGCTCCGGCCATCAAAGCCTGCGCAGCTTCCGCCGCCGCACCCCCGCCAGCGTGGTGGACAGTGAGCGTCAGACGTCGGTGCCCATCGGCTGAAGGGAGCGGTTGAGCTTGCCGCTCACCAAGCCTTCCAAATCCAAGCTCACAGCGGTGAATCCCAGTTGCAAAAAGGCTTGCACCAGCTCTTGGCGCAAGCCTTCTTCCATCAGCTCGGCCAAGCGCGCCGCCGGCACCTCAATGCGGGCGGTTTCCCCTTGGGAGCGAACCCGCACCTGATCAAAGTGCCGCTGTTGCAGCCAGCGTTCGGCTTGGGCCACCCGGCTCAGGCGTGAGGCCGTAATGCCTTCCCCATACGGGAATCGCGACGCCAAACAAGGCTGCGCTGGCTTGTCCCACCAGGGGAATCCCAGCGCTTTCGACAAGCGACGCACCGTCGCTTTATCAATCTGCAGTTCAGCCAAAGGTGAGCAAACGCCCGCTTCTCGGGCGGCATCGATGCCCGGGCGATGGTCGCCGAGGTCATCGTGGTTGACGCCATCGAGCACCTGAGCGCCTGCGGCCGCTCGGCTGATCTCAGCGAGGTGCCGGTGCAACTCGCGTTTGCAGGCGTAACAGCGATCGGCGGGGTTACTGGCGTAGGCCGGATCCTGCAGCTCAGCGGTCATCACCTCCTGGTGGGCGATGCCCAGCCATTGGGCTTGCAACCTGGCTTCTTCACGCAGGTGAGGGGCCAAAGCTGGTGAGATGCCAGTGACCGCAAGGGCTGCTTCAGCCAGTTGCTCCTGGGCAATCGCGGCAACCAGCGCGCTGTCGACACCGCCGGAATAGGCCACACAGACGCGGCCGTAATGGCGAATCCGTTGCCGGAGCTGATCGAGCTGGCCTTGATCCGCCGCGGTGAGTGATTCCAGCTGCCGAAACACCACAGAAGCCCGCTGGTCAGATCAGGCTAGTGACCTGGGGATTGGGCTCGTCGGCTGGAGCGCAGCGTGACAACAAAACACTCGCTAGTGCCGGGAAGACGAGCACGGTGGCCATCGCTGCAGCAATCAGCAGGGTGGCAAACGACATCTCAATCACGCCTTGGCGTTCCGCCAACACCACCACGGCCAACAGCAGCGGCAACTGGGTGGCGATATCCAGTCCCAAGGCGAGGCGGGCCCAAAAATCAGGCAGATGCTTGCGGGTCATCACCACCACCGGCACCCCGCGCACCACCAGCATCAACAGCATTAAGCAAGGGATCCAAATCAAGCGCCGGGGCTCGGCAAAAACAGGGGCAAAGTCGAGGCTCATGCCCGTGACAACAAAGAACACGGGCACCAAGAAACCAGCCCCCACACCATCAATGCGGGCCTGCAATTTGTGCCAAATATCGGCATTGGTGCTGAAGCGAAGCAACACGCCCGCCACCAACGCACCCAGCACAACATCGATATGGAGCAGATGGGCCAGCGCCACCATCGCCACCAACAAGCCGATGGCGTAGCGCATGGGCAGCTGGGAGCTGCCATCCATGGTGCGCACCAACAGGCGATTGAGGCTGCCGCGGTAATAGGCCGCCACCCCCATCAACGCCAAAGCAATCAGCAAATAGCCCCCAAAGTGGATCAGGGTGAAGCCCATTTCTGAGCGGCGGCCCTCAAGGATGCTCAGCAACACGATGGGCACCACCTCCCCAATTCCGGCATGCACCATCACCAATGAGCGATAGGCCTTGGGCAACAACTCGCGATCCCGCAGCAGGGGCTGCACCATGCCCATGGAGGTGGTGATCACCGCCAATGACACCCAAGGCAAGGCCTCATGGGAGATCTCACCAAGCACGATCAAAAGCCCAGCCACCAAAAGGGCCAGGGGAATCGATAGCAACCAACTGGTGAGCCCTAGGCGCAACCCACCCCCCAAAAAGGCCTTGGGGTCGAGCTCAAATCCGGCCTGGAGAAAGAGGAATCCGAGCCCCAGATTGGCCAGCAACAGCAAGGCCGAACCAGGCTGGTCAAAATTGAATCCGTGGGGCCCTAAAACAGCGCCCAAAACAATTTCGAGCACCGATGTGGGGATGCGCAGCCAAGGCAAGGTTGCGGAAATCCAGGCAACAACCGCAATCGCCAGAAATAGCAGCGCTTGGTGCTCGGGAGGCATCAAAGCAAGCACCCCCCAATCACAATCAAAAGCCCCCTAAAAAAAACCTCAGAATCAATCAAGTTTCTGCAAAACAATCTCGCAATCACTGCTCATTTTGACCTTCCATTCCTGATTATCTTTAATCACATCAAACTCATACAGCGGCCGATCAATTTCTTTCTCGGTGATAACGAAGCCTTGGCCGCGTAACACATCAGCGCAGGCCGACAGGCCTTCTTTGGTGAGCTGGGCCGCCCCACCGGAAGCCGCTACGGGAGCCTCAGCAGGTGCCATGGCGGGGGCTGGTTGAGGCGCGGGCGCCACCGCCTTGGGAGCGGGCTGATTGCAGGCCGCCAGCAATCCCATCGAACCCACCAATGCCAGCAGTGCCGAGCGCTTCATCAGGGCCGCTAATCGCAGTCCAAGTAGTACGAAACCCAAGCCCAGCCAGAAGCGCTGTTAACGATCTCTGCAGGTCATCCAGTCCTGCGAATTTCGGCTCACAGAGAATCAAAAAGCACGGCAGGCCCCAAGAGGCCCGCTTAGGCTCGCGAAGCCAACCCAGGTCATCGACAAAGGGCGCTGTGACAGCAACCACCGGCCGGGGCATCGGCATTCGCACAGCAGCCGATGGCGACGAACGCCTGCGCGGCCAACTGCACGTCTACGACGGTGAGGGCAAAGGCAAAAGCCAGGCCGCCTTGGGCGTGGTGCTGCGCACCATTGGCCTGGGCATCTGCGAGAAAAAGCGCACTCGCGTGCTGCTGCTGCGCTTCCTCAAAGGGCCAGGCCGGGCCTACGCCGAAGACGCCGCCATCGAGGCGCTGCAACAGGGTTTCCCCCATCTCATCGATCAGGTCAGAACCGGCCGTGCCGATTTCTTCACCGCCGATGAGGTCACCCGTTTTGACCGCCAAGAAGCCCAGCGGGGCTGGGATATCGCCAAAGGGGCCCTCGCCAGTGCCCTCTATTCAGTGGTGGTGCTCGATGAGCTGAATCCCCTTCTGAACCTGGGGCTGCTCGATGAAGAGGACGTGGTGCGCACCCTGGCGGCCAAACCTCCGGGCCTTGAGGTGATCGCCACCGGCCGCGGAGCCCCACGCTCGTTGGTCAACCTGGCCGATCTGCACTCGGAAATGCGGCCCCATCTCCACGAGGCCCCAAGCCAGCTGGGCATGGAAGGCATCGAGATCTACACCGGTGAAGGCAAAGGCAAATCCACCAGTGCCCTTGGCAAAGCGCTGCAGGCCATCGGCAAAGGCATCAGCCAAGACAAGAGCCACCGCGTTCTGATCCTGCAGTGGCTCAAAGGCGGCAAGGGCTACACCGAGGACAGCGCCATTGCAGCGCTGCGCGAGAGCTATCCCCACCTGGTGGATCACTTGCGCTCCGGCCGTGATGCGATCGTCTGGCGCGGACAGCAGCAGCCGATCGACTACGTGGAAGCTGAGCGGGCTTGGGAAATCGCCCGCGCGGCCATTGCCAGCGGCCTCTACAAAACAGTGATCCTCGACGAACTCAATCCCACGGTGGACCTCGAGCTGCTGCCGGTAGAACCGATCATGCAGACCCTGTTGCGCAAACCCCGCGACACCGAGGTGATCATCACGGGCCGCTGCAAAAACCTGCCGGCCTATTTCGATCTGGCCAGCGTTCACTCCGAGATGGTGTGCCACAAGCACTACGCCGAGCGGGGCGTCGACCTCAAGCGCGGCGTTGATTACTAAACCGCCAGGGTTTAGTCACATCTGAGCAGCCGCCCAGTCACACCCTGGCCATGACTGTGGGCGAGGCTCGCCCAATGCGTGTTGCCCTCTCGCTTCTTGCCGTTCTCGGTGTTGGTGTCAGCTCAGCAGCACCAGCCCATGGCCGTAACTGGGACGCCATCGATGCGCTGCGCCAACGCCTTGAGGCCAAGGGCGCACGCGTGGTCCAGCGGGACTGCGATTCCCTGCCCAGGGTGCAGGGGCTGTATCACCGGCCCAGCGATCAAATCGTGATCTGCCGGGTGCACCAAAACCCAGCAGCGGTGTGGGACACCTTGGCCCACGAAGCCGCCCACCGCATGCAGGCCTGCTACGGCCGCTCGCTCACCAGGCCCGCCCTGCATCGCCAGATGGCTCGCACCCTGGCGCGGCGCTATCCCCATGAGTTGGCCTCCCTGCAGCTCTATCCGGCCTCCCGCCGGCTCTCGGAGCTGGAGGCGCGCTACACCGCCAAGCTCGACCCCGATCAGGTGTTGAGCCTCTTCCAGCGCTACTGCGGTTGACCTCAATCCATGATCCCCATGCGTTTTCTGCCCGTTCTGCTCACCCCGGCGCTGTGGCTGCCTGCCCAGGCCATGCCCCAGGAAGCTGCCGTTGATTTAGCCCTTGGCTATTGCCTGCACTCTGAGGGACGCGCCAGCCAAATGCAGTCGTACCGCTTTGTGCAGGCCTTAGGCGCCAAGCAAGGTTGGCCCAGTGGTTGGTACCAGCAGATTCGGCCCAACCAAATCCAAGCCGCCATCAACAGCGCCGGTGGCTGCGGCCGGTTGCTGCAGCGCGCCTGGGGCGGACCACCGCGGCAACGGCAACCCCGTGTGGTGCAACGAGTTCCACAATCAGGCTCGCGCAGCGCCGCTGAAGGCTTTGGCCTGGCTCCTTACCGCTAAACGCTGGCCTGGGCGGAGTGGTTGAAAAAGCGGCGGTAATCCGGATCGCGCTCCAACAGGTCCAAGAAGCGGTCGCGGTCGAGCCTGAGCAGCAGGCCCTCACCGCGGGCCCGCACCGTGACCGCCCGCGGCCGGTCTTCCAGGAGCCCGGCATCGCCAAAGAAATCCCCTTCTTCAACGACCCCCTGCTTGATCGGCACCCCGCCCCAGAGATCGTCTTGCAGCACCTCAAGGGTGCCGGCCACCACCACATAAAAGCTGTCGGGGGGATCGCCCTCACGAAACACCTCCTCCCCTGGCCGCACCCGCTCGCTGACAAATTCCGCGGCCAGCCAGCGCAGCACCGCCATCTCCACCCCATGGAACAGGGGAATCGAAGCGAGCCGTTCGGCCGTGATGCGCACCCGATGGCTGGCGCTGATATCGAAGCCACTCATCTGGCGGTGCCAGAAGTTGGCGTAGAGGCCGCCCTCAGCGAGCAGCGCGTTGTGGTGGCCCAGCTCAACAACCCGGCCATCGGAGATGACGGCCACCTGATCCATCGCCGCGGCCGCCCGCAGCCGGTGCAATACGGAGACCACGGTGCGGCCTTGGCCCAAGCGGGCCAAGGTGCGATTGATGGCCTCTTCGGTGCCAGGGTCCAGGGCGCTGGTGGCCTCATCGAGCAGCAGCAGCTTGGGGTCGCGAACAATCGCGCGAGCGATGGCAATGCGTTGACGCTGACCGCCTGACAGCCGCCCGCCTCCAGGGCCAACCACGGTGTTCAAACCCTCAGGCAGGCTCGCCACAAAGCTGCCCAACTCCGCAGCCTCCGCGGCGGCCGTCACCTCTGCGTCACTGGCCTCCAGCCGCCCGAGGCGAATGTTGTCGGCAATGCTGAGATCAAACAAATCGCTCTCTTGGGGCACCAGCGCCACCTGATGCAGCCACTGCTCGCGATCGGTGCTGTTGAGATCAATGCCATCAACTTGGAGACTCCCAAACTGCGGCTGCAACTGGCGCAGCAACAAGCGCAGAACGCTGCTTTTGCCGCCACCGCTGGGGCCCACCAGGGCCAAGGAACTGCCGGCGGGGATGGTCAAACAGAGGTCGGTCAAACCGCCTCCATCTGGGTAGCGGAACTGAACTTGATCGAGCACCAACCCCTGGGTGAGTGGCGGCGGCGCTGGCAAGGAACTGGCAGGCTCCGAGCTGTGCTCGCCGGCCTGCTGCCACTGCTGCTGCAACAAATCAAGGGCGGTGCTTCCCGCTTGCAGCGGCAGCAGAGAGGTACCCAGTTGCCACATGCCGCTCACCATCGCGGTGGCAATGCCCATGGCCGCCACCAACTGACCAACACTGAGTTGGCCAGCCAGCATCAACCAACAGCCCAAAGCAAAGACGCTGACCAACGTCAGCAGGGCCGAGGCCGTTAAGGCAGCGCTCTGCACACCCGACACCATCCCGACGCGGCGGGCCGCGCGCATCAACGCGCCATTGCCAGCGGCGAATCCCTTACGGGTGCTGGCCTTGAGGCCAAAAAGATCCACCACTTCACGGCCGCGCAAACGCTCAGCGGCGTAGGCCAGCAGCAGCGCTGCACGGCTCACCCGCTGCTGCTCACGCCTGGCCAAGGCGGGATTGAAGGCCACCTGGGAGAGCAGCAGCAATGGGGTCAGCACCACAGCCACCAGAGCCAAGCGCCAGTCGGTCTGCAGCAGCAGCAACACCCCCAAAAGGATCTGCGCCACGGTCCATATGAACAGGGGCAGCTGCACCACCACCACGTTTTCCAGGGTGGGAATCTGCTGGGTCAGCAGCGCTTGTTCATCACCAGGAGTCCAGCGGCGCTCCAGCGGTTGCTCGAGCAGATGGTTGAACAAGCGCTGACGAAAGTCCGTGCCCAGGCGACTGCCCAGGGCCGCAAACAGATTCACTGACGCCCCATTGCAGGCGACCGCCACCAGCAACCAAGCGCAGGGCAACAGCAGCAGCGGAACGATGTCGATGCCGCCTTGATCGGCCAGCACCCGATCGATCACCAGCTGCAACAGCACCGGAATCCCCACCATCAGCAAGGGATCCGGCAGCACCGTGAGTACAGCCAAGACAACCCGCCAACGCTGACGGCGCAGGTGGGGCCAAAGGCGCAGGGGCAGCAGCAGAGGGAACACAGCCGCAGGCGACCATCTCCTGCTTAACCCACCCTCCGCTCGGCTGGCTCAGTAACGCTGCACCGAGGGATCAATCTCCTGGCTCCAGGCATCAATGCCGCCAGAGACGTTGATGCCTTCGATGCCTTCGCGCTTGAGGGCAATCAAGGCCTTGGCACTGCGGCCACCCAACTTGCAGTGGGCATAGAGGCGTTTGCCAGCAGCCAGCTCACGCACCTGCTCAATGGCCGTGCCGTTTTCGATCTGATCGAGGGGCACCAACACCGCCCCGGGGATCGTGGCGATCTCAGCCTCCTGGGGCATGCGCACATCGATCAAGACGATGTCATCGCCGCCGGCATCGAGCAGCGTTTTGAGCTCACTCACGCTGATGGATTCCACAGCACCTGCCTCCTCTTGACCGGGAGCGGTTCCACCCACCCCACAGAACTCCTGATAGTCGATCAGTTTGTCGATCACCGGCCGCTCGGGGCTGGGCCGCAACTTGAGCTCACGGAAGCTCATCTTGAGGGCATCAAACAGCAGCAAACGGCCGCTGAGGGTGGTGCCGATGCCGGTGATGATCTTGACCGCTTCGGTGGCCTGGATCACGCCAATGATTCCCGGCAGCACCCCCACCACACCGCCTTCGGCGCAGGAGGGGACCAGGCCCGGCGGCGGCGGCTCGGGGAAGAGGTCGCGGTAGTTGGGGCTTTCGGAATCGAGGTTGAACACCGTGGCCTGACCTTCAAAGCGGAAGATCGAGCCATAAACGTTGGGCTTGCCGAGCAGCACGCAGGCGTCATTGACGAGATAGCGCGTGGGGAAGTTGTCGGTGCCGTCGCAAACGATGTCGTAGGGACGAATGATCTCCAGCGCGTTCTCACTGGTGAGGGCGGTCTCGTAGAGATCCACCTGACAGTGGGGGTTGATCTCGTGGATGCGGGCCTTGGCCGATTCGATCTTGGGCTTGCCAACCCAACTGGTGCCATGGATCACCTGCCGCTGCAGGTTGCTGTGATCCACCACATCGAAATCCACGATGCCGAGACGGCCCACACCCGCCGCCGCCAAATACAGCAGCAGCGGTGAGCCCAGGCCACCGGTTCCAACACACAGCACCGAAGCGCCCTTGAGCCGCTTCTGACCCTCCATGCCCACTTCCGGCAGGATCAGATGCCGAGAGAAGCGGGCGATTTCGTCGGGACTGAGCTCGACGCCGCTGATATCAGGGGGAAGCATGGGGGTGGATCAAAGCGCTGGAGCAACCCAGCGGATCCTCTACTTTCCCAAATGCCCGTCACCGGTGAGCTGCAAACGCAGCGCTTGGGCCTGCAAGCTTCCGTGCTCACCCTGCAAAGACCAGGCGCCCCAGGCCAATGGGGCATAACCGCGAATCAACATCAGCGCCCCAGGCCAGCCCCAACTGAGGTCTTCCGCCGACGGCGTCACCGGGCCGGTGGGGTGGCTATGGGCCGCCCCAAGCAGCTGCCAGTGGCGATCACGGCACCAACGCTGGGCTGCGACCAACTCCGCTGGATCGATGCTGAAGCGGTTGCGCCGGCTGAATTCCGTCGCGTCCGGCTCAACCGGCTGCCAGACATTCAGACAGGGCCAGACCGAGTGCAACCGACCAGGCTCACCAAGCAGCAGGGCACACCCCTCATTGGGCCAGGCGCTGCGCAAATCGCGCTCGAGAACCATCAGCCAATGCCCATTGAGCTCCAGCAGAGCTGGTGAAACCGGTTGGGGCTCGATAACTTGACGAGCAGATTCATTTCCAAGCTCCATGACGGAGACCACCGAAGTCAAAACTGAGGCGCAGGAGGTGGTCGCTGAGACGACCACCGATGGGGGCGTCGACCTGCAAGCCAAGGCAGGCGAATTCAAGGAGCGTTACGCCGAAGTGCTCGGCAAAATCAACACCGCTCTCGACGGCGTCGACTGGAACCAGATGGGCCGGATCGGCAAAGCCACCGGCATCCTGATCGCCGTGATCGTCGCTCAGATCCTGATCAAGGGCGTGCTCGACACCATCAACCTGCTGCCTGTGGTCCCTGGACTGCTGGAACTGCTGGGCCTGGTGGTGGTTGGCAGCTGGAGCTGGAACAACCTGCGCACCAGCACCAAGCGCGAGGAGCTGGTCCAGAGCATCACCAAACTCCGTCAGGAATACCTGGGCTGAGGCTCAAAGCATCCGTAGCAACGCCTCAACGCTGCGGCGGCTCTGATCGATGTAGGAGCCGCCAAACAGGTTGGCGTGGTTGAGGAGATGGAAGAGGTTGTACGCAATGAGCCGCTGCTCAGCTCCTGCTGGCAGCGGCCATTCGTCGTTGTAGGCCTCAAAAAAAGCCTCAGGCAAACCACCAAACATGCGGGCCATGGCCAGGTCCACCTCGCGATCGCTGTAGGAGACGGCCGGGTCATACAGGCAGGGGCGACCATCACGCAGCACGCCCGCATTGCCCGGCCAAAGGTCGCCATGGACCAAACAAGGGTCCGGTTGGTGCTGCTCAAGCCACTGCGGCAAGCACTCCAGCAGCCTCTCGCTCTGGGAGAAGTGCACGCCGTGGGCCTCAAGCCGCTGGAATTGATCGGCCAAGCGCTGCTGAGCAAAGAACGTTCCCCAGCTGCGTTGCCACCCGCCGCGCTGGATGCCGGCACCAATCCAACGGTCGCCGTGCCAACCAAACAAACCAGGTTGCGCTGAGAGCTCCTGGCTGCGCCGGTGCAGCTGAGCCAAACCACGACCGAGACCCTCCCAGCCGTCGCGATCACCACCGGCTAAATCAAGCCAATCGAGCACCAACAGGGCTCGTCCTTGGGCCAAACCCAAAGCCAAGGGTCTTGGCACAACCAGCGCGCCGGCGCAGGGAATCAGGGCCTCCAGGCCTTCGGCCTCGGCTTGCAAACGCTCAAGCTGATCAGCCGGGAGCCATTTACAAAACAAACGACCACTGGCTTGCTCAGCACCTACACCGTGCTGCTGCAGCCAAGTCTGCAGATCAAAGCTGCTCTCGCTCACCGCCTTGAGTTCCCAGACTGTGCTGCAGCAAGCCTGACGGAACGACCCTGAGCTCAACAGATGTGGTGGTGTTGGGGGCCGGCATTGCCGGCCTCACCGGGGCAGCACTGCTGGCCCGCCAGGGCTGTGAGGTGGTGCTGCTGGAGGCGCACCACCAAAGCGGCGGCTGCGCTGGCACCTTTCGGCGCGGCCCTTACACCTTTGACGCTGGAGCAACCCAGGTGGCGGGCTTTGAGCCAGGCGGCAGCCATCACCGCCTATTTGCCGAACTCGGGGTGCCACTGCCGCAGGCCACGCCGCTCGACCCCGGCTGTGTGGTGGATCTCGCCGATGGGCACCCGCCCGTTCGGATCTGGAGAGATCCAGAGCGCTGGCGGCAGGAACGGGAACAGCAATTCCCAGGCAGTGAACGCTTCTGGCAGCTCTGCCAGCGCCTACACGCCAGCAACTGGGCCTTCGCGGCGCGCCGGCCAGTGCTGCCGCCCCGCAATGGCTGGGATCTCAGCCAACTGCTGCAAGCCATTGGGCCGGGCAATGTGCTCAGCGGTCTGCTGAGTGGGGCCACGGTGGCCGACCTGTTGCGGCTGTGCGGCTGCAGCGGCCCTGGGCACAGTCGACTGCGGCGGTTTTTGGATCTGCAGCTGAAGCTGTACTCCCAAGAGCCAGCCGACCGCACCGCTGCGCTGTATGGGGTCACGGTGCTGGCGATGGTGCAGGAGCCCCTCGGGCTCTGGCACTTGCATGGCTCGATGCAAGAGCTCAGCACCAGCTTGGAAACAGCGCTGCGTCAGGCCGGCGGTGAGCTGCGCTTGCGGCATCGGGTGGACACGCTGCAGGCCAGCAATGGCGGCTGGGATGTGCAGGGGGTCGGACCCAAGGGGCAAAGCTTCTCTTTGAAGGCAGCCGATGTGGTGTGCAGCCTGCCGCCCCAGGGTTTGCCCGCCCTACTGGGGGATCAAATGCCAGCCGGACTGCAGCGCCGTGTGGAAGGGCTGGGTGATCCCTCCGGCGCCCTGGTTCTCTATGGCGCTGTGGCGCGGGAGGCCCTGCCAGCCGACTGCCCATCGCACCTGCAGTTGGATTGGCAACAGCCCGGCTCACTGTTCATCTCCATCAGCCAGGAGGGCGATGGCCGCGCTCCAGCGGGCCAAGCAACGGTGATCGCCAGCGTGTTCACCGGCGCCAAGCGCTGGTTTGAGCTTGAGCCAGCGGCCTACACAACAGCCAAAGCCAAAGCGCAACGGGGCATTGAGGCGGGCCTTGAGCACCTGCTGGGCCTTCAAGAGAGCCACTGGCTGCACCGCGAGCTGGCCACACCGCGAGGCTTTGCCCGCTGGACAGGTCGCCCCTTTGGCTTTGTTGGCGGCATCGGACAAGCGCCGGATCGCTTTGGCCCGTTTGGCCTGGCGAGCCGCAGCCCCCTCGCCGGGCTCTGGCTCTGCGGTGATGCGATCTACCCCGGCGAAGGCACCGCCGGGGTGAGCCTCTCAGCGGAGATGGCCGTACGGCAGTTGCTCGCTCAAAGAAACGTGGGCCGGGCCGCTTGAGCCGAGGCCAACGCCTGCTGCAAGGCAGTCCAGTCCTCACTCTCCACCTGCTCAGCCAAGCGCTGCAACGCCTTGCCATAGGCCGCTAGGGCCTGCTGAACCGCCTCACGGTTGCAGCGGGCCATCAAGCTGCCGAGCTCAGGGTTGCCTCCACCGATGCGGGTGGTGTCGGCAAAACCCGACGAGGCCAGGGCCTGCAGCAGTCCCTGAGGCTCTGCTGCCGCGGCGCTCTGCAACAGGGCCGCGCTCACCAACACAGGCATGTGCGAGATAAAGGCCACCGCACGGTCGTGATCAGCCGGATCGCACTCGAGCACGGTGCTTCCCAGCTCGCGGCCCAGGGCACGGGCCATCTCCAGATCGGTGGCGCTCTCCTGCCCGGTAGGGGTGATCACCCAGGGGCGCCCCTGGAACAACCCAGGCACACCGGCCTCAACGCCAGCTTCAGCGGTGCCGGCCATGGGATGACAACCCACAAACCTTGGTACCTGGTGCTGCCAAGCAGTCAGCACCGGCTGCTTCACCGAACCGGCATCCAGCACCAGGGCCTGCGGCGGCAGCGCCTGCAGCAGGGCGGCCTTGGGGTCCACCAACTGATTGAGCGGCAAGGCCAGCAGCACCAATCCGCAACCGTTCAGGCAGCTCAAATCACTGGAGGCCTCATCCACCAAGCCCCGCTGCAGGGCGCGCTCCACCGTGCTCTGGCGATGGGCCACGCCCACCACCCGATGGCCGCGCTGGCGCAGATCCAGCCCCAGGGACCCACCAATCAGCCCGAGGCCCACCACACCGATGGCTTGACCAGCCAGAAAGTCGGCCAACGACCTTGCAGTTGTCATCAAGCGCACCTCCAGCTCGGATCAGCTTCCTACGATCCGGCAACCCACAGTGCCGGATGCAGGAAGCCCAGGCCCACCACAAGCTCAAGCAGCTGCTGAGCAGCCGGGCTGGATCCGGGTGGCCCCACGGGCTGACGCTGACCCGGCTGGTGGCCCGCAGCTTGCGGCGCTGTGACCACAGCCTGTTCCCCATTCGTGAAGGGCAACGCAGCGATTGGATGCTGAGCCTGCTGCTGCCAGCAGTTCTGAGCGAAGCACCGGTGGCGCTGGTGGCCAGCGAACCACTGCAACGCCGGCTTCTGCAACAGGAACTGCCATTGCTGCGCAGCGCCGGCTTGGTGCGCCCGCTCTGGCAGGGCACCACAGCTCCCAGCAGCCCCTGTCTCTGGATGCTCTCGCCGGGGGAACTGGTGCAGGTGTGGCAGAGCCATCAGCTCGGCGAACACCAATTGCTTTGCGCCGAAGCCGAACAACTCGAAGAACTGCTTGGCAACGGGCAAGCGATCCGGATCGAGCCGGAGCACTGGGATCAACTCTCCGCTAGCCAACCGCACCTACGCGAGAGCTTGGTGCAGCTGCATGAGCGCCTCAGCCGGCAGCTGCTGAACAGGCCCCTGGCCCGCCAACCCAAGCTCGCCATCAGCCGCGAGCAGGAAGCGCCCTTGCGCTTGCTGCTGCAAGGCCGAACCGATCTGCCCAAGCCCTGGCAACGCTGGCTCGATTGCGGTGATCAGAGCTGGACCAGCTGGGCCATCCCCGATGCCGAACAACTGCGCTGGAGCTTGGTGCGCCAACCACTGCAGCCATTGCAAAGCCTCCACGGCGTGCTGGAACAGCGCGGTGCTGTGCTGGCGGGCTGCTGGGCACCTGAGGGGGTGCGGCTCGACGCCTTAGGGCTCAACAACCCAGTGGTGATCAGCCTGGGGGACACACAACGGGAAGAGGCGCTACCGCTGTTTGCCCCGCGCCAGCAACCCTTCCCCAACAGCAGCGAGTACGCCGGCCACCTGCTCGATCAATGCCGCCGCCTGGTCTTAGGGCAGGGCGGCTTGAGCATCGTGGTGATCGACGACAACCCGCTGCGGCAATGGCTCACCAGCGCCCTTGCCGCTGAATTTGGGCGGCGTGTGGACCATGAACAAACCGCGCCTGAGAGCAATGGCGTGATCGTTTGCCGCTGGCAGTGGTGGTTGCAGCACCACGAGCAACTGCCGGTGCCGTGCCAGTTGGTGGTGGGTTCGCTGCCGATTGCCAGCCTGGAAGACCCACTCACCGCAGCCAGGGTGGAAGCCCTGCGGCGCGCTGGCCGCGACTGGTTCCGCGAATGGCTCTTACCCGACGCCTGCGATCGCTTGCAGCGCAGCGTGGCTCCGCTACGCGGCCAGCAGCCTCAGCCTCGCCTAGCGATCCTCGATGGCCGATTACGCAGCCGCAGCTGGGGGCAACAACTGCTCAGCGCCCTGGAGCCCTGGGAGCGGCTCGAGCAATTGAGGCCCGACTAGCCTGATCCCATGGGAGAAGCCAAACGCCGGGCCGAACAGGGATTGCCGCCGCGGCAACCCAAACGGGAGACGCCCAAAGACACCTCGCCTCGCATCGTCAGCTGGTTTCCGCTGACCCGAAACCAGGCCAATCAGTTCGTGAAACTCACCACACGCGGCGCTTGGGTGGGCATTGGAGCGCTGGTGGTGTTCTGGATTGTGCTGCGCTTCATTGGCCCTGCTGCGGGCTGGTGGACCCTCGCCGACGGCTAACTCCAACCGTCAGCGCTCGCTCACAAGAACCGATCCAGTAGGTATTTACACCTCCCCAAAAGGGAAGGAATCCTTAGAATCCGAGAAATAGTCTCAAACCTGTGTTCCTGCGACTGGCCGCCCAGTACCAAGACCTGGTCAAGGATTTGGTATTAACCCTCGAAGCCTTAGCCGAGGGCCTTAAAGATCAAGGCGTCGCTGCGAGCTGTTACAGCTGCGGCACCGATGGAAGCCATGGAGCGTCCTTCGTGGCCGATATGAACGACGGCCATGCCGTTCGGTTCTTGGTAACTGGCCTTGGCATCACCTGGGTTGAAATGCGCAACGGCGTTGAGCTGGTGAAGCTCGAAGGCGCTGAAGCGATCCAAGAACTCGATCGCCTCAGCTGCCACCTACGCACCCTTCAGCGCAGCGAAACCGTCGAAGCCTGATCCGGCTCAGCTGGCTTCTGCCAGGGGCTTAACGGCCTCAGCCGGACGCTCGGCTCCCTGCTTTCGCTTGGCGCCAACGGCGGCCAGAGGCTTCATCGAATTGGCCGTCACATCAGCACCAGCGGTGAGCTTTTCGCGGGTGAGCCGCTCAATCTCTTGGCAGGACTCCGGGTTTTGCTCAAGCCAGGTGATGGTGTTGTCGCGGCCTTGGCCAACGTTGTCGCCGTTGTAGCTGTACCAAGCACCTTTACGGACCACCACACCGGTTTCCTCGGCGAGATCCAACAGGCATCCCAAGGTGCTGATGCCGCGGCCGAACAGGATGTCGAACTCAGCGATGCGGAAGGGAGGAGCCACCTTGTTTTTGGCCACCTTGACCTTGGCGCGAATGCCGTATTCCTCGGTGGCGCGCTTAAGGGTCTGCATGCGGCGGATGTCGAGACGCACCGAGGCATAGAACTTCAGCGCGTTACCACCGGTGGTGGTTTCAGGGTTGCCGTAGGTGACGCCGATCTTGAGCCTGAGCTGGTTGAGGAAAATCACCGTGCAACCGGATTTGCCGATGTTGCCCGTGATCTTCCGCATCGCCTGACTCATTAGACGAGCCTGACTTCCAACCGCCAGATCCCCCATCTCACCTTCGATCTCAGCCCGCGGCGTCAGGGCCGCCACCGAGTCGATCACAACAATGTCAACCGCCGCCGAGCGCACCAGCTGATCGACGATCTCCAGTGCCATCTCGCCGGTATCCGGCTGGGACACCAGCAGGTTTTCCACATCCACGCCGAGAGAGGCGGCGTAAACCGGATCCAGGGCATGCTCAGCGTCGACAAACGCAGCCACACCGCCACGCTTCTGCACTTCTGCAATGGCATGCAGGGTGAGGGTGGTCTTACCGGAGCTTTCCGGTCCGTAGATCTCCACCACGCGGCCCTTGGGATAACCGCCACCCAGGGCCAGATCGAGGGTGAGGGCTCCGGTGGAGATGGTTTCCACCCGCATCCGGGAGGCGTCGCCGAGGCGCATGATCGACCCCTTGCCGAAATTGCGCTCGATCTGGCCGAGCACCAGATTCAGCGCCTTGTCACGCTCGCCGGAGGAACGGGGATCGGAACCGGGGGCGGCGTTTTTCATCTCTGCAGGCATGGAAGCAACCTGAAACTAAGGAACGAGAGATCCAATG
>JAAXIH010000226.1 GCA_012270465.1 Synechococcus sp.
GGCCCCAAGGAAGTGGGCACCAGCACCACCGGCGCTGTGGTGATGATCTTGCTGATCATCGCCATCACCGATGTGATCCTCACCCAGGTGCTCTATGGCTGATCTGGAACTGCAACCCCGCTTCTGGGTGCCCTTGGGCGTTGTGGGATTGGGGCTGGCCTGCGGCCTACTGAGCTGGATTGCCGCAGCGGTGGTGGTGCTGTTTGGCTGTTTTTTGATGCTGCAAACCGCGCTGCTGAGGCTGCGCTTTGAAGCCGAAGCGCTGGTGGTCACCCGCAGCGGCGATGAGATTCGCCGCTTTCCCTACAGCGATTGGATGGGCTGGCGCGTGTTTTGGCCTGCGGTGCCGGTGCTCTTTTATTTCCGCGAGGTCAACAGCATCCACTTCCTGCCGATGCTGTTTGACGCCAACGCCTTAAACGAGCAGCTGACTACGCGGATCGGTCCCAGCGGAACACATTTAAAAGAGGCTGCACCACCAGCTGACGCCCCCCGCGAATGAAACGGAACTGGGCCAAACGCCCTTCCACTTCGCAGTAGCCCTGCCACTCCCCTTTGCGCTTGATCTCCTTGAGGCTGATCACCTGCGCCTGACCACCAAGCACGCGGCTGAGCTTGCGCCTGATTAGGCGCTGCATCGAGGGGGAGATCCCCTGAGGCATTCAGCTCACGGCGATGGGAATAGGTCATAGAGGGGCTCAGCCCTGCTTTGGCAGAGCCCCACAATCTCTTCGTGTTCTCAACTCCATCAGCACACCGCTGTCACACTGCTGGGAGGAACACATCGCGCAGTGGAAAGCACACCAGCGCCGGAACCGAGCTGGCAGCAACTGGCCCTGCAAGAACTGCAGCAGCAACGCCAGTCCCTGGAAGGGGAAATCAAAGAACTGGAGCAACGCCGCGATCAACTCCAAGAGGAGATCAGCAGCCACTTCACCGGCCAAGCCGATGGCCTCAGTCGCCGCGTCAAAGGCTTTCAGGACTACCTGCAAGGGGCCCTGGTGGATCTGGCCCGCAGCGTGGAGCAGCTGGAGCTGGTGCCCGAAACCCTGGCGGTGCAGCCCTCACCCCTGGATCAACAGCAGCAACAGGAGGC
Source organism: Synechococcus sp. (assembly GCA_012270465.1). GTDB lineage: Bacteria > Cyanobacteriota > Cyanobacteriia > PCC-6307 > Cyanobiaceae > RCC307. Next base: position 1,097 of record JAAXIH010000226.1, read on the forward strand.
CGCCCAAGCCAGCGAGGAGGAGCCAGCCCCCGCGGCCGGCAGTGCCAGCGGCCTCTTTGCTGGTGAAACCAGCTTGATCAGCGAACGGCTGGATGCCTTTCGCGATAACCCTGATTTCCATGCCGATGCCTGGCAGTTGCGCCGCAGCCTCGATCAAAGCGGCCACGACCTGCTGAGCGACTGGTTCCTTGCCCAGGGGGGCCGTGGCGCCCAGCCCAGCGGCGGCAGCCGCAGCCGCAATGTGCTGGTCACCGCTGCGGCGGTGAGCCTGCTGGGTGATCTCTACGGCGATCGCTTTCAAACCCTGGTGCTCGCCGGAGCACCCGAGCGCCTCGGCGACTGGCGCCGCGGCCTGCAAGACGGGCTTGGCCTCAGCCGCGAAGACTTCGGGCCCAACAGCGGCGTGGTGCTGTTTGAACGGGCCGATGCCCTGATCGAACGGGCTGACCGGCTGGAAGAGCAAGGCGAGTTGCCCTTCATCGTGGTGGATGCCGCCGAGCGCGCGGTTGAAACCGCGATCCTGCAATTCCCGCTGTGGCTGGTGTTCGCTGCTGATCCCCAGGAATTGGCCTACGAGGAGGAGCTGCTTTGAACCCATTGGCGTTATTGGTGGTGCCGTTGGGCTACCTGCTCGGCAGTTTCCCCAGCGGCTATCTCGCCGGCCGTTGGTGCGCTGGCGTCGACATCCGCCAACTGGGCTCGGGCTCAACGGGCGCCACCAACGTGCTCAGGCAGGTGGGCAAAGGCCCTGCCCTGGTGGTGTTTGTGGTGGATGTGTTCAAAGGCAGCGCCGCGGTGATCCTGGCCAGAGCTCTGCTGGGCAGCGGTGCCTACGGGTGGCTCGTGGCGGCTGGCCTGGCCGCACTGGCCGGGCACATCTGGCCGATCTGGCTGGGATGGAAAGGGGGCAAAGCCGTTGCCACCGGCTTCGGCATGTTGCTGGGCCTGGTGCCTGCCGTGGGCCTGGCCTGCCTGGGCGTCTTCCTCACCAGCTTGGCGGTGAGCCGGATCGTGTCGATCAGCAGCGTGCTGGCCGCAGCTGCATTGCCGCTCTTGATGGCAGGCGCTGGCGCTCCTGCTGCCTACCTCGGCCTCGGTGTTGTGGCGGCAGTGATGGTGATCTGGAGGCACCGCAGCAACCTGGCCCGGCTGCTCAAAGGGGAAGAGCCGCGGCTGGGGCAAAAGAAGGACTAGCCCAGTTCGCGGCTGCGCTCAGCGGCTCGCACCACCGCCTCCATCAATGCCGAACGCAAGTTCGATTGCTCGAGCACGCGAATGCCCGCGATCGTGGCGCCGGCTGGACTGCTCACCATGTCCTTGAGCTCGCCGGGGTGCAGATCCTGCTCAAACAACAACGCCGCTGTGCCAGAGAGCGTGCGATGGGCCAGGTGATGGGCACGGGCGCGAGGCAATCCAGCGGCAACGGCTCCATCGGCGAGTGCTTCAGCCACCAACGCCACAAAAGCGGGGCCTGAAGAGGTCAGCGCCAAAAACGCGGGCAGCTGGCTTTCGGGCAGTTCCAGCACCTCACCCACCGCGGCAAACAGCGACTGCACGCGCTGCTGCTGCGCAGCGCTCACCCCATCACCAAATGCCAAGCCCACCAAACCCTGGCGCACCAACGCCGGGGTATTGGGCACAGTGCGCACGACACGCCAACCCGGAAAGCAATCCTGCAAGCGCGCTGAGCTCACGCCCGCCAACACCGAAATCAGCAAAGGCGGCTCAGCTCGCTTGGCTGCAGCCGCTGCGATCGCCGTGCGGCCTCCCAATTGCTCCACCAAGCCATCGAGTTGCTGAGGCTTGAGGGCTAACAACAGTTCCGATACCGCCAAACAAGCGCTGGGATCGGTGTGCACCGGGCAACCAAAGCGTTGCCGCAAGGCTTGGGCCGAGGCCTCAGAAGCCACTGACAGCTGCAACTGATCGCGCTGCAGCAACCCGGCTTCCAGCCAAGGAGTAACCAGTGCCTGGGCCATACGGCCCAGGCCAATGACACCAAAGCTCAAGGGCGAATCAGCCGTTGATGGCATCCTGCGTGCCCCAAGCCGGGCTCGGAGCTGCCGGCGCAGCAGCTTCTTCTTCGCGGGCCATCACGCTGGGGGCAGCGGATTCCTCACTGCTGGCGGTGGTCACCGTCACGCAGCTGGGAGCAAACAGGAAGATGCTTTCGCCTACACGCTCTTGGTGGCCATCGATGGCGTAGGTGCCACCAGCCACGAAATCAACAGCGCGCTGAGCCTGATCGGGCTCCATCATCGTCAGGTTCAAGATGATGGTCTTGCGCTCGCGCAGCGCTTGGATGGTTTTGGGCATCTCATCGAAGCTGCGCGGTTCCATCACCAGAACTTCCGCAGCAGCGGAGGTGATGCCGGGCATGCCGATCACATTGGAGCTGGCGAAGGGATCGCCATCGTCGAAGCTGCCGATCGGTGCGATCGCGCCGCCGCGCTCAAGGCTGGAATCGGAGGGCTCCAGGCCGTCCTCGTACTCCAGCTCAGTGCCGTAGTCGTCATCGAGGTAGTCGTCACCAGCGACAACCTTCTTGAGACGAGAAAAAATGGACACCGCCGTGAGCCCCTCTGAGGTGATGTCCTTGGATAGCGTCTGCGCCGATCAGTTGCAACTGGTCACCGCTTAATCCGAACCAAACAGCGCACTGCCCACTCGCACCACCGTGCTGCCCTGCTGCGCTGCCAATCGCCAATCACCGCTCATTCCCATCGAACGGCCCGGCAAGCCAAGGGTCTCGGCATGGCTCACGGCTTCGGCGAAGAGCGCGCCCAACTCGGGCTCAACCAGCTCACGCGGTGGGATCACCATCACCCCCTGCCACTGCACAGCAGGCAGGCTTTGCAGCTGCGGCCAGAGGTCTTGGGCCTCAGCCCAACTCAATCCCGCTTTGTTGGCATCGGGCCGCAACTTCAACTGCAGGTAGAGCTGCGGAGACAACGCCAGCTCACCGCCAATGCGGCTGATGCGCTCCGCCAAGCTGAGGCTGTCGACGGCGTGAATCGTGCTGAACGCCTTGAGCACAGGGCGCACCTTGTTGGCCTGCAGGCGGCCGATGAACTGCCAGTCGATATCGGCGAGATCAGCGAGCTCTTGCTGCTTCAACGCCGCTTCCTGCACGCGGCTTTCCCCAAAGCTGCGCTGCCCTAACCCATAGAGGGCACGAATCTCAGCAGCGGAGCGCCCCTTGCTCACCGCCAGCAGCTTCACCCCTGCTGGCAACTCCTCCAGGAGCGCTTGATACCGCTGCGCCAGGCTCCCCACAGCTCAGATAAAGGTCTGATCAAACAGCTTTTTCCAGAGCGGCAACTCCGGCGACTGATTCCGCCTCAAGCGCAGCAGGTTTTGCTCAGCGTGGTGGCGCGCATCGGAAAACGGCATCGCCTCAAAGCTGGTTCCCTGCGGCTGGGAGGTGACGCGAAAAAACATGCGCTGGGCGTACAGCGTGGCGTAGATCTCCTCACCAGCCGCCACCGGACAGACGCGATAGAGCATCCCGAAGGTGGGGTGATTGAGGTAGCGCTCGACGCTCATTCCTGCGGCCAGAACCTTCAAATCCTGCCGTAGCGCCAGCGCATTGCCAGCAACAGCAACAAACCCCCCAGGGCCAAGGCGTTCAGCCCAGCGGCGGCCGGCGGCGGTAATCGCAGCTGGGACGGGGCTCTCCACTGGCCCCCGCGGGCCTGCAGCGCTTCCGCTCCTTGCTCAGCGCGCAGCAGCACATTGGCCAGCAAACGCTCACCAACCGCCAGCACCAAGTTGGTGGCCCCGCGCCAACCGAGCTGCTTGAGATTCAAGGCGCGGGTGGCCACCGCCCGCAGCAGGTTTTGCAATTCCTCCTGCACCAAGGGCAAAAAACGCAACGCCAACAGCAGCTGAAAGCCCAAACGCTCCACCGGCACCCCCAACCAGCCCAAGGGGGCCAGCAAGGCCGTGAGCCCCCACGCCAAGGCTTCTGGAGGCGTGCTCACCAGCAGCAGGTTGGCGCTCTGCATCACGGTGAACAGCAAGGTGGCGCTGTTGACGCCGAGCTCGGCTGAGCGGCGCGTGATGCGCAGGGGCCCCGCTTGCCACAGCTCCCAGGCCGGTGGCGGCGGCAGTGGCTGGCTGAGTTGCAGCTCTTGCGGCGGGCGTTGCACCGGCTGCGGCTGCTCACGCGGCGAGGGCAACACAGCGGCCAATAGCCCCACCGCCAAGCTCAACGCCAGCAGCAACGGCACGCTGCGGCGCCACAAACGCAGGGGCAAGCCACTGGCCAAGGTGATCAGCAACAGCAGAGCCACCAAAGCCAGCCGCCACCACGCCGAAGCCAGGATGGGGGTGAGCAAAAACGCCAAGCTCCAGGCGTATTTGAGCCTGGGGTCAAGGCGCCGCAGCCAACCGCGGCGGCCAGCCACGTACTGGCCCAGGGGAAGCTGCCGCAGCCAATCCATTAGCGGCTGGCAGCACGGGCCTGATCCCGTTCGGCATCCCGTTGTTGCTTGCCGCGCCAGAACAGGCGCACAGGCGAGCCCTCAAAACCAAGGCCCTGGCGGATTTGACGCTCCACGTAACGGCGGTAGGTGTCGCCGAACAGTTTGGGCTCGTTGACGAACAACGTGAAGCTGGGTGGTCGCACCGCCACCTGGGTGCCGTAATACAGCCGCCCTTGCCGGCCGCCCCGGGTGGTGGGAGGACTGCGCCAACTCAAGGCCTCCTGCAGCACCTCATTGACCACCGCCGTGGAGACGCGGCGGCGGTGCTGTTCCACCGCCAGCACAGCCAAGGGGAAGATGCGCTCCACCCGCTGGCCCGTGAGCGCAGAGATGAACAGCATCGGAGCCCACTCGAGGAAATAGAGCTTGCTGCGCAGCTCCTTCTCCATCGCCGGCATGGTGTGGCTGTCCTTCTCCACCAGGTCCCACTTGTTGACCACCACCAGGCA
>JAAXIH010000021.1 GCA_012270465.1 Synechococcus sp.
GCTGTGCGTTCGCTTCCGCCGGAAGGCAGCCGTTTCACGATCACCCTGCCTGTTGCAGCAGCCGTTTGAGCTCCTCTTCATCAATCACGGCAACGCCGAGCTTTTCAGCTTTCTGCAATTTGCTGCCCGCTTCGCTGCCGGCCACCACGTAGTTGGTCTTTTTGCTGACCGAACCTGTCACCTTGCCGCCAGCGGCTTCGATCATGGCTTGTGCTTGCACGCGGCTGAGGTTGGGCAACGTGCCAGTGAGCACGAGGGTTTGACCTGTTAAAGCGCCTGTGCCCGCTGCGGCGTCTGCACCGTTGTCGTCGCTGGCCAGCGGCAGGTCCAAGGCCGCCAGTTCCGCCATCAGGTTTTGGTTGGCTTCCGTGCTGCACCACTGCTGCATGGATTGGCTGATCTCGGGGCCAATGCCATAGAGCTCGTTCAGCGCTTCTTCGCTGGCGCCTTGCAGCGCCTCCCAACTGGGGAAGGCTGCGGCCAGGGTTTTGGCATTCACGCTGCCGATGTGGTGAATGCCCAAGGCAAACAGCAAGCGGTGCCATGGCCGTTGCCGTGAAGCGGCCAGCGCCTCGATCAAGTTGCTGGCGGACTGCTCACCCATGCGCTCGAGGCTGGCCAGCAGGGCGGCATCGAGCCGGTAGAGATCGGCGATGGAGCGCACCAAGCCGCGATCAACGAGCTGCTCAATCAACTTGCCTCCCAAGCCATCGACATCCATCGCCTGACGGCTCACCCAATGGCGCAAGGCGCCGCGCAGGATGGCGGGGCAGCTGCTGTTGACGCAGCGGGTGGCGGCTTCTCCGCTCTCGCGCACCAGCAAAGAACCGCATTCCGGGCAGTGGCTGGGCAGCTCTAAGCGCTCGGCTCCCTCGGGCCGCAGTTCCGGCAGCACCCGCAGCACTTCCGGGATGATCTCGCCGGCTTTGCGCACCACAATCGTGTCGCCGCTGTGGAGATCGAGCTCCTCGAGCCGATCGGCGTTGTGCAAGGTGGCGCGGCTAACGCTGGTGCCGGCGAGTGGCACGGCTTCAAATTCCGCCACCGGCGTCACCACCCCGGTGCGCCCCACCTGGGCCACCAGGCGCAGCAGCCGGCTGGGTGCTTCTTCGGCGGCGTATTTCAGCGCGATTGCCCAGCGCGGCGCCTTTTGCGTGAAGCCCGCGAGCTGCTGACGCTCGAGCGCATCGAGCTTCACCACCACCCCATCGGTGGCGTAGGGCAACTGATGGCGCTGCTGCTCCCAGCGGTCGTAGAAGGCCACCACCCCATTGGCTCCGCTGGCGCGCTCGCGGTGGGGATTGACGCGGAAGCCAGCGGTTTCCAGCCATTGCAGGGCCTCCCATTGGCTCTTGGGTCCGTCTGCATCCGCTGGCAGGTGAACGGTGTAGGCGAAAAAGTCCAGCCGCCTGGCGGCCACCACCTTGGGGTCGAGCTGCCGCAGGGTGCCCGCGCAGGCATTGCGGGGATTGGCAAAGAGGGCTTCGCCGCGCTGCTGGCGTTCAGCGTTGATGGCCTCAAAGGTGCCGTCGGGGATGAAGGCTTCGCCGCGCACCTCCACCCAGGCCGGTGGCTGCTCGAGCTGCAACCGCAGCGGCACCGCTTGGATGGTGCGCACATTGGCGGTGATCTCCTCACCGCGGCTGCCATCACCGCGGGTGGCGGCGCGCACCAGCACCCCATCGGCGTAGCTCAAGGCCAAGGCATTGCCATCGATCTTGAGCTCGCAGACGTAGTCGCGCTGGTGCTCAGGGCTGTCCTCCAGCTGGCGCCCCAGGCGTCCATCCCAGGCCTGCAGTTCTTCGGCGTTGAAGGCGTTATCGAGGCTGAGCATGCCAATGCGGTGCTCAACGCTTGTGAACCCCTCAGCGGGCGGGCCGCCCACCCGCTGGGTGGGGCTGTCAGCACTCAGCAGCTCGGGGTGTTGCTGCTCGAGTTCCAACAACTCCCGGTAGAGCCGGTCGTAGACGGCATCTTCGAATTCCGGTGCATCGAGCACGTAATAGGCGTGGGCAGCCCGGTTCAGTAGCTGCCGCAGTTCGGCAGCCCGCAGCTGCTGCTGGGCCGTGGACGCCATCGCTGGTGGGCTCAGTCGCTGACGGGGCTGATGCGCTCAACGCGCCAGTTGTCCTCGGCTTTGACGAAGGTGAAGTCCAAGGGCAGCTCTTCGCCGCCCTCGCTCTTGAGCTTCACGGTCAGCATGATCTGACCCTCTTGGATGCGGGGGCGGCCGGAGCGCAGGTTGCGGTACTTGTTGAGCTTGAGGCCAGCCAGGAAGCGGATGAACTGCTGGCGGTTGACGTGTTGCCGGTAGGTCTTGGTGGTGAGCAGGTAGGCCCCGTCGATTTGACCGGAGGCCACCTTGGTGAAGAACTGCTTGATCAGTGGGTTGATGCCCCGGGCGCTGATGACCAGGCGCACCGCGCTGACGGTCCAATACAGCAGCAGCGCGCCGCCGCCAGCGAGCAGCAGTTTGGTGCCGAGATCACGGGCGAGTGACCAATCCATTTCCATGGCAGGGGCGGGGCATCAGCTGGGCTGGCACGAGTCTGCAGGACTGCGGCCACGATTGCGCGCACAATCGCTTCGATGCCCCTCGCGCCGCTACCGCCGCTGTTCCACCGGCTCGACCGGGAGCACTTCTCCGGTTGCCTGGCAGAGCTCGGGCGGCCAGCGCTGAAATTGCGCTGGAGTGATGGCCGCATGACCCGCACCGCTGGCCTGTACAGGCGGGGCCCAGGCATCTGCGAAATCGTGTTGTCACGGCCGGTGCTGGCGCCGTTGCCGCCTGAGGCCACCATCAGCACGCTCTGCCACGAAATGATCCATGCCTGGGTGGACCGGGTGCAGCGGGTCAAGGAGGTGCATGGCCCCCAATTCCGCGCCCGCATGGCCCAGATCAATGGGGCCCAGCAGGACTTTGAGGTGACCCTGCGCCACAGCTATCCCTTGCCAGCGGTTGTGGCCGGCTGGATTGCGGTGTGTCCGCAGTGTGGGCGCACCTCGGCCTACCGGAGCCGGCGCCAGGGTTTGGCCTGCCGGCACTGCTGCGAGCAGCACAATGGCGGCCGCTGGGATGCGCGCTTTCTGCTGCGCTTTGAGCGGCCTCAGGAGGTGTGCAGTGGCTGAATTTCTGGCCGGTGTTGTGGTGAGCGGCTGGGTGATCAGCTGGCTGGGTCTGCGCCGTGAGGCGACCTTGCGGCCGCGCCTGCCTAAGGTGCCTCAACGGATGAATGGCTGATGGTGGATCGGTTCTTCGAAGGTGGTCTGGAGGAGCGCCTCGAAGGTTGGATCGATCGCGGTCGCGAGTTTGTTGATGGTGTGGCTGCTAACGCCGCAGCCAGCAATCGGCCCCGTTCGAGCTTCTCTGGCAGCTCGAGCAATGCCCGCCGGCGGCCCCTCGATGCCATCTCCAGGCGCGGCCAACGCCCAGCAGCATCCAGCGATCCGGTGCCGGGCTGGAGTGACGCCGATAGCGAGTGGCCTGATGACGATGTTTTCAGCCTGCCCCGCTGGCAGCGCCCGGAACCCACGCGTCAGCCGGCCCCTGATCCTTTAAACAGTGCGCCGCCGCGGCGTCAGCCCAGCAACCAGCGCCCCCTGCCCCGCTCCTCGCGGCGCCGCAGCCAGGGCTAGGGCTGATCACGCGGGCTTAACCCAGCGGCCAAAGGCTCAAGGGACAACGCTGTGTTGCTCATGGGTCAGCTGATCGTGCTCGGGTATCCCGATGCCGCCGAAGCCGAAGAGGTGCGCCGCGAGCTGGTGGGCTTGCAGCAAGACCATCTGATTGCCCTGGAAGATGCCGTGGTGGTGGTGCACCACAGCGAGGGCAAGGTGGAGCTGCGTCAGGCCCTCAACCTCACAGCCGCTGGTGCGGTCAGTGGTGGCTTCTGGGGCACCTTGGTGGGCCTGCTGTTTCTCAACCCGTTGGTGGGTGCGGCGGTGGGCGCTGGCGTGGGTGCTGCCTCCGGCGCCATGACGGATCTCGGCATCAACGACGGCTTTCTCAAGGAGGTGGGCGAGGCCCTTGGGCCTGGCAAGGCTGCCCTCTGTTTGCTGGTGAAAGAAGCCACCACCGATCGGGTGATTGAGAAATTGCGCCGCCACGCCGGGCACACCCAGCTGCTGCAAACCAACCTCAGCCACACCGACGAAGACCATCTCAAGGAGCTGCTGGATCAGGCCAAGCAGCAAGCCGAAGCCCTGCGGCTCAGCTGAGCAGCGCCTGGCCGTCGCGGCGGCGAATCAGCACCACGCTGGGTTTGGGCACCGCACCACTGCGGTTGCTCGGCCAGTTGGATCCCAGCGGCACCCAGCGCTGCTGGCTGAGGGATTCGCCATTGCTGAGTTGCAGTTGGAAGCGGCGCGCCTCCTCGGCATTGCCGTTGCGGCTGCCATGGCGTTCGCCGGGATGCTGCACGGCTAAAAACAGCTGCTCACCCTCTGGGGTGAGGGCTAGGCCTGTGAGCTCGCATTCCACCGGGCCGGTGGCAAAGCAGAAGGCTTGGCCGGCTTGAGGCCCGCTGCTGGGGATCACCCAGCAGCTGTTGTTGCCAAAGGCGCCGCCATTGAATTGGGGGTTGTTTTGGCTGCCGGTGCCGATGTCGGTGACCATCCACAGCGCCCCGGTGGGATCCACCGCCAGGTTGTCGGGATTGGCAAAACCCAGGCCGCCGTGTGCTGGTTCACCGCCGGTGGCCACCATCTGCCAGCGGAAGCGGTTGTTGCCCTGCTCGCTGAGGCGCATGATCCAGCCCTCATTCCAGGGGCTTTGACCTTGGGGGCCTCGAAAGATTGCAGGATCAGGCGTGCCCTCGCTGCCGGGCATCCCTGAGGTGAAGCTCACCAGCAGATCACCGCTGGCGGGATCGAGCACGGTGTCTTCCGGCCTGGCGGTGGCGGTGATGCCGGCGGCATTGGCGGCCAGATGGGCATCGATCAACAGAGCGCCGAGTTGGGCTTCGCCTTCACCTGCATACAGATCGCCAAGGGTGGCGTAGCGCTGGCGGTAGGCGGCAATGGCAGCGGGGCTATCGAGGCTTTCGGCGCCAGCCTGGTTGCGATCGCTGTGGGGCACCTTCACGGGGGCCGCCAGTGGGTTCACCGGGGTGCCAGCGGTGAGCGCCACCCAGCTGCCGCTGCCATCGGGATTGAACACCGCTCCATAGAGGGTGCCTTTCTCAAAGAGCCGGCTGTTGGCTGGATCGCTGGGGTTGCTGACGATGCCGTTACTGAGGAAGCGGTAGAGGTGGCCGCCGCGGCGATCGCAGCCGGAGTAGACGTGCAGTGGTTCGCCGGCGCGGGCCTTCACGGCAACGGCCTCATGGCGAAAGCGGCCGAGGCTGGTGTGTTTGGTGCCGGGGTCGCCCGGGTTGGCCGGATCGATCTCCACCATCCAGCCGTATTTGTTGCCGGCTAGGCCAAAGGGATTGCCCAGGCCGTAGAGGCGCTGGGCTTGGCAGCGGAATGGCATCGCTGTTGGGGCCATGGCACTGCCATCGGCGTAGACCGCTTCTGGCACCTGGCTTTGGAAGTTCTCTTCAGCGCTGAGCACCGTGCCCCAGGGGGTGGTGCCACCGGCGCAGTTGGCAAAGGTGCCGATGATGCGATCGCCCAGGCCATCGTCGTAGCCCTGGCGCTCGCTCAAGCGGAACACCGAGCTGGCTGGGCCGCTGCTGCGTAGGCGCTGCGCTGGATCATCGAGGCCGGCGAGTCCATCGATGCGGCGATCGTTAGGGCCGCCGGCGCGCTGCCAGTGGCCGTTGCCATCGCGCTTGAGCCGCAGCACGCCGATGCCTTGATCGCGCATGGCTTCAGTGGCCACCGTGGTGATGTCTGCCTTGAGTTCGGCATCGGGGGCATCGCCCCAGACATCGCGCTTGCCGCCGGTGCTGGCCAGTGCTGCCACGACAGCGTCGTAGGGCAGGGGCCGTCCGGTGACGGCGCTGAAGCCTTGGCGCCAGGGCAGCGGGCTGATGTATTCGAA
>JAAXIH010000170.1 GCA_012270465.1 Synechococcus sp.
ACAGGCGCGCCGTGTTCTGGCCGGCGCCTTCCAGCACCTTGGCCGCGGCGCGGTAATGGCCGATGTTGGTCATGCAGGAGCCGATGAACACCTCCTGCACAGGGTCACCAGCCACCTCGCTGAGCAGCTTCACGTTGTCGGGATCGTTGGGGCAGGCCACCACCGGTTCGGTGAGCTCGTCGAGGTTGATCTCCAGCACTTCCGCGTACTCCGCGTCTGCGTCAGCACTCATCAGCTGGGGATTCGCCAGCCAGGCCTCCATCTCCTTGATCCGGCGGGCCAGGGTGCGGGCGTCGCTGTAGCCGCGGGCGATCATGTTCTTCAGCAGCGCCACGTTGCTGCGCAGGTATTCGCTCACCGTGTCTTCGGAGAGCTTGATCGTGCAGCCGGCGCAGGAGCGTTCGGCGCTGGCATCGGTGAGTTCGAAGGCCTGTTCCAGCTTCAGGTCGGGCAGACCTTCGATCTCCATGATCCGGCCGTTGAACAGGTTCTTCTTGTTGGCCTTTTCAACGGTGAGCAGTCCCCGCTGAATGGCCACCCAGGGGATGGCGTTCACCACGTCCCGGAGCGTGACGCCCGGTTGCAGGGATCCGCTGAAGCGCACCAGCACCGATTCAGGCATGTCCAGTGGCATGGCGCCGATGGCGGCTGCAAAGGCCACCACCCCAGAGCCGCCTGGGAAGGAAATGCCGAGGGGGAAGCGGGTGTGGCTGTCGCCGCCGGTGCCGACGGTGTCGGGCAGAAGCATCCGGTTCAGCCAGCTGTGGATGATGCCGTCACCGGGCCGAAGGGCCACGCCACCGCGCTGGGCGAAGAAGTCGGGCAGTTCGTTCTGGGTCTGCAGATCCACCGGCTTCGGATAGGCGGCGGTGTGGCAGAAGCTCTGCATCACCAGGTCGGAGGAGAAGCCCAGGCAGGCCAGCTCCTTCATCTCATCGCGGGTCATCGGCCCGGTGGTGTCTTGGCTGCCAACGCTGGTCATCAATGGTTCGCAGCTGGTGCCAGGGCGCACGCCCGGCAGTCCGCAGGCGCGGCCCACCATTTTTTGCGCCAGCGTGAAGCCCTTGCCGCTGTCGGCTGGCGGTGTTGGGCGGATAAACAGCTCAGAGGCGGGCAGGCCCAGTTGGCTGCGCACCTTGTCGGTTAGGGCGCGACCAATCATCAAAGGAATGCGGCCGCCCGCCCGCACCTCATCGCTGATGGTGCTGGGCTTGAGATCGAAGCGGGCCACCACTGCGCCGTCGCGCTCGATCGTGCCGGCCTGGGGCCGGATGGTGATCACATCACCGCTGTTGAGCCCGGTGACGTCGCATTCGATCGGCAGAGCACCGGAATCTTCTGCTGTGGTGAAAAAGATCGGGGCGATCTTGCCGCCCAAGATCACGCCACCACTGCGCTTGTTGGGCACATGGGGAATGTCGCTGCCGGTGTGCCACAGCACCGAGTTGATGGCTGATTTGCGGGAGCTGCCAGTGCCCACCACATCGCCCACGTAGGCCACTGGATGGCCTTTGGCTTTGAGTGCTTCCAGTTGCTCCAAGCCGCCGGGCATGCGGGTCTCAAGCATCGCTGTGGCGTGCAGCGGGATGTCAGGACGCGTGGTGGCGTGGGTGGCCGGGGAGAGATCGTCGGTGTTGGTTTCGCCTTCCACCTTGAACACCGTGACGGTGATCGACTCGGGCAGTTCCGGCTTGGCCGTAAACCATTCCGCTGCAGCCCAGCTGTCGATGACCTGTTTGGCGTAGCTGTTACTTCCGGCTAGCTCGAGGACGTCGTTGTAAGCGTCGTAAACCAGCAGGGTGCGGCTGAGGCCTTCGGCAGCGGCGGCCGCGAGGGTGCTGTCGCTGTTGCTCAGCAGCCGGATCAGGGCCGCCACGTTGTAGCCGCCAATCATCGTGGCGAGTAGGCGGGTGGCTTCCAGCGGGCTCACCAAGGGGCTGCTGCGCCGGCCTTCGGCCACAGCGCTGAGCCAATCGGCTTTGACATAGGCCGCTTCATCCACACCCGGTGGAATCCGTTCACTCAGTAGATGCAGCAGCGTCTGCTCTTCCCCAGCGGGAGGCGTTTCCAGCAGCTCCGTCAGGGCTTTGGTCTGCTCAGCGTCAAGAGCCAACGGGGGCACACCGAGACCTTCTCGCTCCGCAGCAGCGGCGCGGTAAGCCGGCAGAAACGCATCAGGGGTAAGGCTCATCGGTACGGCGGCAGCAACAAACTCAGCAAACCATTGTCTGATTTGCCGGGATGGCGGCGGATCTTAGGCTGAGCGATGCCTAGGTCTTGCCCGATGCTCCCCACCTCCGATCTGCATGTGGTGGAGACCCGCCCGTTGGTGGCGCCGGCCATCCTGCACAGCGATTTGCCGCTGTCGGATCGGGCCAGCGAAACGGTGCGCCAGACCCGTCAGCGGATCCAACGCATCCTTCGCGGCGAGGATCAGCGGTTGCTGGTGATCGTGGGTCCCTGCTCGGTTCACGATGTGGCCGCCGCTGAGGAATACGCCGGCGCACTGGCTCTGATTCGTGAGCGCCTCAAGGACAGCCTTGAGATCGTGATGCGGGTGTATTTCGAGAAGCCGCGCACCACGGTGGGTTGGAAGGGTCTGATCAACGACCCCCATCTCGATGGCAGCTACGACATCAACACCGGCTTGCGCCGGGCCCGTTCGCTGCTGCTGCAACTGGCTGAGCGCGGTCTACCGGCGGCCACGGAATTGCTGGATCCGATCGTTCCTCAATACATCGCTGATTTGGTCAGCTGGACGGCCATTGGTGCCCGCACCACCGAGAGCCAAACCCACCGTGAGATGGCCTCGGGCTTATCGATGCCCATTGGCTTCAAGAACGGCACCGATGGTGGGGCGACCGTGGCGATCAACGCCATGCAGGCCGCTGCTCGGCCGCACCATTTCCTGGGGATCAACAGGCAAGGGCATGCCTCGATCGTGTCCACCACCGGAAATCCCGATGGTCATTTGGTGTTGCGCGGTGGTGGCGGTCAGACCAACTTCCACGCTGAAGCCATTGCCTCGGTGGCTGCTGAACTCAAGGCAGCGGCCTTGCCCGATCGGGTGATGGTCGATTGCAGCCATGGCAATTCCAACAAGGACTACCGGCGCCAAAGCGAGGTGCTCACCGCCGTGGCGGATCAGGTGCGCCAGGGCTCCACGTCGGTTCTGGGCGTGATGCTTGAAAGCAATCTGGTGGCGGGCAATCAGAAACTCCCCGCAGACCTCAGCCAGCTGGCCTATGGCCAGAGCATCACCGATGCCTGCATTGATCTCAGCACCACCGAACAACTGCTCGAGCAGCTGGCGGCTGCGGTGCCGGTTCCTGTGGCCTAGGTCTTTAACGGCTTGTAGCGACAGGCACGGCCACTTGTTTTTCTTTGCTTAAGGTCAAATAGCTCTCCAGGAGGCCTTCCTTCATGGCCCTGTTGTTGCAGTTTTTTGGCATCAGCGATTCGCTGAATTTGTTTCGTTTGGAGCAGGGGCAGCCGGCGGGCCCTGTGTTTGCGGGTTTTCGCCCCTGTCAGCTCGATCGCCTTTTGGGATGGGGGCAACAAGCTGCCGAGCAGCGCTGTTGGGATCAGCAGCTTGTGCATCAAGCCCTGCTCAAGGGTTGGTTGGAAAAAGAAGAGCTGATTGCGCAGTGGCAGCGGATCTTGGGTCAAGCACCCGCCGACCGGCTGTTGGTGGCTGGTTTGGGAACACCGCAGGATTGGCAGTTGCGCTGCGAAAAGATGTTTGAGGCTTAGGCCCCAAGCCAGTAGGCCATCGCGGCCAGGCCCATCGGCACACTGAAGTTGTCGAGGCCTCCCCAGCTGATTTGCTCCAGCAGGGTGGCTGCCGCACTGAGGGCGATCAGGGTTGGCCAGCTCAGATCGCGAAGCAGCAAGCCCAGCACCAGCAGGCTGACGATCGCCATCACGCTGGTTCCGATCAGCGATTTGGTTTGACCCATCACCTGCCAACGGGGTGATGAGAAGGAAGAGCCCAACAAACCGGCGGCTCCATCACCGAGCACCATCACCAGCACACAGGCGCTGACCAGATCAGCCCGTTGCGGCCACCACAACCACACCAGCAGGGTGATCGAGAGCCCGTAGGCGATGGTGCCGATGCTGCGCCGGCCAACATCCTCTACTTCCGGTACCAGGCGGAAGCGGTGGTTAATCAGGGCGATCAGCGTGGCGAGGCCAGCAGCAGGTAGGGCCCAATGACGCGGGATTTGTAGAACCCAGGCCAGCGGCACCGCCAGGCCAGCGCCGATGTGCACCAGCTTGCGGCTGAGTTCTTGTTGCAGCGGCCAAATCCGCCGTGCGGTTTTGGCAGCCACCAGCACCAACGTCAGCCAGAGGGCGACCCAGAGCAGGTTGGCGGCAGCGCTCAACTCAGGCGGCCTGTTGTTGGTTGGTGATCAGTCTGAGCTTGAGGATGGCTTTGGCTTCCAGTTGCCGCACCCGCTCACGGGAGACATTGATCTGGCGGCCGATTTCAGCCAGCGTTTGGGGCTCAGCACCTTCAAGGCCAAAGCGCAGTTTGAGGATCTTTTGCTCCCGCTCGTTGAGTTGGGTGATCCAGGTGCCGAGATGTTCCTTTTGAATCCGACGATCCATGCTTTCCATGGAGTCGTTGCAGGACGGATCTGGGATCAGTTCACCCAAGGTGCTGCGATCTTCCTCGCCGCGGGCGTGGGCATCGAGCGATGCACAGGGGGCGCTTTGGCTCAGCAGTTCTTCCAGTTCATCGGGCTCCATACCCATGGCATGGGCGAGTTCCAAGCGATTGGGTTGACGCCCAAAGCGGTGGGTGAGCTCCCGTGTGATGCGTCGCATCTTGGAGAGTTTTTCGCTGATATGAATCGGCAGGCGAATGGTGCGGGCGCTGTTATCAATGGCGCGCGTCATGCCTTGGCGAATCCACCAGTAGGCGTAAGTCGAAAATTTGTAGCCCATGGCCGGGTCGAACTTGTCGACCGCGCGCTCAAGGCCAATGGCACCTTCTTGCACCAGGTCGAGTAACTCGAGGCCTTGGTTTTGATACTTCTTGGCGACGCTGACCACCAGGCGCAGGTTGGCGGCCATCATGCGGTCGCGGGCACGGCAACCCATGCGCACCTGCTGGCGTTGCTTGGGAGTGCGTTCTTCAGCGGGAATTTCGCTGAGTTGCTTCATCTGCTGAACCTGGTGGGCCAGCTCAATTTCTTCAGCGGCAGTGAGCAGCGGCACTCGGCCGATGTTGCTGAGATACCAGCCGATTGAATCGGTACTAAGGCGACCTGAGCCGCGACTTGATGAACGCGAGGCACTGCGATTCCGAGGCTTAGGCGCCTCCGATCGGTGCTCCAGAGGTGTCCCCATCACCCTGGTCTCCGAATTTAATTTGGCCAGAACATAGCACTGCTTCGGCCCCTTAATTGGTGCTATTAGGAAGACAATCTGGATTTCCAGAAAGCAACTCGATCAGCGTTTCTGATCGCTAAGTAATTGATGCGTTGATGTGGTCTTGATGCTTTGTCTCTAAAGCTTCAAAACTCTTTGGTTTTGATGTCAAATTGCTTGCAATGTGTGTGGATAGCCACAGTTTTAGTGACCTTGGCCCTGTACTGAGCGCCAGGTGTCCATGAGCTGCAGCTGGGAGTTGCGTTCGTCGTCTTGTGGCTGCCGCTGTGTGAACTGGCCGTCGCTGCCCATATCCCAGGCTCCTCGGTTGTCTTGCAGATAGGTCTGCAGAAGAGTTTCGAGTTGGCTGCGCAGCACTGGATCATCAATGGGTGTGACGGCTTCAACGCGCCGGTCGAGGTTGCGGCCCATCCAATCGGCACTGCCAATGAACACCTCGGCTTGCCCGCCGTTGCCAAACCAAAAGACGCGTGAGTGCTCGAGGAAGCGACCAATGATGCTCACCACCCGCACGCTTTCGCTTTGGCCGGGAAGGCCTGGCCTGAGGCTGCAGATGCCGCGAATGATCAGCT
>JAAXIH010000064.1 GCA_012270465.1 Synechococcus sp.
GCAGGGTTTGCGCTTTGCGATGTCGCCAATCAGCTGCCCGTTGATGTGGGAGCAAGCCGATGCACTGGACCTAACCCTTGTTCCAGGGGTGTTCAGTCCAACTGAAGTGCATCGCGCTGGCGCTCGAGGAGCAGTGAAATTGTTCCCTGCGGCCAGCCTGGGTCCGTCCTATTGGCGTCAGCTTCGTGGGCCGATGGCTCCGCTGCCGTTTTGTATTGCAGCTGGTGGTCTTCGCCCTGCAGATCTCAGTGCCTGGTTTGCTTCTGGGGTCGACGCCGTAGCTCTTGGATCCACGCTGTTTGATCCACAAGACCAATTGCATGCCGGCCATGCCGAACAGCTTGAGCCGTACTTGCGCGGCATCACCACCAATCAGGAGACGTTGTAGATCTGAGTCTCAGGTGTTACATCTGGGAATGACCTATATCTGCGAGCCATGGCAGAGCTCAAAGTCAAGCTCAGCGACAAGGCTCTCTCTCTGATCGCTCAGCTCCAGAAAGAGATCTTCAATCGTCGCCGTAAGAAGGTGACCCCCTCAGGAGTGGTTGAGACTCTTGTGGAGTCCGCCGCGAAGTCTCAAAGCGACAAGCGTTTCGCCACATCGTGGAAAAACCTTGTTGTTGATATCGAAAAGGCCGCCAAGTTGGCCAATCAGCACGGCAGCAAGCCCAGCAACCTCAGCGATGAGGAATGGGCCATGGTGTTGAGCCATCGCACCCGTCCGGCCAAGACCGGCAACGTGAAGGCCAAGACCACATCCACCCGCCGCGCTGTTGCCAAGAAAGCAGCTCCTAAAAAGGCAGCCGCCAAAAAGACAACAGCCAAAAAGGCAACCACTACCAAGGTGAAGGTGGCCCGCAAGGCCGCTGCTAAGCCTGCTGCTCGCAAGACCTCAAGGGCCGCCGCGCCTGCGAAGGCCAAGCGTTCTGCTGGTTCAGTGGCCAAGCGGATGGCGAAAGCGGCTAGCAAGTTGGGCTCAACTGCAGCCGCCTCCAGCAATGGAGTGGGCAGCGCTACCGCAACTCTGAGCTGAATCAGTTCAGCTCAACCGCACTGGCCGCGTTGGCGTAGGGCGTGATCAGCGAGCACCAGGGCCACCATGGCTTCCACCATGGGAACGGCCCTGGGCAGCACGCAGGGATCGTGCCGTCCTTTTGCTGCCAGGGTTGTGGCTTCGCCACTGGCGTTGATCGTTTGTTGTTCCTTGCGGATCGTGGCGGTTGGCTTGAAGGCCACCCGCAGCACGATCGGCTCCCCATTGCTGATCCCGCCCTGGATCCCACCGGAATTGTTGGTGGCGGTGTGCAGGCTGCCGTCGGAGGTGGGCAGAAAAGCATCGTTGTGCTGACTACCCAGCAGGGTGGTGCCCGCAAAGCCTGAGCCAATCTCAAAGCCTTTGGTGGCTGGCAGTGACATCACGGCTTTGGCGAGATCGGCCTCCAACTTGTCGAAGACCGGCATGCCCAGCCCAGCTGGTGGCTGGCGCACCACGCATTCGATCACCCCGCCGCAGGAGTCGCCATCGCGTCCGATGGACTCAATGCGCTCGATCATTTGCTCCGCCATGGCGGCATCGGGGCAGCGCACGATGTTGGATTCCACCGCCTCCAGCGTGGGCTCAGCAGGATCGATGTTGGCTTCCAGGGTGTGGATGCGTTTCACCCAGGCCAAAACTTCGGTGCCATGGAGCTGCTGCAGCATTTGCTTGGCAATGGCTCCGGCAGCGACGCGGCCGATGGTTTCACGGGCGGAGGCCCTGCCACCGCCACTGCGGGCCTGGATGCCGTACTTGCTTTGGTAGGTGGCATCGGCGTGAGAGGGCCGAAAGGCGACCTGCATTTCCTTGTAGTCGCCTGGCCGTTGGTCTTTATTGCGCACCACCATGGCGATCGGGGTGCCAAGGCTCAGCCCATCGAGCAGGCCGCTGAGCGCCTCAACGCGGTCGTCCTCTTTGCGCGGTGTTGTGATCTTGCTTTGGCCGGGCTTGCGCCGGTCCAGTTCAGCTTGGACGGCCTCGATGTCGATGGCTAAGCGCGGAGGACACCCATCGACGATCACGCCAACACCGCCGCCGTGGGATTCCCCGAAGGTGCTGATGCGGAAGAGATGGCCGAAACTGCTGCCCATGGCCAGCTGAAACTGCACCGAGCGTACGGGCCAGAGCGCTTAATGCGTTTTTTTGCTTCCTGAATCCTTCCGGGCAGCTTCCCAGTGTTGGTCCAAGGCTGGACACAATGAAATGAGCTCCAGCGGGCTTCGGCCATGGTTGTCTCCGTTGTCCGCCCGCTTCAGGCGCACTGTGTTCTGCCGGTTGGGGCCCATCTGGCCGAGGGGCCGCACTGGTGGGCGGAGCGCTCCCAATTGTTGTGGGTGGATATCGAGGCGTCGCGGATTGGCCTCTTTGATCCCCGCAGTGGCCAGAACAGCTTCATCGATGTGGGTTGCCATGTCGGCTGTGTGGTGCCCACAGCCCATGGCGATCTGTTGGCGGCCACCGCGGATGGCTTTTTGCGGTTGGATCCCACCAGTGGTGAGCGCTTACTGCTGCACCATCCCGAGGCCCATTGCCTCGACAACCGGTTCAATGACGGCAAGTGCGATCCCTGGGGCCGGCTTTGGGCCGGAAGCATGCACTACGAGTTCGTGCCAGGTGCTGCAGCGCTCTGGCGTTTGGACACCAATCTGCAATCACGGCTGATGCGTTCTGGCGTGACCATCTCCAATGGGTTGGCTTGGAGCGCTGATCGGCGCTGGCTGTACTTCATCGATTCCCCAACGCTGCAGGTGTTGCGATTGGCCTTGGATGAGCAGGGCGATCCCATCGATGAGGGCACGGTGTGCATCGAGATTCCCGCAGCCTGGGATTGCGTGCCCGACGGCATGACCATCGATGCCGAGGGCATGTTGTGGATTGCGCTGCATGGTGGTTCGTCGGTCACCCGCTGGGATCCAGTCAGTGGCGAACAGCTGGCCAGCGTGGAGGTGCCTTGCAGCAAAGTCACCTCCTGCTGCTTTGGCGGAGCGAATCTTGATCAGCTGTTCATCACCACGGCCCGCCACCAGCTCGCTCCCGATCAACTCGAGCAGCAACCGTTGGCTGGAGGTCTGTTTGTGGCTGAGGTAGGTGTGGCTGGTTTGCCAGCACACACGTTTGCGGGCTGACCCCTCGCCTCAGGGGCCAATCTCTGGGTGTTGGCGAAAGATGCCGTGGCGCGGCGCGAATAGAAACGCCAACAAGAACAAGCCGGTTTGCACCAGCACGATGCAGCCCGCCGTTGAGCTATCGCTCCAGTAGCTGATGATCACGCCGAGCAAGCTGGCGAGCACGCTGCTGGTGATGGCCAGCAGGGTCATGCGATCAAAGCGGTCGGTGAGCAGGTAAGCCGTGGCACCAGGGGTCACCAGCATCGCCACCACCAGGATGATCCCCACGCTTTGCAATCCCGCCACAGCTGCCAGCGACAGCACCGAGAGCAGCACGTAGTGCAACACACCGGTGTTGATCCCGATGGAGCGGGCGTGGGTGGGATCAAAACAGAACAGCAACAGGTCTCGGCGCAACAGCAGCAGCACAGCCACCACCAGCGCTGAGATCAGCAGGGTTTGCTGGATGTCGGCCTGGGAGATGCCGAGCACATTGCCAAACAGGATGTGGGTGAGGTCGATGTTGCTGCGGGTCTTGGAGACCAGCACCAAGCCCAAAGCAAAAAATCCGGTGAACACCAGCCCAATCACGGTGTCTTCCTTCACCCGCGATTTTTGTTTGACAAAGCCGATCGCCGTCACCGAGCCGACGCCGAAGACAAAGGCCCCCAGCGAGAACGGCAACCCCAGGGCATAGGCCAACACCACTCCCGGCAGTACCGCATGGGAGACGGCATCCCCCATCAAGGCCCAGCCTTTGAGGGTCATGTAGCAAGACAGCAGGCCGCAGACCCCGCCAACCAAGGCGCTGACCAACAAGGCCCTCACCATGAAGTCGTGGCTTAAGGGCTCCAGCAGCCAGGTGATCATGGCTCGGGTTCCTCAGCGGAACTGGGCCCTGTCAGCAGGTTGGGGGGCATGCCGCCAAAGGTGAGGGCCAGGTTCTCCGGCGTGAACACCTCCGATGTCTCGCCATAGGCGAGCACGGTTTTGTTGATCAGAACCACCAGGTCGCAGAAGTCGCGCACATGGCTGAGGTCATGGGTGGAGATCAAAATCGTGCGGCCATCGCGGCGTAGCTGCAGGAACAGCTCAGCCATCAACTTTTCGGTGCGCACATCCACCCCGTTGAAGGGTTCATCAAGTAACAGCACCGAGGCCCTTTGGGCGATGGCCCTGGCTAAAAAGGCACGCTTGCGCTGGCCGCCGGAGAGAGAGCCGATGGGGCGATGGCGCAACTCCAGCAGGTCCACCCGTTCGAGGGCATCGCGCACCGCGATCCGATCGGATTGGCGCGGAATGCGCAGCAGGTTCATGGCGCCGTAGCGGCCCATCATCACCACATCCCACACCGAAACGGGGAAGCCGCAGTCGATGCTTTCGCTCTGCGGCACATAGGCCACCGCCTGCTCACGCTGGGCTTGGGCCACGCGCTGGCCATTGATGCGGATCCGGCCGCGGGAGGGCCGCACAAAACCGGTTAGGGCTTTGAACAGGGTGGATTTACCAGCCCCGTTCATGCCCACAAGGCCGCAGATGCTGCCAGCAGGCAGATGCAGGCTGGCGTCATAGAGGGCAACGCGGCCGTTGTAATCAACGCAGACCTGATCGGCTTCGATGCGCATCAACGCTCACCTCCTTCGCTGCCGAGTCCGCGCCGGATCAGATTGACGTTGTGGCGTTGCAGATCGAGCAAGCTGGCGGCCGGGCCGTCGCTGCCCGAAAGGGAATCCACATAGAACGTACCGCCAAAGCGCGCGCCTGAGGCCTTGGCCACCTCCCGCTGGGCCTTATCGCTCACGGTGCTTTCACAAAAAATTGCCGGCACTTGGCGTTGCTTGACGGTGGTGATCAGCTGCGCCATGCGCCTCGGCGTGACTTGGCTTTCCGCATTCACAGGCCAGAGATAGGCCTCTTCGAGCCCGTAATCATGGGCCAAATAGGAGAACGCGCCTTCGCAGCTGACTAGCAGCCGCTGCTGTGGAGGCAGCTCAGCCAGCGCGCTGCGCAGTTCTTGATCCAGTTGCAGCAGCTGTTGTTTGTAGTTCGCGCCATTGCGGCGGAACTCAGCAGCGCCCTCAGGATCCAGCTGGCTAAAACCCGCCACCAAGCCATCGACATAACCCATCGCCCGTTGGGGCGACATCCAGGCATGGGGGTTGGGCTTGCCTGCGTAGGCATCGCCCTTAATCAACAGGGGATCCATGCCCTGGCTGAGCGTCAGCCTGGGCACATTCCCCGCTGCGCGCAAAAAGCGGTCGGCCCACAGTTCCAGTCCCAGGCCGTTTTCCACCACCAGATCGGCATCGGCAGCTTGTTCCAGATCGCTAGGGGTGGGCTCATAGCCATGGATTTCGGCCCCAGGCTTCACGATCGAGCGCACCTGCAGGCGATCTCCAGCCACTTGGCGGGCCATGTCGGCCAGCACGGTGAAGGTGGTCAGTACCACCGGCTTGTTGTTGTCTTGTTTGGTTGTTTCAAGCTCTGGGCTTGCGTTGCAGCCGGCCAACAGAGCAGAGCTCAGCAGCGCAATCCACAGCTGTTTGCCGCGTGCCAAGTGCTGCCTACAAGCCGGAAATCAAGTTAATTCGCCGCCTGAGCGATTGAAGTTGTATTCCAGCAAAGCTGCAGCAAAAAGAGATTTGAGCTTGATCAAGCCTTCTTGCTCGCTTGGATCCGGTCCGCCTGGCCAGCGCTCGAGATAGAAGCTCACCGACTTGAGCA
>JAAXIH010000002.1 GCA_012270465.1 Synechococcus sp.
ACATCGAGATCGTGATCCACCCGCAATCGATCATCCATTCGATGGTGGAACTGGCCGATTCCTCAGTTCTGGCGCAGCTGGGCTGGCCCGACATGAAGCTGCCGATCCTCTATTGCCTCAGCTGGCCGGAGCGGCTGGAAACCCCCTGGCGCCGCCTCGATCTCACCGAACTGGGCCAACTCACCTTCCGCGCCCCGGATCCGGCCAAATACCCCTGCATGGATCTGGCCTATGCCGCCGGACGCGCCGGCGGCACCATGCCGGCGGTGCTCAATGCGGCCAACGAGCAGGCGGTGGCCCTGTTCCTCGAGGAGCGCATCCATTTCCTCGATATTCCCAAGCTGATTGAGGCCACCTGTGATCGCCACCGCAGCGATCTCAAGGCCCAGCCGAGCCTCGATGATGTGCTGGCTGTGGACCAATGGGCACGCCGCTACGTGTTGGAGGCCAGCAGCGTGCCGCTGGCTGCGTAACAACCAGCCGAAGAGATTCTGCAGCCGTCAGGACTGGCCGAGCAGCGCCCTTAGCAAGGCAATGAGAGAGTCTCTGCAAGGCCATGTCCCTTAAAGCAGTTGAGTGCCCCGGTGATGTGTGCCACAGCCACCACGGCGGCCATCAGGTGGAGCGAATTGAACTCCGCCAGAACCTGGAAGGCCACGGCCATGACTGGTGCGAGCGTCTAGCCGAGCGCATCTACGAGATCTCCGTTGACACCTTCTCCCAGATGGTGCTGCCGATGCTGCAGCAACAGGGCTGGCAGCGGCGTCACCTGGAGTGGGAGTTCAAGCTCTCCGAAGAGCCGATGGAGGTGGAGCGCACCCTGGCCGACGGCACCATCAATGCCGTGGAGAGCTTCTTCCGCAGCAGCGAAGTGCAGCGCCTGTTTGTGCAAGAGCTGGTGGGCGGCACCTACGCCGAAGCCGACCACAACAACCTGCGCTCCAAAGCCGTGCGCCAGGTGATCGAGCAGGAGCTGTTGGCGTTTCTGAGCGAGCACAACGAGGAGCTGCTCGATCGCGTTGGTGAGGCCCTGCTGGGCGAAGCCCATGGCAACTTCGATGTGGCCCGCCAGCAGGCCAAAGAAGGCCTGGAAGACGTGCACCACCTGCTCGTCAACCACAGCGAGGCGATTCGCTGAGCCAGCCGGCTTAAGGCCCCTTTATTGGTGCAACTGGTTGAACCAGTAGCCGGCCAAGGTCCATGAGGACCACAGGAACATGGCCAGGAACAACCAGTTCAACCAAGGGGGGCGCCGGTCGTTCTCAAACATTGCTGCGCAGCCATAACAGGGCTCGATTGCAGCCTAAAGCGGCCTTTTGGCGGCGCAGCGATTGGGAAATCTTGCTGAACCCAATCACCCTCGCGCCAGAGCATTTCCACAGTGAAGGCGACGCCTTGT
Source organism: Synechococcus sp. (assembly GCA_012270465.1). GTDB lineage: Bacteria > Cyanobacteriota > Cyanobacteriia > PCC-6307 > Cyanobiaceae > RCC307. Next base: position 1,400 of record JAAXIH010000002.1, read on the forward strand.
TGTCGCCCATGACGGACCCCAACAGAGAGATCCAACTCCTGGAGAGTCCTGAGGTCGAGCACTGCAGCGCCGAACAGATCGAATCGGTGCTGGTCGACTCCTGGTACCAGGGGGGTGAGCGGTATTGGCGCATCGACCAGCAACCCAGCAGCGATGGCTGGGTGGGCACTCGCCACTACGACGACTGATGCAAGACATCGTTCAAGAACTGCGCTCGATCCAGACCCTGCTGGATCTGCTGATGCAAAAGCGGTTGCAACTGCCCAGCGGACGGCGCGCCCAGCTGGAGCGCACCTGCGATCAGTTTCAGCAAGTGATGGGCAGCCTGGCCCAAGTTCAGACCGCCGGCGATGAGGAGCAAACCCTGCAGCTCAGGGAACTGCTCAGCGCGATTGAGGAGCTGCATCTCTGCCTGGAGCCCCTGGAAGCGCCCTGCAGCGATCTTGTAGCCAGGCTGCCGTAAGCCGGTCGCCCCAACAGGCCAAGGGGTCATCACCCCAGCCATGGAAACCGTTGTGGCCGCCACCCCGGCTGATCACCACCTCAAAGGCGCGGTGGCGTCCCTGCTGCCTTTGGGCTTCTGCCGCGGGCACCCACGGATCGTCATCGGCCTGCAGCAGCAGCGTGGGGGTGCGCAATTGATCCAAGCGGGCCGCCGGGCTGGCCTGCTGGTAATAGCGCTCAACGCCGCCATAGCCCCAGCGCGGCGCAGTAATCAGATCATCAAAAGCGCGGATGCTTTGCACCTGCTGCAGCCCCGCGCGTTCAGCTGACGTCACGGAGCTGTCGTCCTCCAAGGTTTGCGCCACCAAACGGCGCATCAACCAGCGCTGATAGATGCGATTTCGGGGCCGCTCAATCGAGGCTGAGCACGCGGCCAGATCCAAGGGGCTGCTGGTGCACACCAAGCCATCGAGGGCATCGGCCTGCTCCAAGCAGGCGTTGAGCAAGATCGTGCCCCCCAGGGAAATGCCAGCCCCCAGCAGCGGCTTGCCGGCGGCCAGCTGCCGCGCACGCTCGAGCACGGGCCAGAGATCCCGGTTGCAATGGGCGGCATACGTGCCTGAGGCCAAGGGGCGCCCCTTTCCGGCCCCGCGCAGGTTGAGGCGCAGCACAGAGAAACCAGCGGCCTGAAGCGCCAAGCCCATGCGCCTGAGGCCTTCGCGATCGCTGTGGCCGCCGAGGCCATGCAGCAACAGCACCAGGCCCTGGGCATCGGGGCAGTGGTCGTGAACCGCCAGCAACTGACCGCCATCGGCCACCGGCACCGGCACGTGCTCACCCAGATCAACCGGCAGGCGCGGCGGTTTCAGGGTGTCGCGCAGGGTTTGCAGATCCCCGCCCCACCAGGGCAAGCGAGCCTGGAAGCCGGCTGCTGCGATCTCACTCCAACCGGACTGGCTCAACGCTTCAAAGAATCGGCAACATCTCCTGCTCGACGCTGCGGGCTACCGCTTGGGCCCGTGCACCTCGGCGCCGGCGTAAGCGCCGCAGCCGCAGGATCAATGGATCAATGTCGCACTCCTTGTGCCAGCAGCGCTCTAGGCGCCGCCGCAACCCCGGTGGCACCGAGGAAGAAGAAGGGTTGGGTGTTGGGGAATGGGGCATCTCATCTCACGCGCCTCGATGGCCGGAAACTAGTGACGCCAGAAGCATTCAGCCTGCGCAGAAGTACTCAAAAGCCCTCAGTCACATTTGGTCAGGCCAGGGGCCAGACCAGTAACAGTTCTGTGATTCGCATTGGTCTTAATGAAAGTGCGGAACGAAACAGGCACCCGGAGCCAGCCGCGAACACGTCACTGAGAACTCCGCTGCCGGGCAGTGGAGTTTTTTTTTGGCCAAGCCCAGGACAAACCCAGTACGCTCCCGTCCATGGCGTTCACCCTTCCCCTGATCGCAGCCCTTGTGGGCGGAAGCCTGATCAGCCAAGTGCCCTTGCAGGTGCAGCCCTACCGGGGTGGCAACGAGGAGGAGAGCAGCCCTGAGGAGGTGCTTCCCGAAGACGAAGACGACGGTGATAACCAGGACTGGCTGAAAGGATCCAGCGACGAGGCCGAAGACAGTGCCTTTGAGCTCAAAGCTCCTCCGCTGACAGCGCCACCGGCCTTCAACAAACGCCGTTTTCAAAAGCCAGTAGTGCGCCCAGGGCTGCCCCGCTCTCTGCACATCGACAGCATCGAGCCGATTGATCGGTAAGCAGTCGCTGATCCGGTGATGCTCGTAACACTCCGGTCGTCAGAAAAGTGCGACGTTCTGCGAACTCACAGCTGATTCGGGGCTTTTCCCGTCCAGCGTGGTCCGCAATCGGAGGTTGCCATGACCATTGGATCGTCTCCGCACCGCAGCCTGGGTCCAACCCTGGTGTGGCTCGAAGCCCGTTTGGCCGAACTCGAGGCCAAGGGTGACTACGAAGCCAGTTTTGCCCTCACGAGCGAAATGGCCGACTGGCTGATGCGCTCGCCTGAAGCCATGCATGAGCCCCTGCTGGTGCCGCCCACCATCGCCAGCCTTAACCCGTAGCGATTCCGCATAAAGGCCGTTAGCCTCTATGCGCATTCATTCCGGTTAAGCGTCGATGGGCAGCGCTGCTGCAGCGGTGGAAAACCTTGTGGTGATTGGTTCCGGCCCTGCCGGCTACACCGCAGCTCTCTATGCCGCACGGGCCAATCTGAGCCCGTTGCTCATCACCGGCTATCAAGACGGCGGCATTCCTGGTGGTCAGCTGATGACCACCACTCACGTTGAAAATTTCCCCGGCTTTCCTGACGGAATCCTTGGCCCTGAGCTGATGGACCGGATGAAGTCTCAAGCCGTGCGCTGGGGCACCCGACTGATCGAGGCCGATGCTGAGGCCCTCGATCTCTCCGAGCGGCCCTACACAATCCAGGTGGACGGCCAAACCGTTGTGGCGCACAGCGTGATCGTGGCCACTGGAGCCAGTGCCAACCGACTGCACATCGACGGCGAAGACACCTACTGGAGCCGCGGCATCAGCGCCTGCGCCATCTGCGATGGCGCCACACCACAATTCCGCAAAGCCGAACTAGCCGTTGTAGGCGGTGGTGATTCCGCTTGCGAAGAAGCGGTCTACCTCACCAAATACGGCTCCCATGTGCACCTGATCGTGCGCAAAGACAGCCTGCGGGCCAGCCGGGCCATGGCCGATCGCGTCTTGGCCAATCCGCAGATCACCGTGCATTGGAACCGCCAGGTGGGGGGCTTTGGCGGTGATCAATGGCTGGAGCAACTGCAGCTGCAAGACAGCGAGGGCAACGCCTGCGAAACCCTGGCGGTGAAGGGCCTCTTCTATGCCATTGGCCACACCCCCAACACCCGCCTGGTGAAAGGGCAGCTGGAGCTCGATGCCAAGGGGTATCTCGTTACCGAAGGCGGCTCCCCCAACACCAGCCAAGAGGGGGTGTTTGCCGCCGGTGATGTGGCCGATGACCAGTGGCGCCAAGCGATCACCGCCGCCGCCAGCGGCTGCCAAGCGGCCCTGGCCGCTGAGCGCTGGCTCAGCCATCACGACCTGGCGGTCACCATCAGCCGCGAGGAGGTGGAGCCCAAAGCAGCCGAGCTGCCCGAACCCACCACCACAGCCACCGAAGCCGATTTCAGCGCGGACGCGCTCTGGCAAGGCGGCAGCTACGCCCTGCGCCGGCTCTATCACGAGAGCACCAAACCGCTGCTGGTGACCTACACCTCACCGAGTTGCGGGCCGTGCCACGTGTTCAAGCCCCAGCTCAAGCGGGTGCTCAATGAACTTGAAGGGGCCGCCCAAGGGGTGGAAATCAACCTGGAAGACGATCCCGAGATCGCTGCCCAGGCCGGAGTGACCGGCACCCCAACAGTGCAGCTCTTCTACGGAAAAGAGCTGAAAAAGCAATGGCGCGGGGTTCAGCAGCGCAGCGAGGTCAAGCAGGCGATTGAAGCGCTGCTTTAACGGCGGCGCGGAGGGCCACCGGCGTTGCGTTCGCGGTAGGTGATGCGGCCACGGCTGAGGTCATAGGGGCTGATTTCCACCAGCACCTTGTCGCCAGCCAGCAATTTGATGCGGAACTTGGTGAGCTTGCCTGCGGCGCGGCAGAGGCACTGGTGACCAGCCGGCTGCTCGAGAGTGACCAGGTAAAAGCCGTTCCCCTGTTCCTTCTCAATGACTCCGGAGGTTTCAATCATGCAGCTGCTGGGTTCGCTTATCCAAGGAATATTCACTTTATAAGGTCTGGTGGCTTCGACTTGCCTGCTGCTTCACAAGCCCTACGGGGTGCTGAGCCAGTTCACCCCTGAACAGGGAAGCCGTTGGGACTGCCTGGCCTCCTTCGTTCCGGTCAAAGGCGTGTATGCCGCTGGGCGCTTGGATGCCGATAGCGAGGGGCTGCTCCTGCTCACCAGCGATGGCCAGCTGCAGCATCAACTCACCAACCCACGCTTTGGCCACTGGCGCCAATACCGGGCCCAAGTGGA
>JAAXIH010000006.1:0-2341 GCA_012270465.1 Synechococcus sp.
GCAAACCGAACAGCTGCGTGCGGCTACCCGCTAGGCAAACGGCACCCCAATCTGACCACACCCGGCTGGCAAGTCCATCGGCATTAAGGCGCATTGCCTTTGACCACCGGCAGGGCAAAAGTATGGGCATCGAACACGGAGGCGCCCAATGGACGACACGCCACCTGAGACATCAGCCGCAGCACTCTGACTTGAGGCGCCTGCTCCAACAGTCTCCACAAAGCGTGGGCGAGGAGCTGAGTTGACCACCAACTGGATGTCGAGTCAGCGCCACTCCTCTGCATCGTTTAGGTGCCCCAAAGGAGTCCGCCCGATACACCTGGACCCTTGGCCCCAGGTTCGCCTTTGACCAGACGCTGCCCAATCAGCCATCACGAAAGCCGTCTCTCGTTTGAGGGGCGGCTTTCTGCTAGTGGCCGTAGCGCTGCATTGCTGTACGGCAATGGGTACGGATATTGCCCACACAGCGACCTCAGCTGGTTGGCGATGGTGTCGTCATTCATTGCTTAATGACCATGACCACCGAAATTCGCAATTGGGCTGTTGTTGCCGCCGCGATGGAAGCCCAAGGTGCAACCAACAGCTTCATGTACAAACGCGCCAAGGCCATTGCTGAAGGCCAGCCTGATCCCATGCCCACCAGCTTTCCAGCGGCGCCTCTGAGCATTTCTGCCGCTTGATTGCGGGCAGCGACGAGAACTCACTCACCCCCCTTTGACGGGGGGTTTTCTGTTGGAACAAGCCAATCGCTGCGATCTGTTGCGGCCTTCTTTTTCGCTGCTGGCTACCAAATCAATAGACGATCGAGTGAAGCCATGAAATGGATGTTGTTGGCTCTGATGACTGTGGTGCTTGCAGCCTGCAGCGGCGAGAGCCTCTCACCTGAGCGCAAGGCCTGCCTGGAGAAGGCCAGCACCGAGGCCGAGCGCATTGAATGCAACAAGGAATCAGCCATTGAGGCTGACAAAAAAGCAGAAGACGCCGACTCCAAAAAAGACGATGCCAATTAAGGCAGCGGCTAGCGGCCTTCCAACTGCTGGAGGCGTTGCCGATGGTGCAGCAAATAGCCCTCCCAGAGCTCAAGGCCTTCCTCCGTGAGGCTGGGCGACTTGAGGCGCTCAAGGCAGGCCTCAATCTGAGCGCGGTGCCACTCGGGGCTCTCGGCTTCGGATTTGGCTTTGGCCATTGAGCAGTGGATGCCCTTCTGTTCTAGGAGCGTTGGCACCGCGGCTGCAGGTTTTTACCAATGAAGCTAGAAAAAAGTTCAATGGGCTAATGCCATGGCAGCTGTGTTGCGTTCATCGCTCTTGATCGGTGTGTCGAGTGCTCTGCTGGTGACCGCAGGGCCCGCACTGGCCCAGAAAGAAATCCCCAAAGCAGTGGGCCATGACCAGTGCCCACTGGGGTACGTCAACACCCTGGGGACAACGTGCGTTTCGCCGGTTTACTACGAGGTGGCTCCAACCAACGGCCAAGCTTGCAAAGCCGGTTGGATGAACATCGGGGCTGGTTACTGCAAGAAAAAGAAGGGACCCCTCGGGATCTTCTGAAGGCTCGCTGCAGCTGGGATAGGGAAAGCCGAACCACAGCCCCCTCAGCGGCCGCGCCATCGTTTAGCCATCGCACGCATTCGTGATGACTCTCGAGCAACTGCAACGCCGCTACCACTGGCTCAAGTACGAAGCTGATTTCATTGCCGATGCCCAGCAGGCCTCAGTCATTACTGAGCAGGCCAACCAGGTGATGGCCGAAATCAAGCAGCGGCTGGCGGCTGGTGAGTTCAGCAATTAATCGACCGCAAAGCCCAGAAAGAGCTCAACAATCGTGAGCCCGACCAAAAACGTTGCCGCAAAAAATGAGGCTTCTTGAAAGCGTTTACCCAAAATAATGGCCCCCGTCACGCAACACATCTCGATTGCCACTCTGGGCCACTCGACGGCGAAATCAAACACGCTTACGAGTTCTTTGATCTCGGCAACATTAAAAAATCACTGCCGGCTGAATAGTTTTTAAAGCTACATGTTGCTCAACCAAGCAGCACAACCAGTCATCCATGGCCAGGGCCCGACACATTCACGGTGACCACCCCTGCCGCGATCAAGGCCATGCCAAACAACTGCATCGCCGTGGGTGTTTGGCGGTAGGCCAGCACGCCCACCACAACGATGGCAACGATCCCGATCCCACTCCACATCGCATAGGTGATGCCCAAGGGAATCGTCTTCACCACCTGAGAGAGCAACAGCATCGAGGTGCTGTAGGCCAGCAGCACCACCACCGATGGCCACAAACGGCTGAAACCATCGGAGAGTTTCAGGCACGAGGTGCCGATCACCTCAGC
>JAAXIH010000006.1:2441-27541 GCA_012270465.1 Synechococcus sp.
GCACTCCAAGTGATCACCAAAGCATTCGTCGTAGTCGACGCGGCCTTGGTTTTCAGCCCGGTAATGCTCGAGCACAAATTCGATCACAGCCTCGCGATTCATCTCTCCCTCCTCGCTTGGTTTGATCCAAGGTTTTTGGGTTAGCCGAAGTCAATCCAAATGAGCTGAGAACGGTCTAAACGGTTACTGAGAACAGCCTAGAGCGGCTGCAATCTCTGGATTGGAATACCAGCTGAAGGCCCCTTCACGCACCGCCTTGATCCCGAGCTCGTTGCGCAACTCCTCAAGATCCTGCTCGAAGCGCTCTTCCCAGAGAACCGGGAACAACGGCTTGGCCTGGGCTGCCATCTCCAGGCCATGGCCAATCATGTGGAACACATAGCCGGCCGTGTGGGCCTGCTGCTTGGGGCTGGTGGCCTCATCAAAGGGCGTTTCATTCAGCAGGAACTGAAGCAGTAGATCAATCAGGTCCACAAACCCCAGCCCGGGGTGATTGAACTGGCCAACACTGATGCTGATCACGCCGGTTTCGCCGAAATTATCAAGGCTGAAACCGCTGAGGATGTGGTGGATGTCGTGGGTCGCATAGACCCGGTAGTTGATGTAATCGGCGTCGGTCTCAAGGTTGGCGAAATAGGCCGGGTCAGGGAAAAAGTTGATGTCGTAGCCGATGGTTTCCATCACCACCGCATAGGTGTGGCCCAAGCTTCCTTTGGGGCAAGCCTTGAGCGTGTCGATGTCATAGGGGCCCACCAAACGGCGCTCAGCAATCAACGCAGCAGCTGCGGGATCGCGCTGCAACACGCGCTCACACAACCGCATCGGCTTGGAATCGCGCAAACGGTGCGACAGGCGAAAGACGTTTTCAGCTGAATCACCGCCGCCGGCGGCCAAATCAGCCAACTCAAGAAACTCCTGAATGTGCTGGCGGCTAGCGATCTGATCGAGATAGCGAAATCCCATGGCCTCTGAATCACTGGGCACAGCCAAACGGTGCCCTCAGGGCGACCGTATCCAGAGAGATCACGGGGCCAGATAAAACCCCAAAGCATTTCAGGATCACCGCGGCACCCGGCTGGAAGCAGTCAGGCGCGTATAGGCAAGCAGCTAGCAGCGGCACCCAGCTCAAGGCCGAGAGAGCGGCAGATGTGACCATCGCGATAGGTCCACACCCAGGGCGGCTGAGCGCGGGCGGCTTGAAGCTCTCGGTTCTCCTGCAAGGCAACCGGGATGAACTCCGTGGCGAAATCAAACGCCGGATCCCGAATCGATTGGTTCAACACAACACTGCCGCTTTCAGCAGACACCGAGCGATGGAACGTGCCAATGGGAATTTGCAGCGCTCCCATGGCTCGAATCAAATGAATCACATGGTGGGGTTGATCCCAGTAGGGATTAATCAACGTGTAAACACGACTGCCTTCCAACACCAGGTTGTGATCAATCTGGTGGCGGTGAACATAATATTGCTCGCCATGCTCATCATCAGGGGGCGAGATCGCAGCACCATGGTGGGCAACAACATCCGTGCCATTACTCCCCTCAACACTGGCATCAAAAAACGTCACAGCTGGGGTTTCACGGAACACATGGATTGGAACAAATGTCAGACGCATACCTCCTCCTTTTAGCAAGCAATGGACTAGTCCTTAGGCCTCAATAATCCAATTGAGCTGAATCGCCAGATCAGCCGACAAACTCCTCATCACAGGACAGTCCTGAGCAGCCTGTTTGAGAAACACGATTTGCTCAGCATTCAAACCAGGCGGCAGATGGACATCCACATCAAGGCTGGCAATTTTTCTCGGCAGCTCTGCGCTCATCGTCTTGCGAACCAATGCATGGGCCCGGCCCAGATCCCAGCCCTCTCGCCGGGAATGGATTCCCATCACCGTGAGGATGCAAGTGCCTAAGGCACTGGCCAAAAGGTCTGTTGGGGCAAAGCTTTCGCCGGTCCCATCATGGTCAGGCGGCGCATCGGTCGTGATGATGGAAGCCGATGGAAGATGCTTGGCCCGGCAATGGAGATTACCGGCATAGAAACACTGAATCAGTGTCATAGAACCTCGGATCAATGGATCGAGATCGGCACCGCAAGCCCTTCACAAGGCTCTATTCGCAATTCAATTCATCACAAATCATGCGTGCCGTATTGAGATCATTGGTTTCCCAATGACGATCTGGGAAGCGCTGATGTTTCACGCGAAACGTGTTGGCGTGTTCACGCAGAATCACGCAACCATGTTCATAGGGAATCATCAGCGATTCAGCTTGTGCTGGAGGCTCATCGGCTTGATCAAGCGGAGCATCAAATTGATCAATAACCATCTCTTTCCCCTCAACGATGTAATTGGTCTACGCCTGCCCATCCCCCTGAGAGCCAAGGTCAGCCGAACGAAAACACTCTGTAATGGTTAAAGCGGATTGGATCCGATCTGCATCCTCAACGGCGCGTGGATCTCAGCAACAACGGCAGTGGATGAATCACAAAAAAGCCCCCAAACCATTGGGGGCCAATGAATCCATACACGCCATCAAGCGTTAACTGCGTTCCGTGGAACGCCCTGCAACCCTCAAACAACCATGGGGCAGCCCACTACCCCCATTTAGGGGTATTGACCACTGCCAGAGGATTTATACGCTTAGCGCAGCAGGCAAACATCATTGCCATGACGCTCGACTTCGCCTTTTCCGAAAGCATCGGTTCGTTGATCACCGATGGCAAACACCCACCCATCCATGCCTTGGCCTGCCCCCTGCAGGTGAAATGCATTTACAAACGCAGCACAAGCCAGCCGGCGATCAAGCTCTTGAGCAATTGATCAAAAGCTTCAAAGCAATTGAAAAGCGGGGCGTTTTGGTCCTGGGAGTGCAGGTTTTAGGCCTTGCTGGCTCCATGAACTGATTGTCTCGCCAAATTGCGGCGACACGGCTGGGGGATCACCCACGTTGAATCGCCCTTCGGCATGGACGGGGAAAGAGGCTCAAGGCCTTCCTGGAGCCACTTGTCGTTTGGACTGGGTGATCATCGATCGCCTGCTTGAGATTGCTGGCGGCTGCGTTGAAGCCACTCAACAGGACATGGGGCGCCTGCTGGCCAGCGCCGCGGAAGACGGCGATCAAGCAGCAGCCATCTTTTGGCGGTGCCACCTTGCAGCGTTCCGAGCCGAAATTGAGCAATTTTCCTCTTGAGATTCTTTTGAACAGATCAGAGGATCAGGCTCATCAGCCCAGGAGGCTGACATGACCCGGCTCCAAGGCATCCATAACGAGACCTGCGAAGGCCGCAGCTGCCTGAAGTGGGAAACCAACGGTGAACTCTCGACAACCGATCAACGCCGAATCGTTGAGATGTTGTGCGCCATAGACCCCAGCAATTGCCCCGATCAATCCAGAAACGATCAGGACGCTTGATCGCTCACCTGTTGTTGAGAGGCAAAACGCATCGCCCAGCTGCGGGCTAGCAAGCTGGCGAGCGCTGCGCCAACGGCCAAAAAGACCAGTAAGACCTGCTCGACTGACATGGTGTTACCGCTAATTGATTGGTTTCTAACGAATAAATTTCCCTGGCGCGGTTGCTACATCTACAAACCAACACCGACCCCAGCCAGGCCAAAGCTGTTCTGCAGTTCTGGTTTGAAGACTGCCGCCCGTGGCAGTGGTTTCGCCAGCGCGATGCCTTTGATGCCTTAGTCAGCGAGCGCTTTGGCTCCCTGGTGGAGTTCGCCCTTTCCGGCCAGCTGGAGCGTTGGAAAGAGCGCAGCAACACCTGCTTGGCTTTGGTGTTGCTGCTCGATCAATTCACCCGCCAGGTGTATCGCGGCAGGCCCCAGGCCTTCAGCGGTGATGCCCAAGCTCTGGAGCTCAGTAGACGCGCCTTGGCCCATGGTTGGATCGCCGCTGAACCGCAGCGAGCAAGGCGTCAGTTCTGGCTCATGCCGATGCTGCACAGCGAGAACGCGGTTGTGGTGGAGCAAGCGATCCCGCTGCTGGAGCGCTTCGCCGATAGCGCCACCGCCGCTGTCGCCCGGGCCAACCTGGCGGAATTGCAGCGCCATGGGCACTACCGGCGCCGGCGTCAGCGCTGAGTCCAAGCCAAGGTTTGCTGCACCGCCTGCTGCCACTGGCCGGGGGAAAAGTGATAGCGGTGGCCATGGCCGGGCAGCAGCCAGGCCACATCGAGATCCTGCAACTTCTCCAGCGAGCGGATTTGCTCCTCGAAATTCCACCAGCAGTACTGCTTGGAGCACACCAACACCTGCTGCTCGGCGTTCCACCAGAGGTGATCTCCACTGAACAGTGCGCAGCGGGCCTCACCCAACACCGCGCAGAGCGAACCAGCGGTGTGCCCCGGCGTTGGAATCAACTGCAGGCCAGGGGCAATTGTTTTAGGGCTGGAGCCACTGAGCTGATGCTCCGCCTCGGGCGCCGCATCGCCATCGGCTTGATGAATCCAGCGCGGGCAGCCCAAGGCCTGCGCCCACCGCTGGTGATCCGCCACATCATCGCGGTGGGTGAGCACCATCGCGCTAACGCCACCCATCGCTGCAAGCCGGCGAGCCAAGGGGGCACTCCAGCGCGGCACATCGATCAACACATTGCCCTCAGTGCGCTTCACCAGCCAACTGCGTGCGCCGAAGCTTTTTCGCGAAGCCCAGCCGCAATAAAAAATCTCAGCACCAGCTGCCCGAGTAATCAGCGCCGGGAATCCATCGGCGGGGGTGTGCTTCAGCAGCTCCGGGCTGGTTTCAATCGCTGCCACCGGGCAGGCCTGAAGTGCCAACAGGGCTTGGCGCTGGGCATCCGCTCCGCTGGGTTGGCAATGCACAACAGCGGTCTCAGCCGCCGCCCCGTAGTGCACAGGATCAAACGTCCAGCAGGTGCCGCAGTCAATGCAGCGCTCATTGACGAAAAACGGTCCTGGAACGTTGCCAGCAACAGCACGGGCCATGGGCCCATGCTGGCAATGCTGAGCTCAAGCAGCCTGCTGATCAACCATGCGGCTGGTTTGATCGGCCACCGGCCACACCAGGCAACCTTCGGCAATCAACTCCTCTCGGGTGCGCTCGAGGTCTTCCACCGGGATCTCCACAGCGCGGGAGATGCCTTGGCGAAATGTGTTCAAACGGATCAATTCAGCCATGGCGAGGGCGGCGCGTTGCAGAGGGTTTACCGGGCCCGCTACGACAGAGCAACCCCGCCTGTTTTCGGCCCCTGACATGCAGCGCTTCGATCCACCCATTTGCGGCCAAGAAGCGGCAATCCATGCGGCCACCCATCAAGCGGGCACCCTCTGGCTTGAGCACAGCAACCTGAATTGGAGCCAGCTGCAATCGGGTTTTGCCTGCGCCCTGCACATGCACCAGCCCACGGTGCCGGCAGGCCCCGATGGCGCCTTCATCTCCCATCTCCAATACATGGCGGAGCATCCCGGAGAGGGCGATAACCACAACGCCGAGCCCTTTGCCCAGTGCTACCGGCGCTTGGCCGATCTCATGCCGCAACTGATCGCCGAAGGCTGCAATCCGCGAATGATGCTGGATTACTCCGGCAATCTGCTCTGGGGCGTTGGCCAGATGGGCCGCAGCGATATCAGCAGTGCTCTGAATTTTCTGGCCACCGATGCGCTGATGCAACGGCACATCGAATGGCTCGGCACCTTTTGGAGCCATGCCGTGGCGCCATCAACGCCGATCCCAGATTTCCACCTTCAGATCAGCGCCTGGCAGCACCAATTCTTGGATCTCTTTGGCGCTGAGGCCTTGGCCCGGGTGAAGGGCTTCTCGCTGCCGGAGATGCATCTTCCGAATCACCCCGACACCCTCTACGCCTTGATCGAAGCCCTGCTGGAAGCTGGCTACCGCTGGCTGCTGGTGCAGGAGCACAGCGTTGAGCAGCGCGATGGCACACCGCTCACGCACGGGCAGAAATACGGGCCCAATCGGCTGGTGGCCCGCAACAGCGATGGGAACCAGCTCAGCATCACCGCCTTGATCAAAACCCAGGGCTCCGACACCAAATTGGTGGGCCAGATGCAGCCCTGCTACGAGGCCCTCAGCCTTGGGGAGCAGTCGATTGGCGGGCAGCAGCTTCCCTCGCTTGTGGCCCAGATCGCCGATGGCGAAAACGGCGGCGTGATGATGAATGAATTCCCCGCCGCCTTTGAGCAGGCCAACCGCCGCCTGCGGGATGAGGGCCACAGCACGGCCGCCATCAATGGCACCGAGTACCTCGAGTGGGTTGAGGCCTCAGGCCTCAAGCCCGCCGATTACCCAGCCATTCAGGCCGTGGGGCAAGCCCGCCTGTTTGAGCAGCTGGGCGATGCCCGTGGGGTTGATGCCGTCAGCGCTGCCATCACGGCGTTGCAAGCCGGCGATGACAGCTTTGCGATGGAGGGGGCCTCCTGGACCAACAGCATCAGCTGGGTGGAGGGCTACAGCAACGTGCTGGAGCCGATGAAGCAGCTCAGCGCGCAATTCCATCGCCGTTTCGGCGATCTAGGCAGCAGCAGCCCCGGCTATCAGCAAGCGCTGCTGCATGTGCTGCTGCTGGAAACCAGCTGTTTCCGCTATTGGGGCCAGGGCACCTGGACCGACTACGCCCAAACGATCTTTGCCCGTGGGAAAGCCTTGATGGGCCGTGATGCAGTGGCTTAGCCGCCGTAGTTCCAGCCGGTGCTGCTGAGCTCCAGGGCCGCCGCATCGCGGTGCAGCACCGCGCTCTTCACCTCACCGACAAACACGGTGTGATCGCCATGGGCCACCTGGCCCACCACGGCGCACTCCACCCCGCCCAGGCCGTCATCGAGGATCGGCAACCCGTGCTCGCCGAGTTTGTAAGGGGCAGCCTCAAAGCGGCCACCAACGCCCTGTTGCGGCTTGAAGAACACCGCCGCCAGATCCTTTTGATCAGCCGCCAGCACGTTGAGCGAAAACTTGCCGGTGCGCTGGATCATGCCGTTGCTGGTGCTGTCAGCCCGCACCGCCATCACCACCAGCGGTGGCTCAAACGAGCCCTGGGTCACCCAGCTGGCCGTGAAGCCATTCACCACATCACCTTCCGCCACGCCGCAGATGAACAGGCCGTGGGGGATTTTGCGCAGCAACACTTTTTTGGCGTCAGCGTCGAGGCTCATGGCAGGGGAACGATCTGCCTTGATCCTGGCAGCTCAACCTGAAACGGCTTCAGCCGCGAGCAGATCGAGGGCTTCACGCCGGCCGCGCAAAAAGCGCACCGGGCAGGTGCGCTCCAATTGCAAACGCTTGAGCCGCTCCCGTTGCAGGGGATCGGCTACAGCAATCACCACCTGGCGGCCCTGCTTGCCGGCATCACGGCAGAGCGAATCAATCGCCAGCGACGCCGTCACCCCCAGATAACTCACAGCGCTGAGGTCCAGCAGGATCGTGCGGTAGGCCGCCGACACATTCAAAAGCTGGGTGAGATAGCGGCTGGCCCCAAAACTCAACGGCCCCTGCAGGCTGAGCAGCACCACATCACTACCGAGGTGCTCCAGCAGCCCCTGCTCCTCCTCGTTGAGGTTGTCGTAATGGTGGCCGCCTTCAAAGCGTTGGGTCTTGCGCTCCAGGGCAGTGGTCAGGCCCTTGATGGTGAGCACGTTGGCCACAAACACGCCCACCACCACCGCGGTCACCAAGTCCCAGAAGATCGTGAGCAGCAGCACCAGCCACATCAAGGCCGTGGCACGGGCCGAGAGCCGAGGCGCGCGGCGCAGGAAATTCCAATCGATGATCTCGATCCCCACGTTCACCAGGATTCCGGCCAGCACCGCCATCGGGATCACCGAGGCCAAGCCCCCAGCGCCGAGGGTCACCACCAGCAACACCAGCGAATGCACCACACCCGAAAGCGGCGTGCGGCCTCCGGCTTGCACGTTGGTGACGGTGCGCATCGTGGCGCCAGCACCGGGCAAACCGCCCAACAGCGCTGCACCCATGTTTCCGAGACCCTGGCCAATCAGCTCACGATCAGAGTTGTGCTGGGTGCGGGTGATGTTGTCGGCCACCAGCGAGGTGAGCAGCGAGTCGATCGAGCCGAGCACCGCCAGGGTGAGCGCATAACCGCCCAGCATGCGCAAATCACCCAACGCCAACTGCGGCCAACGCAGCTGCGGGAACCCCTGGGGGATCTCGCCCAAACGCGGCAAGGCTTCGATCGGCAACAGCAGGCTCAAGGCCGTTACGCCCACCAGCGCCACCAATGGCGAAGGCAACACGGCGTTAAAGCGCTTGGGGTAGAGCCGCACCACCGCGAAGGTGAGCGCACCGATCAACAGGGCAAAGGGATTGAACTGCGGCAATTCCTGCCAGAGGCCGCTCAAGATCCCGGGCACTGAGCCGCCGAGATCCAACCCCATCAACACCGGCAGCTGCAGCACCAGCACAATCCCGCCGATGCCCGACATGAAGCCGGAGATCACCGAATAGGGCATCTGCACGATGTATTGCCCCAGGCGCAGCAACCCGAAGACCACCTGGAACAGGCCAGCCACCAGGGCCACGGTGAAGGCCAAGGCCAGGCCTGCACCGGGGCCGTAGCGCTGCACCATCGTGGCGATGATGCCCGCCATGATCACGGTCATCGGCCCGGTGGGACCTGACACCTGGGCTGGGGTGCCGCCCAAGGGGGCCGCAATCAGCCCCAAAGCAATGGCACCCCAGAGGCCCGCAATCGCGCCGGCTCCAGAGGTGGCGCCAAAGGCCATCGCCAGCGGCAAGGCCACCACAGCCGTTGTTAAGCCGCCGGTGACATCACCGCGCCAGTTGCTCAGCCAGGTGTTCTGCCACAGGCGGCTGGCTCGCCGGCCGCGCACCTCAGGTGGCTCTTGAAAGGGAGAGCGCATCGCGGCAGCGCCGTTAGCTGAATCCTGACGATGCCAGGTGATGCCTGGCAAGGATCAACCGGCTCTCAACCCAATTGAGAGTCAATTTGGTAACAACGGCGACGATTCAGCGGGAATCGCTCGTCAGCCCGGATTGATCCAAAGGATTACCGGTGGCGGCACCACTGGTGAAACTCACAACCCCGATTGCGATCTGACTCGCCGCGACAACGAACAGGGCGACAGACAGGAACTGCTGAACGCGGTTCATGGGACAACTGCCTTGCCAACGCAACCTAAGAAATCTTCCCTCTGGCGCAAGAAAAATCTGTCCTGTGCCAGCTAAGACTCATTCCGCTAGAGGGAATCTGGCCACACCGATTGACAACCCGGGTCGCGCTTCAGCGCCGCCGTTTTGGCTTCCACAGCCGCTTGATGGCCCAAATCTTTGCCGATTAACAGCACCAAACGCTTCAAGGCACCGGTGGCCTGCTCGGGCTCTAACCAACCCAAGCCGTAATAAGTGCAGGTGGCCTGCAGCCAGCCCTGGGCCTGCCCCTCAAGGCTGATTTGCAGCTTGTCGAATCCAGGCATGGCAGCTGCTGGGGCCGCCATCAACAGGCTGGCTGCAGCAGCACGCAACACAAACAGGCGCACACGGCAGCAGCGAGTGGCCGCATCATGCCGGCAGTTTCCCTGAGCCGAAAGCCCCTAATGGTGGGTCGCTGCAAACAAGCGCTCGATGTACATGTGCGTTGTGCGGTTGGCCAAACGGATATCGCGAAAGAAGACGCCGTAGCAACAGATCAACAGCGACATCGAGAGAAAAAAGCCAACGGCCACCACCAGATTGAGGTTGAGCGGCTGGGTGACATCCACAAACGTGGCGATCACCAGCACACACATCGAGGCCGCTGACCCCAGCGCAAAGCGAATCGCATTACCCAAGAGCCGGTAACGCGACAGCATCAAGGCCATGGCGTGATTGAGCAGATCGGGGTCGCCTTCGATCGACGAGATCTCCCGCATCGAATCAAACACCCGGGCATGGCGAGCAATCAGGGCATTCAGCGTTGCCCCAATCGCCGCAAGGATGAAGGCCGGTGCCGTGGATTGATGCACCGCATCGGTGATGCTCTCCACGCGACTTTTCGCCCAGCTGCTCCCCCACAGGATTGCCCTGGATCCACCAGGCTGCATGAATTGCAGCGGCCCACAGCGGTCAAGCGGACTGTGAATCGGTATGGTCGAAAGGTGTGTTGACCCATTCCGTGTTCCGCTTTCTCTGCGCAACGTTTGCCCTGGCTGCCCTGCTGCTGCCGGTTTCGGTCAGTGCCCATCCGAACCACGACGCCAGCGATGAAGTCGGCGTTGAGCACCAGCACTAAAGCTCCCTACAAACCCAAGCTCTCCAGCAGCTCCTGCTGGCTCTGACGCCCCAGGATTCCGTGGGCTGCCAAGGCACCGCTGGCGGCCACCGGCGGAATACCAATGCCAGGGAAGGTGCTGGAGCCGCACATCCAGAACTGTTTGAGCGGTGTGGTCACGCCGGGGAAGAGGCCCTCATTGGCTGGTAGCGCTGGCCCGTAGCTGCCGTTGTGGACATTGAGGAAACGCCGGTGGGTGAGAGGCGTTCCTTCCATCACCACATCGCAGCGCTGGCGAATGTCGGGAATGCGCTGCTCCAACACATCCCAAAACACCTGGCAGCGCTCACTGCGCAACTCCTGATACTCAGGGCTCTCGCGCTCTAAGCCCTGCCACAGCTCCCAGGGCTCATTGGCTGGCGTGTAGGCATGCAGCACATGGCGACCAGCCGGTGCCATCGAGGGATCCAACACCGAAGGAATCGACACCACAACGGCGTTGCGTTCAGCGCTGATGCCGCGCTCCCAATCCCCCACCCACACCGTGTGAATCGGCAGGTCGTCCAGACCGGTGGCATCAAAGCCGAGATGCAAATGCAAAAACGAACCGCAGGCTGGTGTGGCTCCCCGCTGCCGCTGCCAGCGCCGCGCAACGCCCTCGGGCAGCAGCTTCAGCGTGCTCCACACATCGGCATTGCTCACCACATGCTCGGCGTGGATCTGCTCTCCGCTCTCCAGCTCAACGCCAACGGCGCGCTCGCCCTCAAGCAGCACTCGCTTGACGCGGCTGCGCAAGCGCAGTTCACCGCCATGGGCTTCCAAGCCGCGCACCAAGGCCATCACCACGGCCTTGCTGCCGCCTTTAGGGAAATCCAAACAGGCATCCGGTTCAAACCACTGGCCAAACAAGGTGGCCATCGCTGCGGCGTTGGTGCCGCCCATCGGCAGACCGCTGATCAAAAAGCAGAGCAAATCCACCCAATGGCGCAGAAATGGATCACGCAGGTGCTGATCCACCAAGGGGCCAAAGGCACCGCCGAGATGGCGCATCGCCGCCAGGTGCGGCAACAGCTGTCCGCTGCGGCGCAAGAGCTGTGCCATCACATCGGCTCCAGGGCGCAGCGCTAACAGCGGCAAGGCATCGGCTGCGGCTGCGATGGGCTGCAACACCTGCATGAAGCGTTGCCACTCCGCCACCGCCTCAGGACCGCGCAACTGCTGCACCACCGCTTCAAAGTCGGCGTTGCCAACGCCAATGCGCAGATGCCCTTCCGGGAAGAGCACATCCCAGTCGCGGTATTCGATCACCTCCAGTTCTTGTCCCAGGGCGCGCAGGATCTGGGCCAGGGGGTTGCTGCTGGGCCAACGGCCCAAGCCACTCCAAAGCGAAGGACCCGATTCGTAGTGATAGGTCTTGCCAAAACCATGGGCCGCACCGCCGGGCTTGCTGTGGGCCTCCAGCACCACCACCTCCTTGCCACCGCGCGCCAGCAGCCCGGCGCAGCACAGCCCGCCAATGCCGCTACCGATCACGATCACGCCGGTTTTGCTAGCCACGGTGTTCCGCGAGGATGCCGCCAGATTGGCGCCTCTTGGCCGCATCCGTGAAGAAGCAGGAACGCGTTGAAACGATCATCCGCCGGCTGAACGAGCAGTACCCCGAAACACCAATCCCTCTGGATCACAGCGATGCCTTCACGCTGTTGATCGCTGTGCTGCTCAGCGCCCAATGCACCGACAAAAAGGTCAATGAGGTCACCCCAGCCCTGTTTGCCGCTGGGCCCAATCCAGCGGCGATGGCGGCACTGAGCGAAGCGGAGATCCTCGGCTTGATCCGCCAACTGGGCCTGGCCAAAACCAAGGCCAAAAACGTCAAACGCTTGGCTGAGTTGCTGCTGGAGCGCCATGGAGGCGAGGTGCCAGGCAGCTTTGAAGCGCTTGAAGCCCTACCAGGAGTGGGGCACAAAACAGCCAGCGTGGTGATGTCACAAGCCTTTGGCGTGCCCGCCTTCCCGGTGGATACCCACATTCACCGGCTGGCCCAACGCTGGGGGCTCAGCAATGGCGACAGCGTGGTGCAAACCGAAGCCGACCTCAAACGGCTCTTCCCCAAAGAGCATTGGAACCGCCTGCATCTGCAGATCATTTTTTGGGGCCGGGAGTTCTGCACCGCCCGCGGCTGTGATGGCCGCGTCTGCTCGATGTGCACCGAGCTCTATCCCAACCGCCGTAAAGCGGTGATCTGGCGCAAGCCCTGATCACGCCATCCGCCCGAGCTCGCCAGAATCACGGCGCTTCGCTGCAATGCCGATGGTGCCGCCCTGCCCGCTCACCCCGCTGCTGGCCGCCAAGGTGGCTGGCCTCAAAGCCACCGTTGGCTTGCTGCTGATCCTGCTGATCAAAAGCCAACTGCTGCGCGTGAAGATGTCGTTCCTCGGCAGTGTGTTGGGCCTGGTGCTCACCCTCAGCTTTTTGGTCACCACCGGTGCTCTGGTGGTGATCAGCGCCGGTGCTGTGGCTTGGGGCTTGCAGCAGCGCCGCAGCGCCGCCGCCTAACTACGGCACCACTCGCACAATGTCGCCTTCTTTGACCAGATCAAAGAGGGATATGGCGTCTTGATTGCGCAGGCGCACGCAACCAAAGGTGGCGGCTTGGCCAATGCTGCTGAGCTGCCCGGTGCCATGGAACCCAATCTCCCGGCAGCGATCGGGCACAAAGCGCGGCGGGCGGCGATCGGTGGAGCTGCGCTCACCGCAGCGATACCAAAATCCAATCCAACGGGTTCCCAGGGGCCCGCTGGCTGACGCCGCCACCTGCCGTTTGCGCCAGGGGCTGCTCCAAATCGGATCCTTCTCCAGCCGATGCACCCGATGGGTTCCCAGGGGCGTGGGATTACTGGCACGGCCAACCGCCACCGAATAGCGGGCAATTTGGCGGCCGTTTTGGATCACCCGCAATTGCCGTTTGCTGCGCTCCAGCACCAACTCAGTGGGCTGCCACGGCAGCGCCGCAGCCAGCAATGAGGTCAACACGGCCAGCACGGCACCCACAACGCGTGATGGAGCTGATTGTGTGGGCGATGGGCGCTGGGCCAACTGAAAGCCAGCTGAGAAATTCCTTCAAGGAATGACTAACAGCACCTGTAGAAATCACCGCTCATCCCTACCGCTGGGTTGCCGTGGCTACCAAAAAAACGACTGAGCACCAAACAATGAAAGTCTTCTCAGCTCTGGCTTGCGCCTCCCTGCTGGCCATCTCGATGGCTGCACCAGCAGTTGCTGGCGTCAAGGTCAAGAACGGCAACGGCGGTTCGGTCAACGTCAACCGCGGTGGCGTCAAGGTGCAAGGTGGTGGCGGCAGCAATGTGAAGGTGAAGCCCGGCAAAAGCGGCTCGGTCAACATGAAAGGCCCCAACGGCCGTGGCGGCAGCGTCAGCTGGTAAGCAGGTGGCCGGCTGAGTTAAGACCGGAGCATTTGCAGCGCTGTCATGGCTGATTTCAAGCCAGCTGGAGCCGATGGTGATTTCCAGGCGTGGGCCAAGCACCATGCCCATGACAAGCAGCTTCACGATCTACAGATCGCTGAAGGGAAGCAAGGCGATGGCGATGCCGAGGTGAGCAGTGCCCATCTGCAAGAGGGATGGGCCAAGGAGCACGAGCATGAAAAGCGTCTCCACGACAACGCCATTGAGATGGAGCGCCATCAGTAACGCGCTGATCGCTTTAGCTTGTTCTTATTAGGGCTCAACAATGAGCGAGCTAGAGCTCCACGATCGAGTGATCGCTCGCTGGCGAGCGCGCCTGTTGCAGCACGGCCCTGAGAGCGATTTGGGCCGCGAAGCACGTCGTCAATTGATCAAGTTGGAAGCCGAACGCATTCGCATGGTGGAGCGGCAATAGCCACCGGAGTCGTTCGGGTTTTACGACTGCTTGAAACCAGATTTGGAATTAAACAGAAAGCATCAACCCTGATAGGGGCTCCTGTCCTGACGGTCAAAACATTTCGGCCTATAAAACGAAAACCCCTAAGTGGCGTAGCAAGAGATCAACCAATGCAAAAGAAACTGTCGAACCTCAAAAACCAATATGTGCGCTTGATGGAAAAAGCCGAGTGCGCCACCGGCCGCAAGGAAGCGGTGAAGCATTTCCACAACGCCTCCAAGGTGGCCGATGAAATCAAGCTGCTGTCCACTTGGAAATAAAGCCAGCCGCTGCCGCAGCAACTGCTTTGCTGTTGTCGGCTTGCTCCAACACAGCAAGCGAGCCCCCAGAGCTGGTGTTGAGCCATCAGCA
This sequence comes from Synechococcus sp., assembly GCA_012270465.1. Taxonomy (GTDB): domain Bacteria; phylum Cyanobacteriota; class Cyanobacteriia; order PCC-6307; family Cyanobiaceae; genus RCC307. Next base: position 16,941 of record JAAXIH010000006.1, read on the forward strand.
ACTGCATGACCCCCTGCTGACGATTCGCGGAGCCAACCGCGTTTGCCAGAGCGAATCAGAGCAATGCCAACAGTGGACCGTGCTGATGCTGGATTGCGAGCAAGGCACAGCGGACAGTTGCCAAGAAGCCGAAGACCTACGCAAGCAGGCCAGCGGTGTGGCATCAGACAGCGAACCTGAGGCGTATGCCTTTTAAAGCATCAAAAATGCTGCGAGCTGATCACCAGCAGCAGCAACAGTGAGCAACAACAGGCAATAGCGGGAAGGGTGCTGATCACGGCTCTTCCTCATCAGGGTTTGGAAACCTAAGCGCACCTGGGCGCTCCCGTCATGCGTATTTCTGCCGATGGCTTTGTATAGCAGCGAACATATCTTGAAAGAACGCTCCCAGGAGTGGGAGTCGTGCGTTGAGTGGGATACCCGGGGTGCTCTGAGCATGGGCACCCTTTTTTTGGGCCATGGATCGGCCCGCCTGCAGACGTTTGCTCCCGCTGACAATTGAGATAAGGGCGATGACCACACCGGTGGCCTGCCGCTACCTGTTCTGTGGAATCCAATCAGCCACGTCTGGTTTGAACGCCGAAAAGATCTGGGCCTGTGTCGCGGGGGCTGCGCTGCTGTTGAGCGCCGCCAGTGCCTTTGTTTGAGCGGGCTTAGCAGCTCAATAGCGAACGGGATTCCAAGGCGTTTGGGCTCGATCAGCGCGCTGACGGGCGCAGTCACGCCAGTAGAACCACTCCTTCTCCATCGGCGTTAGGTAGCCATGGCTCAAGGCGTCGTCGTACCAGAACGCCGATGAATCAAGCGATGCCCGAGCCAATGAACAGGGAAGCCTGGTGGTCACCTCGTCTGTCACCTTCTGCTTTCAGCATGCCGAGTGATTGCCTCGATGCTGATGGCTGCTTTTAACTTTTCAACAGTGGATTCCCGCCTGCCCACAAACAAATGGGGCACTCGGGTGAAACACCTCAACCGGATCTAAACCATGCATCGCTACCAACGGATGGCATTGGTGCAGTTGCATTGATTGAGCTCTCGCCACTGGTCTCAACGACCACCGGGGTTCTGGTGCTGTTCGTGGGCAAACGGCTCAACCGCGAGCTGAAACCATTGCGGAGCTACTCGATTCCAGAGCCTGTGTCAGGGGGCCTGCTGGTGGCCATCCTCCTGACACTGCTTTACCTGCTGGGGGGACCCGAACTCAATTTCAACCTGGATTCGCGTGACTTTCTGCTGGTTTATTTCTTCACCACGGTGGGGATGAACGCGCGGTTCAGCGACCTACTGCGAGGCGGGCCGGCGCTGTTCATTCTTCTCGGTCTGACCATCGGCTACATGACGCTGCAAAACGTGATTGGCGTCACGATGGCCGGCTTGCTGGGGCTGCAGCCCGCCACAGGACTGCTGCTGGGAACGGTGTCACTGATTGGTGGACACGGCACGACGATCGCCTGGGCTCCCACCTTTGTCGAGAAATTCCAGCTTGAAAGCGCCATGGAAATCGGCATTGCAGCGGCCACCTTCGGGTTGGTCCTGGCCAGTGCTAGCGGCGGACCAATCGCCCAGTTCCTGATTCATCGGTTCCACATTCCTTGTGCGAACGCAACCACTGGAGACCCGAGCCCACAAGACAGCGCGATTGCCGAAGCAGATCAACCAACAAAGGCGACGGCGATCGACATGACCTCCTTCCTGGCAGCGTTGTTGGCGATCAACATCAGCATCATCACTGGCACGGTGCTGAACGAAGGCATTGCCGCCATCGGCCTGAAGTTGCCGCTGTTTGTGCCCTGTTTGCTGGTGGGCATCCTGTATTCGAATCTGCTGCCCTCAAAACGATCTGAGCGGGCTGTGTTCCACTGGCCCCGCCAATCGCCGTCGCTCGATCTGATCGGCGAACTGTCCCTAGGCATCTTCCTGGCGATGTCGCTGATGAGCCTGCAGCTCTGGACGTTGATCGGTCTTGCCCTGCCGTTGCTAGTGATCCTGCTGACCCAGTTCATCGTCGCTCTGGCGGTGAACCTGCTGCTGGTGTTCAGGCTGATGGGACGGACCTATGACGCCGCTGTGATCTGCGCAGGCTTTGGCGGGATTGCCCTTGGGTCAACACCAACGGCCATGGCGAACATGACGGCGGTAACGCAGCAATACGGAGCATCGAGGCAGGCGTTTCTGATTGTTCCGCTGGTGTCTGCCTTTTTCCTTGATCTGGTCAATGCAATCCTGATTCCCGGATTCATCAGCCAGCTTCAGTAGATCTGGAGCCCAATCGAATCAAGGCGGTAGGGCAGCAAACCATCGGCCACTTCGGGTGAACCGTTGCTGCTCATGCCGAGGTGATGGTCGAGCTCTTGCTCCTCAGACATCACCGATGTGGACTCCCGGGCAGTTGTGGCCAGAAGCTCAATGACACGTGAGACACCACAAACACGTTGTCGTGCATACACGCAACCGGAAGAAGATTCGTTCAGCATTGGTTCGCGATTGATCGCATCAGCAAGCGAATGACTGACCGCATCAGCAATCAACTGCCCCATTGCGGCTGGGCCTATGGCAATGGGCCATCACCTCAACCGTTTCTGATTACAGCCACCAATGCCGATGGCTCCGCTGATGGCTACAGCGATGGCAACAACCAAACCATCCCAGCCGGGGCATGGCGATTTGAGTTGCCAGCCGTTGATGAAGACCAGGTGCAGTGGGCTGAACTGCTGGGCCACCAGTAGCCCAGCACTCAACAATCACTGATCAGCGGAGCTGTATCACCGCCTGCCCACAATCACTGGAGGGGTTCCAGCACCACCCATTCCGGGCAGTCCAGGAACAACACCAGTCTGTCCATCCCACTTATCCAAGAACAGCTTGTAGAGCACCTGGTCATCCAGGCTCTTGTTCAAGGTGTCGTAACGCAGGGCCTCCTGCTCAGCGATCTTCACCTCGGTTTGAGCCCGCAGCAGTTGCTGTTCAGCAATCTGTTTCTGCTCAATCGCGGCGCGGTATTCCTCGGCAATCTCAAGGCCGGTCAAATCCAGGCCACGCACTTCGACGTAGTCGAATTTGTCGAGCTCTTCAGCCACGGTGCGCTCCACCAAGGCTGAAATGTCGTTCCACTCCGAAGCAATCGTCACCAGCTCGTACTGGGAGAACACCGACTTCAACGCCTTCAGCAGCGACGGCTGAATGATGCGGGGGTAGACCTCGCGGTCACTGCTGGCAATCGTGCTGTACACCCGGCCGGCTTCATCGGCGCGCAAGGCGTACTTGATCGTGGCGGTGGCCTGGATCACCTGGAGATCCTTGGTGAGGGTGGCGAATTCCTCAGGCCGCACCTGGGTGCGGATGCTGAAGGGCCAGGCCTGCTGCACCAGGGGCAATTTGATGTTCAAGCCCGGCTGCCGCGGCAGGCCGCTCACCTTGCCCAAGGTGGTGATCACAGACACCTCACCGGCAGGAACGATGAACAGCGCTTGAGCCAACAGCAACAACGTTGCCAAGCCGATGGCCACGATCGCCACCAATCCTGTCTCCGGACCTTGGGGGCTGGCCGATCGCATCGGGCTTTGCATGAAATCTGGTGCAGTGCCCCTCTCTTAGCGGGAATCCGGGTCAACCGGGAGCCCGCGCAGTGCCAGTGCGGCGCGCCGCGCCACCAACAAGAAGGGATAAAGACCTTCAGCGCGCTGGTCTTGGCCAAACAGTGGAATCAGCAGCTGCAGCAGCGGTGCGCTGGGTTTCAGCCGCTGCGCCATCCAATGGATGGCCTCAGAACCATGCAGCAGCTGATCACCATCGATCAGCACAGCACCATCACGGAGATGGCAACCGCGTTGAGCCAACGACTGGCGCAAGGCATGGTCAGCGCGGCCATCGCGAATGGTTAGGCCATCAATGCCGCCGCGCAGCTCACTGAGTTCGGCAAAGTGAGAACAGAAGGGGCATCCCCCGTCGTAAACGAGCACTGGCCCATGCGTGTTGTCCTCCACCTGGTGTTGCTGCTGGCGCTCGTGGTTGTTCCATCCTGGCGCGCCCAGGCCAGCTCCTACGTCTGCGACGGTGATGCCTTGAGCGCCACGATCGATCGCGGCGCTGTTGATGCCATCGGCATTCCCAACAGCGTGGATGGCACCGTGCCTGGATCGTTTGTGGTGCTGGAGTGGCGCGATTTGCATCTGCAGCTGCCGCGCACCAACAACGCCGGAGCTCCCAGCTTCAGCGATGGCAAGTGGTGGTGGGATCTCGAAGACCCCGAGCACCCAGGCTTCAAGCTGCGCCAAGGCGCTGGGCGCGCTCAACTGTTCGCCTGCGACGCAGCAGTTGAATAAACCCAGCTGCCAAACAGGGCCATGGAGGAGGAGTTCACGGAAGTCTTGGAGGCCTTCCGCGAATTTCGCGGAGTGATCAGCTGCGATGACTGGGATCGCTACTGCGAAGTCCGCGAGCTCGACACCCTGCTGAACCTGCTTCTCGATATCAGCGAGCGCCAGCCGAGCTGAGCCAACGCACCAAGGCTTTGGCCGGATCAGCCAATTCGGCGATGGAGCCATAGAAGTGTTCCCGCCAGCTGTGCTCGGGCAGGCCGGCAAACAGCATCAAGTTGAGCGGATAGTCCTCTGAATCGCTGCAGACGCGGAAATCATCTCGAAACAAAAAAATCGGCTTGCGGAGCGCAATGGCAATGCCCAGCTCCACCATCACCCCCTCATCGGGAGGCGTTCCATTCACGATCGCAAAAAAGCCATCGGCCTGCTCCACGTCACGCACATCGGCACGCGCCACCTGATACGCCCAACCAGGCTTGCTCAGATCAATTTGGTTATTGCGTTCAAAGGGCTCCCACACCTCGGCACCTAATGACTCCAGGGCCTGGCAGAACTGCGGCAACAACTGCTCTTTCCATTGCGGCGCGAAGCCATAGGGAGAGGCCAGATAGAGGCTGGGACGGGCCATACCGAACGGCGAGGGAGGCAAAGCTGGCGCTTCAACAATGAAGGACAGCAAAGAAGCAAGAAGCTGGGTTAAGAACGGCTTGTGACATGGCACACGCGAGAGCAGATTGAGCTTGTGGACACGGAGGAGCGGTTGGAACTGAGTTGAACCTCAGGCGCTCCAGCACCACTTCTCCGTTCCGCTTTCCGATTCAGGAGGGCCCAGCAATGGACGACACCCCGCCGCAGCAGATGCCAGGAGCGCGCTGACGATCCGGCCCCCTGCTCCAACAGTTTCATCCGATTTCAGGTCTTCAGGCTGAAGAGCCAACCCCGATGCACCGCCACAGGTGCCCCCGGGCTTTTGGAGACCCCTCTGGATCCCATGGCCCCAGGAGGCCAGCGCCGGCAGTTCCGACTTCCATTCACCAAAGCCCGGGGCCCACAGCTCCGGGCTTTGTGCTGTTTAAGGCCAGTTCAGCAAACGATGAATAACCCAAGCCTGAAAGCAGTGCTTTAAGACAGAGGCACCAGGCCACCAGGGTGTGGACGCCAACCTCTTCCAAATCATTGGCTTTTTGTTGGCGGCCTATTCGGTCGTTGCGAACGACTCGCTGCAAACCCTCGGCACCTATCTCTCCAGCAATCGAGAGCGCACGCCCAAATCTCTGCAGATGCTGTTCATCTGCGGTGTCGCTGCAGCGGTGATGTTGATCGGCTGGAGCCTGCATCCATCGGGGGGCGGATTAGCAGATCCGGCCTGGGGCCGACTCGACAACTTCCCCCTGCCAGACAACGTCAATTGGGTGTATTTGCTACCTCCAATCGCCGTGCTGGCTCTCACCCAATGGGGCGCACCGGTGAGCACATCGTTTTTGGTGCTCTCAGCGTTCGTTCCGAAGAACAGCACCAGTTTGTTGCTCCATTCGCTCACCGGTTACCTCATGGCCTTTGCCATGGCTTTGGTGGTCTATGGAGCCTTGATGTGGCTGCTGGAGCGCACCGTTCTGTGCAGTCCGCTTGAGAACCGCAAGGTGTGGCTGGCCTTGCAATGGATCTCCACCGGTTGGCTATGGAGCCAGTGGCTGGTGCAAGACATGGCCAACATCTTTGTCTACCTGCCCAGGGAGTTGAACCTCAGCAGCATGGTGGCGGCCACGCTGATGCTGTGTTTTGGCCTCTGCGTGCTGGTGGCCATCGGCGGCGGGCCGATTCAAGGGGTGGTGCGCAACAAGATCAACACCGGCGATCTGCGCTCCGCCACGGTGATCGACTTCCTGTTTGGTTGCGTCTTGTTTTGGAAAGCCAGCATCTCCACCTTCCCGCTCAGCACCACTTGGGTGTTTCTCGGGCTGCTGGCCGGGCGTGAAATCGCCATCCGCTGGCGACTGCATCCCATTGATCGTCAACCGCTCAAGACGGTTCTGGGGAGTGATGTGTTCAAAGCTGGCGTTGGCATCGTTGTCAGCTTGGCGGTGGCCTTCGCCATTCAGCCCCTCAAGGCTTTGGGTTGAAGCGATTGCTGTGGCGCCACCTCAGCCAAAGCGCCAGCATGGAAAGGCTTGTTTGGTTGCCGATGAATCGCACCCTGCCAATCATCGGGGTCCTGCTGTTGATCCTTGGCGTGATGGTCGCTTGCACCGATCTCGAGGTGCGTTTTGTGCGCTGGTTTAACTGCGGCCCATTCAGCACACCCAACGAAGAAACCAGCGAGGTCTGCCGCTGATGAACAAATGCGCTTGGGTGCTGGCCTTGGCTACAAGCCTCGTTATCCCGACGCAAGTGCGAGCGGAGAGCAAGGAATGCGCTGAGCCCAAAGCTGGCCGGTATGTCGTCATGGAGCGTGGCGTCATCGGCACAGAACCGACCGCCCGTTTGATTCAGGAACGTTGGATGCCCAATGGGCGAATTGAAGGCATCGTTTTCGAGCGCACTGGACAGGACTCTCGCCGTGAGGGATATAGAGGCACCTATCAGGTGCAGAGCAATTGCCAAGCGCTGGTGCAGCGGCAGCTCAGCTCAACAACTGAAAGCACAATCACGGTGCTCAATCCAAACGGTGAGCCTGTCTTTGGCCTGGCGACACAACCACAAACCGTCATCAGCAGCCGTTGGTTCCCGCAAGGTCCTGAGACTTGCCAAGCCAGTGAGCTCGACGGTGTGGTCCTGAGCCGCCAACGCGGACTGAGTTGGGATGGCAGCCGTTGGCGGCCCAACGCTGTTGTTCAGCGCGAAGTGTGGAGCAACGGCCCCGTGCGTGGGGAAGCAATTTCCAGTTACAACGGCCGACAAGAACAAGCCAGCTACACAGGAGAAATAAAAACCCAAGAAAATTGTTGGGCTCGCTTAATTGAGACTGATAGCAAAGGAGTTGATTACAACTACAACGCTGTTCTGCTTAGCGGAGGTCGGGGCTACATCTACCTCCAAAAGGACAAAAATGACCTAACGCTTGGGCTGCTCGAACGGGTCAGCCCCTGATCAGCTCTGATCAGCCTGCCAAAAAAATCGCGCCGGCTCAGCGCCGCACTGCCGCTCTAGATGACCCGGTAGCAAACCTTTGAGGCCTTGGCCCTGCTCAGCAACACACCGCTGCCATTGCTTGTGCTCACTGCGGCTGACCAGATTCAGTGCCGGCGCCCAAAGCAAAAACAGCAGCGCCAACACCACAGCTGGCAGCGCCAGCAGCACCCCCACCCCGCAACCCACGCCAAGGGTGCGCTCGAAATAGAGCCGAAATTCAGAGCCGATCGGAGGCCTCATACCAAGCGCGGCTGGGTTGCAGTTTCAGCATGAACGGCAGCGGGATGATGTCGAGCCGGCCGCCGCTCACCCAGAGCGCCTGCTCGTCACTCCACAGCTTTTGGCCCGGAATGATCAGCCGTGATTTCGAGGCGTGATCAGGCAGGAAAGCAGCGCGGAAGCCGCGGGCTTGAACCAGCAACTCCAAATCGCTAAAGCGCAGGCCATCAGCTGTTTCCAGCAGCTCCAAACGGCCATCGTCTCGCCAGGCGTAGACGATGCGCACATCCGCCAAGGTCATCGCTTGATACACACCCTTGTAGCTCTCAGGTGGCACGGCGTCGGGATGGTGAAACGCATGCAAACCGCCCACAAAAACGCGATAGCGGCCATCGGCTTCATCAGGCAAACGCCCATAGCCAAACTCCAGCTCACCACCGGTGGTAATGGCCCAATAGGCCCGCTGACGGGCAGCGGCTCGGTTGCCGGCATCCCACTGGCCATTGGCGAGCACCAAATCGCCGTGCAAAGCAATGCCTAAATCGTTGAAGCCCTGCTGCCGCTCATAGGTGGGCCCTGTAACGAACGCCAAGGCACTGCTGTCTTCATTGGCTTCCAGTTCCCGCTCCCAGCCGCCGTAAAAAGCGACATCAACCCACTGGGGATCGGCCACCACAGCGGCGTAGCGCACCGTGATCTCCCTGCCACTGGGGCGCAACAGCCGGATGCTCTGATCCGGTAGAAACTCCATCAGCTGCTCACGCGCTGGTGGCAGAACAACGGGTTGGGGAGGAATCAGCTCTGGCGGCGGGTCCCAACTCAGCGGCTCGGGCTCCTGGGGCAGTGGCCATAGGGCAGCCGCGGCAACCACAGCGCCGGCGAGAGCCACAAACACGGCCAGGCTGCGGCCCATCACCACAACGCAGTTGCTGGTTTCATTGTGGTGAGATCTCCGCGCTCTGCAGCGGCTGATGCGGCGTTTTCAACAGCTGTTGCAAGGGCTCGATCGCACCACGGGCACCAGTGCCAAACAGCACCTGCTGGAGAACTATTTCCGAGCTGCGCCAGCGGCCGATGCCGCCTGGGGGCTGGAGTTGTTGCTGGGGAAACGACGACGCCGACTGATCACAGGCCGGCGCCTACGGCAGGTGGCCCAGCAACTCAGCGGCCTGCCGCCATGGCTATTTGACGATTGCCATGCCCAAGTGGGCGACAGCGCCGAAACGGTGGCCCTCACCCTTCCAGCTGGCGAGAGGCAAGCCGTTGATCAACCGCTGCATCAATGGATGGAGCGCAGCCTGCCTGAGCTGGCAGCACTGGACAGCGAACAGCAAGACAAGGCGCTGGCAGCGCTCTGGGATGGGCTCTGCCAAGACGACATTTATCTGCTCAGCAAGCTGCTCAGTGGTGGCTTTCGCGTCGGGGTCAGCGGCGGTTTGGTGCAAAAAGCGCTGGCGGCAGCGGCCGGCGTGGAGCCCAGCACCATCGCCCAGCGCTTGATGGGTGGCATCGAGCCAAGCGCAGCCGCCTTTGAGCAACTGATGAATTCAGAAGCGGAGGCCGGTGGTCCGCCGCCTGGGCGCCCCTATCCGTTTTTTCTGGCCAGCCCCTGGGACAGGGAGAACGCGCCGCCATGGCAAGCCGACCAGTGGCAAACGGAATGGAAGTGGGATGGCATTCGCGCCCAACTGATCCGCCGGCAGGGAGAGGTGTTCCTGTGGAGCCGCGGCGAGGAGCTGATCAATCAAGCCTTTCCCGATGTGGTGCAACTGGCCGATCAGCTCAGCGATGGCACGGTGCTCGATGGCGAACTGCTGGTGTGGCCGCTGGGCAGTGATCAACCCCAAGACTTCGGCGCCCTACAACGCCGCCTCGGCCGCAAAAGTCCGGGCCGCAGTTTGCTCAGCGACTGCCCCGCAGCCTTGATCAGCTACGACCTACTGGAAGCCGGTGGCAACGACCTCAGAAACCAACCGCTGCGCCAACGGCGCCAGCAACTGGAGGCCATGGCCCAGAGCTGGAACGGCAACCTCAGGCTCTCATCAACGTTGACGATCGAGAGCTGGGATGCACTGGAGCAGTGGCGATCACAGGCCCGCGCCCATGCCGCTGAAGGCTTGATGCTCAAAGCCTTGGACTCCCCCTATTTGGAGGGGCGCAAGCGCGGGCATTGGTGGAAGCACAAATTGGATCCCCTCAGCCTGGATGCGGTGCTGATCTATGCCCAAGCCGGCAGCGGCCGCCGCGCCAACCTGTTCACCGACTACACCTTTGCGCTTTGGAATGGCGAGAAGCAGCCGGCGCTGGTGACCTTTGCCAAGGCCTATTCCGGCCTCAACGATCAAGAAATCAACCAACTCGACCGCTGGATTCGCCGCAACACCGTGCAGCGCTTTGGCCCGGTGCGATCGGTGAAAGCCGAACAGGTGTTTGAAATTGGCTTTGAGGGGATCCATGCCTCCAGCCGCCACAAATCAGGCATCGCCGTGCGCTTTCCGCGGATCCTGCGCTGGCGCCAGGACAAACCCGCCGATGAAGCCGACACCCTGCAAACCGCGGAGGCATTGCTGCAGCGATGACAACCCTGCAGCCGATTGAAGCGTGGTTTGAGGCCCAGGGCTGGACGCCACTGCCGTTTCAACGCCGCTGCTGGCAGGCCTATTTGGAGGGCCAAAGCGGGCTGATCCAAGTGCCCACGGGATCGGGCAAAACCTTTGCCGCCGTGATGGGGCCGATCGCGCGGATGTTGGCGGAAAGCCCGGCCCCCAAAGGATTGCGCCTGCTCTACATCACACCGCTGCGCGCCCTCAGCCGGGATCTGGCCCTGGCCATCTCGGAACCAATTGAAGCCATGGGCTGGCCGCTGCGGGTTGGCATTCGCAATGGCGACAGCAGCAGCTCAGAGCGCAGCAAGCAACTCAAAGCGCCGCCGCA
>JAAXIH010000221.1 GCA_012270465.1 Synechococcus sp.
TCTTGATCCATCACAAGCCAGAAGGCTGGTTGCACCATCACTCCACCAAAGCTGACGTTCGCCGTTCTGCGCAAATCTCCCGATCCCTTCCACTGAACAAGACAAGCCCTGCCGAAGCAGGGGACTGGTTTCAGCGATCGCTGGTTTGGCCTGGTCTCTTGGGTTCTCTGATCACCAAAGTGAATTGGGCCAGTTCAAACAACCTGGCGTAGGCAAGTGCGGCAGCTTTGTCGAGGCCTGAGAAGAGCAGCATTCCGTTGCTGTCGTAGATGAAGGCGCCCATGGCTTGATCTCCTTGCTTCGCTGGTGCCATCACCCTCACCGCTGAGGTTTGGACGCTTTGGGTGCCGCCTGGTTAGGGGCCCGAAGAGTTCTGGTGAAGAGCCGGTGAACCCATCAGCACTGCGTTTTCGGCATAAAAAAGCCCCCGCAAGAGCAGGGGCTGTGAGCTTCGCAGCGGCGGGGATTCATAAGACGGTGTTCCGAGGCTCATCCACTTGAACTCCATCCAGCGGACCTGCAGCGACGAGTGGGTCGATGGCAGCTTCCATGGGGCTGGATTGGCCGGTCACAAGATCTGTGATCGCGGCAGCGTCTGCAAAAGGTTCTGCGATTGGAGTGATCAAATCAGATCCACTTTGAAGCAGGAATGAATCGAAGCCGGATGCATCGGCTCCAACATCCAGGTAACCATCCATGATTCCGTCATCGTGGTGCATGTGAAACCACGAAGGGCTTCCGTCGATGTCAGCATTGATGAGTGGATCTCCAGTCACTGAATCGGACTGGCCAAAGAATTCCCGAACAATTCTGGTGAAGTTGCCAGTGGATTCGTCAGCCGCTCCAGTTAGTGAATCAGCTGCTGCTGTTTGAAAATCTGATTCCCGCAGGCCGTCCATTCCTGATTCTTTAAGGATGGATTCACCGGTTTGGCCGAAATCTGGCTCAACAGCATCTGGATCCATAGGATGCGGCCCGCCGTGATGGTCAACAGCTTCCGTTTCTGTGGCTGACTTTGCATCTTTCCAAGGTGCATAGCCCTCATTCGCTGCATTTATCACAGCTTCTTTTTGAGCTTCTTTCATCTCTGCTTCCCTTTCGACCTTGGGCAGCTGACTCCACTGCTCCCAGGGGAAAAAGTTTGCATCTGAATTGTCAAGAGCATCTGGGCTTACAGGATCCGTGCTGCTGTGATCTTCAATGGCTTCAATCTCATCGCTATAGTAATAGTAAGGAGGGATAGGAATAGGAACTACAGTCTTCTTTTTATCTCCAACGGCTTCTATTTCCGTGGCTGCTTCTGCATCTGCCCAATACGGTAATCTACCGATTGTATGGGTCTTGACGTTAGGCATTGTTGTATGAGTTATGTGGGAATCGCTTCCCGGAAACCTGCACCATCTCTGCTGACTTTTTGAAGCTCTGGTCATCTTCTGGTTAGCAGCCAGAACTGTTCTGGTGAACAGCAGGTGACCGCGTCATCGCAGGGATTTGGACACAAACAAGCCCCTGCTTAGGCAGGGGCTTTTGACCCGTTTGGTATTCACTTGGCTCTGTGATGATGGGCACCCTGTCAGTCGCCGTATTGGTAAATCCGGCCTTCGAGCGGGCCTCTCTCTGGTATCGACTGATCGGCGCATCAAGCAGCTGCGATAGCAACCGCCTGAATCAGGGCTGCTGCCCCAATGGCCGTTGTGAATAGAGCAGCCACGCTGCCAAATGCAGCCAAAACAGTCTTTTGATAGGCGGTCATTGTCTTGAGACGGCTGGGGGATTTCTCCCGGACATCTGCACCATCTCTGCTGGGTTTTGGAAGCTCTGGTCACCCCTTGGTTGGTCGTTGGAGCAGTTCTGGTGAAGAGCAGGTGTGCCTGTTAGTCGTGGGATTTCCGCTGCATGGCTCTCGTTTTAAGAGTGGTCCGCCTGCTTTTTGATTTTCTTTTTCTGGTGAAAATCCATGCAAATATCTCTGTTAAAAATATATTGTGATAAGCCTCAATAGAGGGCATGATTTGCATCATCGAATCGCCAACTTAGCTGGCTGAACATGAGATCAAGGCGGGAGACCGCTCATTCGCTAGGACGACTCTCATGTTTACTTTCATCACTCGTGCATCCATTGGGACACTGAGCTTTCTCTGGGTTGGCGCCATCCTTCTTGGTGGAACATTCAGCATGCACCCGTCACAAGTGACCCATCATCCAGGAATGTTTCGCTTGCCCGCTTTGTTGCGTTAGGCCTCTGGGTTGAGGTCTTATCACCACTGCGGTTCAACGCGTTTCCAGCCTGCTTTCACTCGATTTCGCCACAGCTCGCGGGCTTGGCTGAGCGTTAGTTGGCGCCGTGACTTCAGCAGGGGTGGTTCATGGAGCAGGAGATGCCTGCCTAGGTCCACGGCCATGGGCCTGGCTCCGCCATCGCGTTCAAGTTCTGGGTTCGGCCAGAACCGCTCGATCCATGGCCCATTGGGCTGCTTGAGCCAGGCTTCCTTCATTCCTGCAGAGTAGTACAGCAGTACTGCTGCGCAATCAATAAAAAGGACGGCCTCCCACAGCCGTCCCACGCTCGAAGCGCCGCCACTCCCATGGCGGCTATTCAAGGGTTGTGTATCGAGCTGAACCTTTTTGTCGCTGTCGCCACAGAGCCTGCGTGGGACTGCCGACACACCTTGCTTGAACGGCTGGCGCCATGGCCAGATCCATTGGGTTGGGAAGGTTGAAGGGGCCTTCCAGCCCCAGTGGGTCAATTGGGTGATAAGGCTGACCTCACCCCATCTCCCTTACTTGGGTCAGGCAGCAACAGGGGCTGCTTGACGGGAGAAACGAACGATGTTGTTCGCAGTTACGGGTTTGCTCTTACCGAGCAGGCTTCAGTCACCCTCCTTATGCCCCGTCGAAACCATTGCAGCCCCGCGATGGGGAGAAATGGAGCTGAGCGGAATCGAACCGCTGTCCGAAACACTGGTGTGAGCCACCTAGTCCGGAAGGACCGGACTCCTTCATTGTGGCAGCAGTGCCCGCAGCCATGCAGGACCAACTCTGGGATGTGATCGCCGTTGTGCCCGCCTCGCTCGAGGCAGAAGCGGCGGCAGAACTTGAGGCCTTTGGGGCCCAATCACTGCAGACCCTGCGCCGCGCCGTGCGCTGCCGCATGGATCGAGCTGGCTTCTATCGCGCCCATTTGCAGGCCCGCTTGCCTTTTCAGCTGCTGCGCTTGCTGGCCCACTTCCCTTGCGCCAGCCGCGCTCAGCTCTATCGCGGGGTGCAGCAAGCCGCTGATTGGCAGGGGTGGTTGCCGCCGCAGCTCAGCTTTCGCGTTGAGGCCAGCGGCAAGGCCGGTGAGCTCAACCACAGCCATTTCACGGCCTTGGAGGTCAAAAATGCTCTGGTGGACTGGCAGCGCCAGCACTTTGGCCAGCGCTCTGATGTGGATCTCGAGGAGCCAGACCGCGTCTTTCACCTGCATCTCGGCCAAGGACGTCAGGGTCCGATGGCGTCGCTGTGTGTCGCCGGCAGTGCCAGCAGCCTGCACCGCCGCGGCTACCGCGCAGCCATGGGCCTGGCGCCTTTAAAAGAAAACCTGGCGGCGGGGTTGATGGCGATCACCGGCTGGGATGGCAGCGTGCCGTTGGTGGATCCCTTCTGCGGTTCCGCCACCTTGTTGATCGAGGCGGTGTCGCGTGTGCTCAGCCGTGCGCCGGGCCTGCTGCCTGGTGCTGCGTTAGGGCCTGCTCACCACGCCCAGGCCCGCCGCTTCAGTTGCTTGCAATGGCCTGATGCTGATTTGGGTCTGTGGCGCTCGGAAGTGGTGTGCGCCGCTGAGCAGGCTTTGGCCGGTTCGCAGCAACCGTTGGCCCCGGTGATTGGCCTGGAGCAGGACCCTGAGGTGCTCGAGCAAGCCCGCAGCAATGTGGCCGCTGCAGGGCTGGAAGCCTGGATTGATTTACGCCAAGGCGATGGTTGTGAGCTGATGCCTCCCCCTGGCCCTGGCGTGCTGGTGTGCAATCCCCCCTATGGCGAGCGTCTCGGCGATGAGCAGGCGCTCGATGGCCTCTACCAGCGCTTTGGCCGGCAGCTCAAAGAACACTGCAGTGGTTGGAGTTTGTGGTTGCTCAGCGGCAACGCCAAGCTCACCCGCGCTTTGGGCATGAAGGCCAGTCGGCGCGTGCCGGTGAGCAATGGCGGCATCGATTGCCGCTGGCTCCACTACGAGATTCGCTAGCGCCCCAGCAGGGTGCGGGTGGTGCGGCTGATGCCCGCGGCTGTTTCCGGCAGGTAGGGCCCTTTCAGCAGTTGTCCGCCAATGCGCAGCAGCAGCCCAGCCAGCACCAAATCGATGGCGCCCACCACCAAAAAAGCGGTTAGCCAATCGAGGGCAGCGCCCTCCACCAAAACGATCACCAAGGCGGCATGGGCCACCAGCAGCGCTCCAGTGAGCAAGACCAAGGCGGTGCCCATGAGCAAGGCGCCAACGATGAGGCGGCGCTTTTCGCGGTCTACCTCTTTGAGGGCGATGCGGACATGCAGGTCCATCACCGACACCACCAGGGAGGCCAGCTTTCCGGTGGCGCCGCGGGGTGATTGGGATTCCATGCTGATCAGCGCCGGCGACCGCCGCTCAGTATCAGGCCAGCCAACAGGCCAATTCCAGCGGCGATGCCCACCGCCAGCAGCGGCCGCTCGCGCACCGGCGATTCAATTTTTGGCCTGAGGTTGGCGTTGAGATCATCCAGCAACCGTTCCAGTTGCTCTTCCAGCGGTTGCAGGCTGTCGCCGAGCTTGCGGGTTTGCTCGCCGGCCACATCCATGAATTCGAGCAGCTGCTCTTGCACCACCGCACTGGTTCGTCCGGTTTGCGCCGCGATCACGGCGACCACTTCATCGAAGCTGCCGCGGGTGTTGGTGAGGGCCTCATGGGCCACCTGGGGCCAGCGCTCTTGAATCTCCGGCAGCAGTTCGGTGAAGCGTTCACGGAACCGTTCGCCCACTTGGGTTAACCCTGAGCTCGCCATGAATGCCTTGGCTCTTTCCCGCAAGGTATCGAGCCAACGGGCGGTTGGCAGCGCGGCCTGTTCTCTCTTGTGCTCCTAAACACCTCGGTTAACTTCGGTCGATCGCACTCCTGGCCGAAAGGTCGCTGCCCTGTTGGTCTTTATTGATCAGGTCAGCCTTACGCATTTCAAGTCCTTCGGGGGGAGCGTCACGATCCCCCTGGAGCCGGGATTCACTGTGGTGACTGGGCCCAATGGCTCAGGCAAAAGCAACATCCTCGACGGCATCCTCTTTTGCCTCGGCTTGGCCAGTAGCCGCGGCATGCGCGCTGAGCGCTTGCCGGATCTGATCAATAACAACGCTCTCAAACAGGGAAAGGCGTCGGAAGCGTCGGTGTCGGTGCGCTTCGATCTGCGCGGCTGGCAGCCCGACACCGCAGAAGAGGGCTTGGAAGCCCCCGAAGAAGGGCCCTGGATCAAGGCCGGGCAAACCGAATGG
Source organism: Synechococcus sp. (assembly GCA_012270465.1). GTDB lineage: Bacteria > Cyanobacteriota > Cyanobacteriia > PCC-6307 > Cyanobiaceae > RCC307. The sequence goes on from JAAXIH010000221.1 coordinate 5,491, forward strand.
ACCGTCACCCGGCGCCTGCGGGTTGCACCCGGTGGCACCTACAGCAGCAGTTACAGCGCCGATGGGGTGCCCTGCAACCTGCAGCAGTTGCAAACCCAGCTGCGCCGCCTGCGCCTTGATCCCGATGGCAGCAATGTCGTCATGCAGGGCGATGTCACCCGCATCGTTTCGATGAGCGCCCGCGATCGCCGCGGAATCATTGATGAGTTGGCTGGTGTGGCGCTGTTTGACAGCCGCATTGAGCAGACCCGCCGCAAGCTTGATGACGTGCAGGAGCGTGAAGAGCGCTGCCGCAT
>JAAXIH010000008.1 GCA_012270465.1 Synechococcus sp.
ATCACAGCATTCGCCTCTGCGCCGACTCTGACTCCAGGAGCAAAAAGCCATCGCTGGGCTTTTCAGACAAGGCATGGAACAGCTCAAACGGGAGCTGCAAGTTCTCAATCGCTTGATCAACGACAAGCAGCAACCAGCTGAAGCATTGATTCGTCTGTGGCTTTGGAACCGCGATCCCAACTTCACAGCCGCTGAAGTGGAAGAGCATGTGCGGCTGGTGAAACGCGAGCTCAAGCAGCTGTGATCGCTTGCAAGACAGCGCTTTTCAGTCATGGGTTGTCTTCAATTGCGCAATTGAAATTCGCAAAACCGAACCGGATCGGCCGGTTCTCGGGCTGACGCGCCTTCCAGCATCGCCTTTAGGAAAGGGATGTCGTTTGAGATAACTCCCATGCGTAACCGAGTTCTCCCCATTGCCCTTGGCGCCGCTGTTGCTGTTGTCAGCCTCGGCGCGATCGCGATTCCTGCGGCTAACGCAGAGCCCATGGTTGTGGTCCGTCCTGCCCGTCACCACCACCACCATCACCGTGGCGGCTGGAACGTTCCCCCTGCTGCCGCCACCATGGCTGGCGCCGGCAGGTTGCTGAATGGCATCGCCCACATGGAGCAGGCCCATCAGCCTGTTGTCTACCAACAGCCTGTTGTCTACCAACAGCCGGTGTATGCCCAGCCCACGGCGGTGATCGCTCCGGCTGGTTGGTGATTCATTGCCCGCCACCGGTGGGCTTTCATTGGAAACAACAAAGCCCTGGCTCTGCTCAGGGCTTTGTTGTTGTTGGGTCGCCGCTCTCTTGGGCAGGGGGCTCGGCTGGTTGTTCCAGGGCTTCGATTTGCTCCGCGCTCAGCCGCTGCTGACCTGAATTCATCATCTCCGTGTAGGAGAAGGCGCGTCGTTTAGCTGGCTGCTGATTCGGTGAAGCCACAGTTGGCAATGCCTCAGGTTGAGGAGGGTGCAATTTGTGCCTGCGCCACTTTGCTGATGTGAATTAAGGAGTCGCTCACATCGGTGGGTAGAGGAATGATCTCGTTGGTTTGGGGATCGGGTTCTTCCGCAGCACTGCGCAGGCGGTCAATGGCGAATTGAATCAAGCGCCAATCCTGGCTGGATAGGTCGGAAACGTTCACTTGCCTGACCCATCTGCGCTGACAAGTTATCGGCTTTATCGCTTGTTGTGTTGTTGCCGATGGCTCTGTTTGCACCGGACTCAGCCAACATCATTGGCATGCGTTGCTGGCCAGGCCATGGCATCAATCCAACCTTTGGCAGCCTTGTCAGCGCTTTGCATCTCGCTGGCGGGCCCATGGAGCGTTGGCGCCAACAGCCTGCATCCCTGCGGAAGCTTCCGAATCGCGAACACCACCTTTTGCTTTTTGGATGCCAATGGTGATGGCAAGTATCAAGACCGCGATGAAGAGTTTTGCCCCGATGGCTGGGTGACCCGTGGCGGGATCCGTTGCCGCAAGAAAGGCGTAGGTGCAGCGCCAGCAGCGCAACCAAATCTGCTGAGTGTTCGCGTGCTCACCAGCTGGGAAGAGGCCTGCGCTGGTTCGATGAGCACCGACGCGATCAATCGCTACTTGCGGGAGGGCTATCGAATCGTGGGGACTCGCATCCAAACAGAGATGCAGCAAGGCCCTGCTGGACCCATCGCTTGCACCTACACGACCTATTCGCTGCAGCCACGCTGAACCTTGATGGGGGTTGCGCTTAATCGCCGCCCATGAAGCGTGCGCGCCACACGTTCACAACCCCGATCGAGATCAACAGCAACCCGAGGTCCCAGGCGAGAGACGGCAAGACCATGGCGTGGGTTCAGCGGCCGAAACCATAAGCGCATTCCGATGGGCTCAGAGGTTCATCGGCTTGCGGCGGTTCAGATAGGCCACAAAGAGGAGCAAGGCTCCAAGGGAGATCAGCGGTTCCAGAAGCGTGAGGGGATGCTTGTCCGCATCGTTTCTGGTTTTTGCTGGGCCTGTTGGGTTGTTTCGCTGATGAGTGTCTGAGAACTGCCGAAGGCTTCGCCCTGTTGGTCCGGTTGCTTTCACTCCTGTGGGGGATGCGATCGCCGGTTGCGCGGCGTGATGCTGAATGCAGTCAAGTCAGTCCAATGGTTGTGCTCGCCTTCGTTGCCGGTGCTGTTGTGGCCCTCATCTTGCGCACCATGGTTCTCGCCATGGCCGATCACACTGCACGCACAGAAATTCTGCGTTGGGCATGAGCTGAACCTCTACGGATTGGTTGTTCAGCCAGGGCGCCCCGCTTTGATGGGTTCTATGCTCTCCAGCACTTCAATGGGTTGTCCATTGATGCAGAGCGATAGGGCAACGCAGTCCCAGCCCTGCAGGGCACTTTTGAGCACAGAGCTGTGATAGTCCTCAACAGCGTCCAGAACGCTCTCGTGGAAGGAGATGTCCTCGTCGCGATCGGGATGCGTGATGCGGACAGCGAAGGACACCTTCATGGAATCGGGCGAGGGTTCGTCTCCATTGTTGAGCGCTTTTGCTTAAGCGTTTGCGTTGAGAAATTCCTTTCTGGCTTCCAGCTTGATCAGCTGCCGGGTGGCTTCCATTCCCAGCTCACTGGCGGCGCCATGGGTGAGCAGGCGCAGGCGCCAGCGATCCATCATCTTGTCGATGACTTGGATATCGATAGAGGTATTGGCTTTATCAGGGTCCATGCCAAAAACCTAATGGCCTTGATGGCCAAAAAGCTCGCTTTGCTGGGGATGTTGTTTTGTGCCTTGAAAAGGCTTATTCCCGCTTAAGCCTTAGGCGTTGGCAGCGGCTGTTTGCTCTTGGGCTTCTTTTTGCCCTTGTTCCCATTTCTGTTGCGCTAACAAGCCGAGAGCTTCCATCTCTTGGGCTTCTTCTGGAGTCAGGGAGTCGTCGATCTCCATGACTTCTGCTGCCTTGGGGCCATAGATCAGCAGTGCTCCAAGGACGCTGAAGCCATATTCGGCCCACAGGTTGGCCGGATCCCCAGTGGCGTCTTTCTGCACTTTCCAGCCATCGGATGGGGTCATCCATTCGATTGTTTTGCGGATCTCGCTCAGATCCATGTGGTTCGACATCGCGCCGCTCCAGCTAGAGGGAAAAGTAGAGACGGCAACTGCTGATCGCACGGCTGCTCCTTTTTTGTTCATCTCCCGCGAGCTGTGCCCGGATCAAGCGCCATTGATCTTCCGTCCCATGGCATTGAAATGCTGCCCTTCCCAAATGAATTGCTGCAGTGACTGCTTAGAGCGCTGAGCGCTAAAGCGAAGGTGGGCGGCCACATGCCCTGGACTGTCTGTCTTGGAATGCGGAATTAAGTACTTGCCCCAGGCCAGGTAGTCCTCTTCTGGAGGGTTTCCAGGCCCTTTGAACTGCGCTTCGGCGAAGTACTCAGTGTTGGGGTCTGGGTGAATCATGCCTTCATAGTGACGACAGATTGTCGTGGCAGCATTTGATGACGTGCTGTTGCGCCGCTATGCCCTTGATCAACGTCCGCACGTCATTGCCAGAGGTGGTGGATTCGGCTTCCCTACTCAAGGAGCTTTCGGCCGCTTTAGCCCAGCAGACCGGCAAGCCGGAGTCGTATGTGATGACGTTGCTCGAGACCGCGGTGCCCATGACCTTCGCAGGCAGCGCCGACCCCTGTGCCTATGTGGAGATCAAGTCGATCGGTGCTTTGAAGCCCGCCGCGATGACCTCTGCATTCTGCAAATTGATCGAAGCGCGAACAGGGATCCCCGCCAATCGGATCTATGTGGCCTTTGAGGATGTGAAGGCCAGCAGCTGGGGCTGGAACGGCAACACATTTGGCTAGGCGGCTCAGTTCAACTGATTGCGCACCTTTTTGACAGCTAAGCCAGCTTCTGTGGCGGTTCCGCCAGACAGGAGCAGCAGGCCAATTAGGCCCACCAATTGATTTTGAGCCTCGGCTGCTGGCTCCGTGTTTTGACCCAGAACGGCACCAGCGATAAACCAGGCAGCCCCAAGTGCTGAGGTGATCCAGTAGGCCTTCCAACGGCGTTGGTAGAGGTAGCCGGCTCCAAGGCCGGGGATCACATTGAGCAGCACCGCTACCCATCCAGCAGAGGCAGCCAGGATTTGCTCACGGGTGGGCATGGTGGAAGGCTCGGGTTGGCTGAGACCCTAGGCAATTCAGGCCGTTTGCCTGGGGGGTTTTGGTGATGCTTAGGCGGCCTTCAAGCCAAATGCAGCGATGACGTTGCGAATCGCCGAAGGGTTAACGCTTGCAGAGCCAGAGGTGGACGTAGAGCTCGTCTCGCTTGGGCGCCAGGTTGAGCCAGGAGAGCAGCTCGTGGGTTTGTTCAGCCAGGTGCTTCTCAAAAGCTTCGTTCAGCTGGGCACCACCATCAAGGAACTTGTCGGTGCCGTCCGTTAGTGCTGAACAGACGCAGATTTCACTGTCCCCAGTCCCACGCACTCTCTGTGGCGACCGAGACAAAAAAGTTCAGGCGGATACACAGAATTGGCTCGCTGGGATTGGAACTCCCAGTGCGTCGAGCCTGGGGGCGGCTGTGGGAGGCCGTCCTTTTTTATGGCTCATCGTTGTGATCCCCCAAAAAAGAACCCCCTGATGCTCGACGACCAGAGGGTTGGTGCATCCGACTCGCTCACGTCGATCAGTTCATGCGATCTGATCTGTTGTCATGCTCGCGAGGACCGTTCTGGCTCGATAGGTGGGAGCACCGTCCGCTTCGGTTCGGTTGTCCCGTCCCTGAAGGGGCGAGCGGGACTTAATAACCAGGCTGAGCGCCGGGAGAGGTCAATGGACCATCAGAGGTGTTCTCGAAGCTGACGCTCAACAGCTCATCTTTGATCAATTGACCATTGCGATCGAGCAGCTCGGGGTGAATGGTTTTGAGGCCCGTGCGATCACTGGATCCGCGGTTGAGTTCTACTCGCTGAGAGCGGGCACTCCAGCCCTGACGCATCTGCATCAGCGCGCAGCCCAGCAGGACAACAAATGCGATGGCGTACAGAACAGCAAACATCTCTTTTTAACGGCTTTGCCCATGCTGTCGAAACTGCGCTGGAGTTGTGGTTCGGTTTACCCCTCGCGAGCTTGGTGGTGCCGCTACAGCTGAGCATTTCAGCGGATGGACTCAGCAGGCAGGATCCATATCTTGAGCGCATCGAGCAGACACGCCAGGCCTCTCCTGATGGGGAGGCTTTTTATTGGCTGCCGATTGGGCATCAAACCGAACCTGATCGTTCGGCTTGCCCATCTTCATCTGTGAATCAGCCAGCTCTAGACCGATTGAGTTGTTTCCGGAGAGGCCCATGACCACTTCAACGCTTCCGGCACCCACTGGTCTGATCACGGTCGATGGCGAAGGCCACGGCAACGTCTACGCCCGTGAGCCAAAGATGGAATACGCAGCAGCGGATGCCGGCTGGGGATTTCATGAGCGCGCCGAAAAGCTCAACGGCCGTTTGGCGATGGTTGGCTTTATCGCTGCACTGGCCACAGAACTCCTCACCGGGGAGGGCTTGCTTCACAGCATTGGGCTCTAGCGAGGCCATGCCGCTCGATCACCCCATCGGATATGGAGGAGACCATGACAAAGGCAACATGTTTTTCACCAATCACCAGCACCTGCCGACCGAGCCTTCAAGGCAAGTTCGCGACGCTGGGAATCGTGGCTAAGCAGTTCATCAAAGATGACTTGCTCGGGCAAGGGGTCTTGCTGCGAGCCCTGGGTTTCTAAGTCCAGCTAGCTCTACGTT
>JAAXIH010000156.1 GCA_012270465.1 Synechococcus sp.
CTCCAAGGCGTCTTGTTCCCAGCGACCAGTCACGGCGGCCATCACCGCCGCCGCAATGGCCAAGATCACAACCGCCAGCACTGAAAAAGCAGCAAAAGGTGTTTGGCGCATCACGGCTGCGGCTCAACAAAGTTGGTGGTGGGCAAGTCTTTCTCAGAAGCCACAGCCACAAACACCACCGCAGGCTCATCGCCAACGTTGTCGACACGATGCGGACCACCTTGATTGCTTTCAACAAACGCTTCACCAGGTCCAAAGCGATTGACCTGATCGCCACGGGTGTGGCGAATCTGCCCCTGGGCCACATAAGCGATCAAAGGAGCGGGGTGGGTGTGCAACGGCACCTGACCTCCCACGGGAAATTCAACCCGCAGCAAACGCAACTCCGGCTCTCCTTGGGGATAAGCGAAGGGCTTACCGCTCAAGCCAGTGCTTGTTTGCACGATGGGCTTGATTTGCAACTCCTTGGTTGCTGATGCGCTGTCGCTCTGGGCCGATGGCTTGCTCTGATCCAATGCCGCACATCCTGCGAGCCCCAAGCCAAGGGCCAGAACGCCTGAGGCGGCCACCGAAACCATCTTGAACATGACGCTGCCCCGCAGTGGATCCATCCATCAAAGGGCCACTCACATATATGCAGCAAGGCCTTCGTAATCCAGCTAAAGCAGGGAAAGAAGCCTGACGGTCATGCTCGCTGATCTGTTGCGCATCCTCCTGGCGTTCTTCCTACCGCCCCTGGCCGTTGCCACCCAGGTGGGAGTTCAAGCCAGTGCCTTTTGGCTGAACCTGATCTTCTGGCTGTTCAGCTTTGGCGGCCTGGGCTTGCCGGTCCTCGCGATCATGTGGCCAGTGGCCGTGATTCATGCGCTCTACATCATCATCACGCGCAAATAACTCAGCAGCTTTTGGTGAACTCCGTCTGCCCATCAAGCTCAAAGCCCATTCCGTGAGGGCTTGTGCAGGTCTAAGCCCAAACCCCAAAGGAGCCACAAGGTAGGTTGATGGGCTCTAGTGCAACAGGAATGGCCACAGACAAAGAGCTGATCAAAGAGGCGGGCCAAGAGCTCTGGAACACCGTCAAGAAGCTGCGTCCTGGCCTGCCGAAAGAAGCCCGTTCTCAGCTGGTGCTCAAAGCCCTGCTCACCATTGGCGACTTGCCTGATCAACTGCAAGCCTCCATGGTGCTCGGCCAGATCGCCGATCAAGAGCCCGATGAAGCACCCGCGAAAGAAGCAGCCAAAAGCTGAAGCCAGCCAAACAAAACAGCCATTCAGCTGATCTGCATCAGCCGCTGACCGGTTGGAATTAGCGGGCTGGGGCCTCGAGGTGAAGGCACTGCCAGCCCTACCGGTGACACCCCAGCTCCTGCTCCCTGGGGCAGCTCCGGTTTTTACAGCTTGTTGATCCGCTATCAACCGAGCTGTGTCAGCTCTTACTTTCCGACGAAGTCAGCGCCAGCCAAGAGAGCTTCTTGCTCTAAATGGGCAACAGAATCAGTCGAGTGATGGAGCTCCGCAATCGGAGCTCCATCAGAACTAACGGCCTGGCTGAGATCCCCTGACTGCACAACTTGCAGCATTGGTTGTGACGCCATCTCCTGAGGCAGGGATTGGACCATCACCGACGCGATCACTCTCAGTCTGTTTTAAGGCAATTGATTCATGGCATCCAGGCCACTGGATCAATCGTCAAACAGGCGACAACCCAATGCATTGGGGCGCAAAGCGCATTCTTTCTCCCAAAACTGATCGTGGGATTCATGCGCGAGATCGTGCACGGGCCTTTGCCGAGTTCCCATTGGAGTCACCAGAGGTGCCAATGGATTCACTACACATGCCATGGCATCAATCATGTCTTTCTCCCGGTTACTTCCGGTCTAAAGCGTTCCTAGGCAGGCGCCATAGGGACAAACACTCTCAATGCCTGATTAAGCGGATTGGGCGAGCCATTCCGCGAGGCTGCAACGCGGTTGCTGCGTAGAACTGGTGATTTCAATGATGCGGCCGCTGGCGGCCGGTTCAGCCAGGGCATCCAGACACACCTGAGCCACCAAGCGCCTGGGGATGCTGCTGCTCTGCTGTTGATCAGCCGCTGAAAAAACGATGCCTTCCTGCCCACTGCGGCTGTCGTCTTCACTGAGGCCCCCTGGCCTGACAACGGTCCAATCCAGTCCACTCGTCTCAAGCCAGCGCTCACCCAGGCGCTTCCAAACCAGGATCAGTCCAAAAAGATTGAGCGGATGGCGCCAGCGGCCGGCACACAGCGAGCTCACTAGCACTACGCGCTGCAGGCCCACCGCTTTGCAAGCGCTCAATTGGGCGCGCACCCCAAAGGCATCCACCTGAAGCGGGCCAGCCAAATTGATGGAAGGCCGCGCGCCAGTTGCAATCACCAGCGCCGTGCAACCACTGAGGGCATGGTGCAGGGCTTCGGCTGTTTGGAGCTCGAGCCGCTTGACCTCCAAATCCCCTTGCTGCTCGGCTTTCGCCAGACTCGGCGGCAGCACCGAATGGGGCCGAACAATCGCCCGCACCGGCAGGCCGCGCTGCAACGCTTCATCCACAACCCGCCAACCGGTTTTGCCGGAGGCTCCCGTCACTGCCAAACGCCCGCTCACCCGATTGCTTGCAACCTCCCTTAGTCAACCGGTTCGTCCATCTCAGCGGCGGCGGCTTTGGCGCAAGCCAGCCGGTGAGCTTGCGCAATCACAGGATCGGTGAGGCAGAGGCGATGCCACCCCTGCTGGGTGAAGCACTGGGGCAAGATCGCCCGGCAGGCGATGGGCGAGTGATCGGGCACAAAGCGGATCTCATCAGCCCGCGCCGCTGGGAGCAGAACCAACAGTCCGGCGAAACCCATCAGGCAAGTTGAAAATTGCATGGCTTCAGCGAGGCGAGCTCCTTTCCCTCTGATCACCCTGGAAAAACTCTGAAGACAGAGAAATCTCAGATCAGTCCAGCACAGACTTTGAATAAGACGAGCTCCCGAGCCCATGGGTTGGATCCAGTCGCTGCTGAGACGCGACATCTACAGCCGCATGGCTCGCCTCTACCGCCTGGGCCAGCCGGATACCAAGCGCATTGCGAGACTGCGCGCCTTTGGCATGTCCCAGCGGCAAATTGCCAACAACCTCGGCCTCAAGCCCGAATTGGTGAGCAAGTCGATCGGCCGTTATTACTCCTGAGCCACGAGCTGCCAGAGGCGCAGCCAAGCCAAGGCTCGGGTCATGCTGACCAGACCCAATCCAATACAAATGGGGCAGTGCAGTGGACCCACACCCCCATCATCCCCTCAGCCAGCGGAGTTCCAACTCCTTTGCAATGGAGCTGTCATGCAATGGGAAAGGGGGTGATGACGTGTCCACCCCAAGTCATGGTTGCGCAAAAGATTTTTTGATGGCGTAGCAGAAAAGGCCAGATCGGGCTTCTCGCTCAGGCTCTTTTCACGCAACGCTGGCCTGCTGCTTCAGGCGAGAGCGATGCAGTCAGGCAACGATAAAAAGATGTCTGAGCTCACCTACCGCAAATTGCTAAGAGCCTGGCGCTTTGACGTGGTGCCCACCGAAGGCGGGGTGTTGTTTATCGGGCCCCATCACTTTTTCAGCCTGCCCCATGAACCCAAGACCAAGGCTGAGCGCAAAATCGCCATCGCTCACATTCGAGCCCTTTGCAGCGGCTAACTCGAAAGGCCAATCCGGCGCAGCTGCTTCGAGGACACACGCAGCTGCCAGAGGGAAAACACACTGGCCACAATCACGCTCAACATCGCCACAGCAAACAACGGCGCCAAGCTCAAGGTGAGGTCGATCTGGGGACTCACCAAGCTGATGAAGATGATGAAGATCACCAGTGCGATCAACATGATGGCGCTGGTCAACAAAATGATGGAGCGGGTGAGTAGCGAGACCCGATGCCGCAACACACTTTTCTCATACTCCACTTCATCGGAGCGAATCAGCACATCACTCTTCTCGGCGGTGAGTTGGCGGTAGCGATCAATGATGCGTTGCCGGGTGGCGGTGGTGCCATTAATCAAATTGCTAATGGCCACCAACAAAAAAGCAGGAGCCATGGAAATTTGAATCGCCATGCTCAGGTCCACCGAAGGATGATTCACAGCTCGCCGTCTCGCCACCACGTCAACGTGGCTGGCCGCAGCGGTAGGTGTTTGCTCCAGGTGCCGCTGTGTAAAGCGGACTCACTAGGTATTCATCACGACTGTTTTTTCCTTTCAGCCTCGTCATAACGGGTTCACCAAGGGAGCGTCGAACCTTTGGTACTCCGACAAGTGGGCGATGAGGCGGGCCTGGGAATCCCGCCTTTTTCATGCCGTGAGCTCAGGCAAGTTGAGCTCGCGGCGCCAATCCAACAGTGATCGCTCCCAGGCATCTTCCAGCCGGTAGCTCACCACACACTTGGCCTGCAATCCCATCTCAAAGCCACGGCTAATGGCATGCAGCAGCGCCTCAAGAGGTTGATCATCTTGAAGGTTTTTCAGCATCCCACCAAAGATCAACAGCACAGCCAAGGGCGAGCGATTTTGCGCCAAGTTGAATGCCTGCAAGCCAATCTCTCCCACACCATCGACTCCAAACCCCGTCAACACATGGACGATGTCGTGGGTTTCTTTCAAGCGATGCACGATGAAGTCCTGATCGCCACTGATGGGCGCTGGATCAATCAGGGTCTGCGGTGTGATCCCTTGGGCTTTGAGCTGTGAGGCATAGCAATGGCCCAAGCTGCCCTCAGGCAATTGCTCAAGGGCATCCAGATCAATTGGAGCAGGGCGCCAGTGGTCGCTGATCATCGCGGCCAGGCCTGGTTGGCTCAATAGATGCCGCATCATCTGAGCGGCCATCGGGCTGCCTTGGATGCTGGCCGCAACGGCATACACGCTCTGCAAATCATCGGGGTGCTGCAGGAACGTCCCCAATCCCTTGAGCATGCGCAGCGCCTGAAGGCGCTCCTTGAGGTTGAACAGCACGGCATGGGCAGCCAAACACCCTCAATCACTAGCAATCACAAGGCCATGGCAAAGCTCCGCGAACCCTCTAGAACAAAGCGCGACGGGAGCCCTTCACCCATGCGACGCGCGTTGATCGCCCTCGGCTTAGGCGCCGGACTTGGCCTGCTTGCGGCCTGCAGCAACAAGGCAGAAGCCGATGTCACCAGCGCATGGTGTGTGCTGTTCACCGCCGCAGATAGCAACCCGGAACTTCCAGAGCCGCTGCGCTGCCGCTTCAGCCAACGGCAAGGCAACGTCACCGTGAGCTTCAACGAGCAACTCTTTGAGTTCCCAGCCAGCGAGCAGGGCAAGACCTATCAACGGGATAACCACAGCACCGGGATCGGTTTTAGCCGCGAGGACGATTACACCCTGGTGGTGTTCTGGGAAGACCCACGAGAGCAATAACGCTTGCTGTGTCAGCAGATGCTGAAGCTGTGCTCAAAACTGCAGAAGGCGGAACTTCAACTGATCAGCATCGATTCACAACACCGGGTCGATGAATGTCTGAGAGCGCGGAGTTATTGGATCACTTACTAGAGGCCGTTGGCACGGTGGCTTGCTCAGCGCAATCGCCCGCCCACCGAGCCGCCGCCCATAAAGCCATGGGGGAAGCCCTACAAATCCTGCAGTCGGCACCGATTGCACCGCTCAACTGCTTGCCCACGCAAGCCTCGACTCAGGCTGCTGCGATCGAAGGCGGTTGGCACATTCG
>JAAXIH010000001.1 GCA_012270465.1 Synechococcus sp.
CGGGCTGCCGTGCGCCAGCTGGCCCAAGCCGGTGTGGCGGTGAGCAGTGGTTCGGCCTGCAGCAGCGGCAAAGATCAGGCCAATCCGGCCCTGTTGGCATTGGGTTACGGGCCAAGGCAGGCCCGCAGCGGGTTGCGCTTGAGTGTGGGGCCCTGGCTGCATCAGCGAGATTTCCAAGCCTTGCCGGCTCTGCTGGAATCCGTGTTGCGCCAATTGCCCACCGTTGAGCTGCCATGAGCCTTCCTGCTGATCTCGCCGCCGCTGAGGCTGAGCTGCTCACGGCGTTGGAATCGGCCCTGGCGAGCCAATCCAAAGGCCGCTGGACCTTGGATCTGCGCTTTGAAGGGTTGCGATTGGCTCCCGTCGCCCTGCGCTTGCAACGGCAGTTGGATCAACCCGAACGGCGTTGCAAATTGCTCTTTGCCGATGCTGGTGCAACGGCCCTGGCCAAGCGGGATGCCCCTGACCAGGCCGATGCGATTACCAGCGTTTCGGATTGCTATCGCGGCGAGCTGCCGGCGGAGAGCAGCGTGCTCATCTGCGTGACCCCAGGTCCACCGGACTACGACGAGGTGGAAACTCTCTGCGACAAGTTCGCTGGTCCAGTGGTGTTGCTCAATGGCCGGCTGGAAGATGCGGCCGTTGGTATTGGCAGCGTCGCCCGTGAGCGACGCCGCGGTTTCATGGCCCAGTGGCAGAGCGCCTACACGCTTCAACCCCTCAATGCCGCAGCTTTGCGGCACGCCCATCCAGGTGATTGGCAGATCTACCGGCTTGATCCCGATGGTTATCGCTTGGCCGGCAGCCAAGAGAGCAAGCCAGCACCGGAAGAATTGGATGAATTGCTCAGTGGGGCTGCAGCGGCTGGTTTGCGTTCCGTGGACCGCTTCATGCGCGAATTGAGCGGTTGAGCCTGGCAGTCCTGGGCGTCGCCACTAAAATCCGATCACTTTTTAATTGCTCTGCATGGGCCTACGCCGCATCAGTTGGGTTGACCTTGGTGCTGCTGTGGCTGTCGTGGGGGCAGCAGCAGGGGTGCTCTGGAGTCCAAAGCTGACCGGTGCGGTGGCCAAGGCCACTGGAGCCCTGCAACCTGTTCAATTCAGCGTTGATATCAAGCACACCCCTGCAGCCGATCCGGAGGCACTCATGCAGCGGATCGAAGAGCGCGGGCGCACAAGTTTGGTGATTCGCAACCAGCCCCACGGCACTGTTGCCGTCAAGAGTGTGGGCCGCTTGAAGCGCCAGGTGGCCCTGGTGTTCCCCGATGGTCAGGTGCGGTCAGTGCCTGACCCCAATGACGACATCTTCACCAACTTCGACGCCAGGCTCGTGCTCGAAGGAGAAGGCCAGCGCACCTCATCCGGCGGTGTGGTGGTGGGCAACCAGGCCTTGAAAATCGGCTCCCACGTGGAGTTGGAAGGTCCCACTTACCGCATTAAAGGAATGGTGAGCGGCATCCAGCTGGAGGGCTTGTGATGAGCAAGCGTTTCTGCTTGGCCGCCCTGGCGCTGCTGATTCCTGCTGCGGTGCAGGCCCAAGGGCTTGAGTCGCTGCTCAGCAGCATGGAAGAGGCCAACGAAGAGAAGCTCAATCCAGTGGCGGAGCATCCGCCACTCACTGCTCCTCCTTTCTTGGCTCCGGTGGGCCTGCCCTTGCAGCAAGCCAGCACCATCTGTCCCGCGCTTCAAAAGGCCGTCGTTGCTGCCACGGGAGCCGAGTCGGATGTGTGGAGCATCACCGTGGCCAATCGCGACGGCATGGTCCTGGCCGATTTGCATGGCAACAAGTCGCGCATTCCAGCCTCCAACCAAAAGCTGATCAGCACGGCGATTGCCATGGATCGCTTGGGCCCCAACCACCGCATCAGCACCGAGCTCTGGCGCCTTCCCGATGGCACCTTCCGCATCCAAGGCGGTGGTGACCCCACCTTTGGTTTTGGTGGTTTGCGCCGCTTTGCCAAGTTGGCGGCTGGTTCAGGCGGCGGTAGTTCCAGCAGCTCAGGCACCGTGAAACTGCAGCTGGAGGAAGAACATGCCTCCCGCTGGTGGCCCCAGGGCTGGTCGCAGCCCGACCGCAGCTATGCCTACGGAGCCCCGATCACGCGCCTGGCGCTCACCTCGAACGCTGTTGACCTCTCGGTTCGCAATCCGCCTCAACGGCTCAAGCGCTTGCTGAATAGCGAGATTTATCGCAATGGCGCCAATGCCGAGATCAGCACGATCCCCGCTGGCACTCCGGAACCCGCCGGCAGCGTGCTGCTGCACAGCGAGTCATCGAAGTCGATGCATCACCTCATGAGCCTCGCCAATGGGGAAAGCCATAACTTCACAGCCGAGGTGTTGCTGCGTGAAGGCACGGGCTCCTGGTCGCTACCGGAAGCGCAACGTCGAGCGATGAGCTGGATGCGTCAACAGGGTCTGCCCACCGCCGGCGTGCGCGTTGCCGATGGTTCCGGGCTCGATCGCGCCAATCGGGTCACCAGCCGATTACTGACGGCCTTGATGCTGCGCATGGAGCAACACCCCTACGCCAAGAATTACTACGCGAGCATGGCGGTGGCTGGCGAGCGTGGAACCCTTCGTTACTACTTCCAAGGCTCACCGTTGAAGGGACGCTTCCGCGGCAAAACCGGCACGATCAGCGGGGTGAAAGCGGTGAGCGGAAAGCTCGACACCAACCACGGTCCGCTCTACGTGAGCATGATCTCCAATGGCTCCTGGGGTCCCGTTGGCGTGATGCAGCGGGTGCTTGAGGCCAGCCTCAAGCAGAGCGGCTGCCGTCCCGTGCCTCTTTGATCCGCCGGGCTGAGCGGCGCACCCGGTTGATCGAAACGGTTTTGTTCTCGTTGGCTTCGGGTTGGGTGAGTTCCACGTCGGTGTTCTGCAGACGCACCAGTTCACGCCGGCCACCGATGACCACCTTGGCCATCTCTTGCAAGCGGGCATCGAGCTCACCGAGAACCTGCTCGGCATAACGGTTGGCGCCCTGCTGAACGCTGGCCGCTTCCTGGCGGCTACGCAATAGGAGAGCTTCTGCTTGCTGCTGGGTGCTCTGGCGGAAGCTCAAGGCTTCTTGGCGCACACGCTCAGCATCTTTCTGGGTTTCCTGTTGCAGGCGGTTGCACTCCTGACGGATCTGCTCGAGCTCCTGCAGAGACTGCTGGCGGTTGCGCTCATGGGTTTCAGCATGGGTGCGCTTCAGCTGTTGGTGCTCCTGCTCGAGCTGCTGAAAACGGCTGGCGGCTTCCTGCTCCAGCTGCTGGCGGCGGGTGGCTTGCTGCTGCTCGAGTTGGGAGGCCTTGGCCTGATGCTCCTGCTCGAGGCTGGCCACCTGGCGGCGGGCCTGTTGCAGCATCTGCTCGCCCTGCTGGCGGCCTTGCTCCCGCAACTCCGAACCTTGACGCTCTGCTTCCTGGCGGATGCTGGAGCTACTAATCAATGATTCCCGCTCGCGGCGGGCCTGGTTGATGATTTCCTCAGCCTGTTGGCGGGCCTGATTCAAAAAAGCTTCGCGTTGACGCAGCAGCTCAGCGGCGCGTTCCAGTTCGTTGGGCAGGGCCTGGCGCACGGCGTCCAGCACATCAACGGCATCCCCCTCGTTGACCAGGCGGCCACCAGAGAAGGGAACGCGTGCTCCCTCGAGCACGATTTCTTCGAGCTGATCAAGCTGTTCAAGAACCTCGAAACGCGCCTGGCTCATCGCTCACCGCTGACATCAACCCGCTGATTAAACAACCTGCGGAGATCAATCGCCACCGTCTCAGGGACCAGGTGTTGAACATCCCCACCAAAGCGCGCCACCTCTTTGACCACGCTGCTGCTCAAAAAGCTGTGGGGCACAGCCGTGGCCATGAACAGGGTGTCCACCTGATCCGAGAGGCTGGCGTTGGTGTGGGCCAGCTGCAGTTCAAACTCGAAATCGCTCAAGGCCCGCAGGCCGCGCAAGATCACCCGGGCGTCTTGCTGCAAGGCGAAGTGCACCGTTAAACCCTCAAAGCTGGTGACCTGCACCTGCGGCAGATGGCTGGTGACGCTCCGGAGCTGCTCAAGGCGCTCGTCGAGGCTGAAGCTCGGCTGCTTGTTGGGGTTCCGGAGCACCGCCACCACCACCTCATCAAAGAGCTGGGATGCGCGTTGAATCAGGTCCAGGTGACCAAAGGTCACTGGATCAAAGCTGCCGGGATACAGCGCGCGCATGGCTTGAGGCGAGCTCTCCCTAGAGTGCCGCAGCACGTCGGGGCTGATTGCCAGTTGGGGCTGCCAGCCGGAAAAGAGCCGCTCATTCAAGACAGCCAGCGTTTGGAGACGCTGCTGCGCAACCTGCCCGCAGAACCTGGCTGTTACCTGATGCGCGATCGCGACGATCGCATCCTTTACATCGGTAAATCGAAAAAGCTGCGCAGCCGCGTGCGCAGTTATTTCCGTGATGGCAATCCCATCAGCCCCCGGATTCGCTTGATGGTGCGCCAGGTGGTGGACATCGAGTTCATCGTCACTGACAGCGAGGCTGAAGCCCTAGCGCTGGAATCCAACCTGATCAAAAACCATCAGCCGCATTTCAATGTGCTGCTGAAGGATGACAAGAAATATCCCTACCTCTGCATCACCTGGAGTGAGGATTATCCGCGCATTTTCATCACTAGGCGGCGCCGTTTTCGCAGTCCTTTGGATCGCTTTTACGGCCCTTATGTTGACGTTGGCTTGTTGAGGCGAACCCTCTCGGTGGTGAAACGGGTGTTTCCGTTGCGCCAACGGCCGCAGCCCCTGCATAAAGACCGCACCTGCTTGAACTACGACATCGGTCGTTGCCCCGGTGTGTGTCAGGAAAAAATCAGCCCGGCCGATTACCAGCAGATCCTGCGCAAGGTGTCGATGGTGTTTCAGGGCCGCAATGAGGAATTGCAGGACCTGCTCCAGCAACAGATGGTGCGCTACTCCGAGCGGCTTGACTTTGAAGCCGCTGCCCGGGTGCGGGACCAGCTCCAAGGCTTGGAGCTGCTCACGGCTGATCAAAAAGTGGCGCTCCCCGATGCTCGGGTCAGCCGTGATGTGATTGCTCTAGCCGCTGATGACCGGGTTGCCGCTGTGCAGCTCTTTCAGGTCAGGGCCGGAAAGTTGGTGGGTCGTTTGGGCTTCACCGCTGATGCGGAGGCAGCCGAGCCAGGCGCCATCCTGCAGCGGGTCCTTGAGGAGCACTACAGCCAGCTCGATCCAGTGGAATTGCCAGCGGAGGTGTTGCTGCAACACCCCTTGCCGGAGCAAGAACTTCTTGAGGCGTGGCTGCGGGATCGGCGCGGCCGCAAGGTGAATTTGCAGGTGCCGCAACGGCAGCAAAAAGCAGATCTCATCGAAATGGTGGAGCGCAACGCGGGCTTTGAGCTGGCCCGCGCCCAGCGCGGCGCCGAGCAACAACAGCTTTCGATGGAGGATCTGGCCCAATTACTTGATCTTGAGCATCCACCGCGGCGCATTGAGGGCTACGACATCAGCCACATCCAAGGCAGCGATGCGGTGGCCTCCCAGGTGGT
>JAAXIH010000177.1 GCA_012270465.1 Synechococcus sp.
AGCGATGGAAGCCATGGCTATGGAGCCAGTTGGATAACTTCAAGCCCTTGCTGTGGAGCGTGTTGAACGCTGGCAGGGGGGCTTTCTGGATCAAGTGATCCACCGATACATCGTTGTAGAAAAGGCGAACATCATCGCCGTAGATCCGCATTGTTTTTTCGATGAGTGCATCGCTGTTGAAGTAACTCTTCAGGCTGCCGCCATCACTGCGCCGAACATTTTTCTGTGGCAGAGACTCCATCACAGTGATCCCTTTTCGAGCCAGGATGTCGCGTAATTCAGCCCAGTGTTCGTCAATTTGTTCGACGCGTCCAACAAATTTCGGCACGATTTGATCGCCAATGCAAATCAGTTGGCTCTGCGGTAAAACGTGAACGTCGTACTTCTTGAGCGGCGTATCAATTAAAACGTCGAGAAATGCTTCAAACGACATCCCATGGGTGACCCCCATGTTTCGCATCGGTTCGGGTGGAGCTTCATTTTCGATCACTTTGTTGTTGTAAGCCGCAATCAGTCGATCGAACGGGTTGCGAACGAAGCTGAAGCTGAAATGGCTGGGCCGATACTTGCGGGCTCGGCGGAGTGTGACCAGTTCCGTCTCGTGATTCGTTTCGTGTTGCCAGAATTTGTCAGAAGTGGTTTTTGTCCCTTTGGGTGGCATTTCACTCAGCAGACGGCAAAGGGCCGCCTTGATAGAGGAATTCGCCGCCTTGGGAACCCTCCCATAGAGAAGGTTGTAGCGCTTTATCCGGATGAAGTGATGAGGTTGAGCCATGGCTAAAGGTCCTTGACGAGATTGTTGTCGAAGGTCTGGCGAAACTGCTTCTCTTCGAAGCGGGGGAAGAGAGGGTGGACTTCGAAAGTCATTGAAGCCTCCATTCGTTCAATTCTGAATTGAGGGCTGTATGCAATTTGGAATGCACAATGATCAGGTTCGGTTTGATTTGACACTCTCGACTTGCTGATGCGGGCTGGGCTTGACACAGCTCTCCAGGCGTTCGAGGGCGAGCCAGGCGCCTTCGCCGTTGTTCTTGTGGCCCTGCCAGATTTCGGGGATGAAGCTTGCCTTGGGGGCGAGCTGGTCCATCAGGGCAAACAGCTGGATCCAATCGATTTCACCATCGTGGATCTGCAGGCCTTCTCCGTCGACGCCCTTGGCGTCGGCCAAGTGCAGGTGCGCTGTGAAGGGCAGGATGGCCTTGAGAAATGCACTGAACGATGCGTTCAGGTGCGTGCAGGCGAGCTTGGAATGGGACACATCCAGGCAGACGCGCATGCCGGTTTCCGTGCAGAACTCCTGGATGAAGTCGGTATCCACGAAGAGGTTGTGATAACGCTGCCCACCGAAGTGCCAGGGGAAGGGGGGCATCGTCTGGGGAATGATCTCCACCTCGCCGGACGTGTTGACCTGCTGAAGGCTGTTGATCAGGCGTTGTCGCAGCGGTTGCAGCTCGTTGTGTTTGAGATGGTGGTGCTCTGAGAATCCTCCGACGTTCGTCACCAGCAGGACGGGATCGGTGCAGTCGAAACGTCGGCGCAGGTCACGGGAGATGTCGACCACGCGCTGGAGTTCGTCGATCGAATGGCGCCGGTAGTCGTCATCAGCGCTGCAGAGATCAAGGGTGTGATCGCCGGCAAAGAGTTCGGGGGCATGCACCACCAGGCCGATCGGCTGCTTTCTCGGCAGCACTTGATCGAGGTTTACCTCGAGATCCTTGTAGCTGAGATGGATTTCAACGAGGTCGAGATTGCTTGTGGCTGCAAAGCTCTCAATGTCGTGATAACGAACCGGCAGCCCAAAGCGATGAAGGAAGCGGTAGGGGCGTGGGGTGGCTGCTGGGGTCTCCAGGTCTGAGGGAAAGAAGAAGTCCCCGGCGGCTTTGTCCATCGGCAGCGTTTTGCCGATCAGATCGCTGAGACGGTTGGGCTGTAGTCCTTGCCCCGGGCTCTGGATGCCCACCATGGCCTCGGTGATCTCCGTGCCGGAGGGGATGTTGCAGGTGGCGACGAGGCTCTTGGCCAGCACCTCGCGGTTCATCATTTCGCCCTGGCTGATGCTGCGCTCACCGCTGCTGCCCATCGACTCCTCCACCCTGCGAATGCCTTGGACCATCTGGGCGAATTCATCGGGCAGCAGGCTCACCTTGTGGTCGTTGCCCTCCATGGAGCGATCGAGGGTGATGTGTTTTTCGATCACCACCGCGCCGAGGGCGGCGGCGGCAATGGGCACTTCGATGCCTCGTTCATGGCCGGAGTAGCCCACCGGGGCCTCAGCCAGGTTGCGCAGCCGCTCGAGGTAGCGCAGGTTGACGTCCTTGAACGGGGTGGGATAGGTGGAGTTGCAGTGGAGCAGCACGTAGCCGGCACCTTCGTTCTGCAAATGACGAATGCCGGAGCGGATTTCCACCTCTGAAGCCATGCCGGTGGAGCAGATCAGAGGTTTGCCGGTGGCTGCCAGGCTTGTGAGCAGGGCGTGGTTGGTGAAATCGGCGGAGGCCACCTTGAATCCTTCCATCCCCCAGGAGTTGAGCTTGGTGAGGCTGGCTTCATCCCACGGAGTGCAGAGGGGCACCAAGCCTTTGCTGGCGGCATGGTCAAAGCAGCGGAACAGCTCGTCGTCACTGAGCTGAAAGCGCTCGAGCAGATCAAGGGTGTACTGGGTGCCCAGATCGGAGGCCATGTCGTTGCTGTCGCCCGCATTGCGGTACAGCCGGCTCATGTCCCGCATCTGGAACTTGGCGCAGTCCGCCCCTGCTGCTTGGGCGGCATCGATCAGTTGGAGCGCGGTGTTGAGATCGCCGTTGTGGTTGTTGCCGATTTCGGCGATCAGGAAGCAGGGGGCGTCATCGCCGATGCGGTGGGAGCCGATTTGGAGCCCATCGGTGGCACGACGAGCGACGGCGACGATGCGGCCATGGCTGTCGAGCAGCGGCAGCGCAATGATCCTGGAATTGAGCTGGGCGCTCAGATCACTGGCGCTGGTGCCCTCGGCGGCAGAGCGGCAGGAGGGATTCATGGCGGCGGTGACCGGCCGGTTCAGGTCGATCTCGCCGCACTCGGCAATCCAGCGGCGGAAATCACCATCGGTGAGAACGCCTTGGAGGATCCCGCTTTCTGAGACAACGAAGATCAGGCGCGACTGGTTGGCCGTGATCTTGCTGAGTGCAGAGAGGATGCTGTCTTCCGCGAAGACAACGAACTGGGTGAAATTTCGCTCAATCAGGATGCCTCTCACCGTTCTGTTCGGCCGCCTGGGTTGAGTCCGTCGCCCAACCTACTTCAGGTCTCTGTAGGAGATCAGCAGTGCAATTCGCCGTAGCAGTGGGTTGCTCTGGCGCACGGCCCAGAAACGGCGGGCGACACCGCGGTGCAGGGGGCGCATCAGGGATGCCTGGCAGAGCAGCTCCTGGGCACTGGTCCAATCGCCAGTGGCGATGGCGGCTTCGGCTCCCAAGCGCAGTTGGTTGAAGCTGGACTGGGCATTCCCCGGATAGCCGACGCTGCTGGTGATGGTCTCCGGTGTTTGGCCTTTTTGCTTGTTCAGGACTTCGAGCAAGGCCGAAGGACTGAATGGCCGGCCGTAGCCCATCCACTCCAGCCAGCGCGGATCCGGTGATGGCCCTTCGGCATCAAGGGCATCCAGGTTGGGGATGGCTTCGAGGGACCGCCACACACCGCTGCCGGCATAGACATGGCCGCCGTAGTCCGGCTGCAGGCCCAGATCGCTGATGGCAATCGCCCGGCAGCCGAAGTCGAGGGCGTCGAAGAAGGCTGTGGAGGAAAGGGTCGCTAGCAACCTGGTTTGCTTTAACAGCTCCGGCAGGGGGCGATAGTCCAGCCGCAGGTTGGCGGGGGGCACTCCAAGGCTCTGTTTCAGCGTCGTGCTGATGTGCGTGTCGACGTCGTGGAAGGTGGCGTCCCCGGGCGCGATGCGGGGTTTGATCAGCACCTCCCAGTTGGGGGAGCGACGGGCCAAATCGCTGAGCAGCCGCACGAGGTGGGCACGTTCGCTGGCGGATGCGGGCATGATCACCTGCTCGGCAAACACGAGGCGTCGTGGGCGCTCCTCTAAGGGAATTAGATCTGTACTGGGGGCGTTGCGCCGCAGACCGGTGAGCACGGTGCGCTGCTGCGCAAACGGGGTTCCGGCCACCAGCTGCTCCAGGGCGTCCTGATCGCGAGGCCCACTCAGGCAGATCAGGTCGTAGCCCAGCCGCCAGCTCACCCCCTCGATGAAGTGGTCCAGCACCACGCCGTTGAAACCACAGAACAGCAAGGGACGCCGCTGCTCCCGTTGCAGGGCGAGGCGGATGTCGTTGAGCTTGCTGCCCGTCAGAAACACGCCAATCGCGTCATAGTTCTGCAGCCGCCGATCCCGCAGCAGCCGAGCCAGGCCTTGGTGGCGCAGGCTGGCCCGCTGGGCCAGCCGTTGCAGCAACGCCCGGGGAGTTCCATCCCGTGGAATCACGTTGATGGTCCAGTGCACATCCAGCGTGGTCGGAGCGCTGCAGAGGGCCTCGCAGGCCAGCAGTTGGCTGTCACTGTCCGCGATCAACAGCAGCTTCAGCGTTGGTCTGGTGGTGGGTGCTGTCATCGCTTCTCTCTGCCGGCCTTCGCATGCAGGGCTTCGATCAGGCGCTCCGCTCCGTTGGCGATGTCGGCGCCCATGCTGTTCAGCCAGGCTTGGTTTGCCCTTGGCAGTTCGGTGATGGCATCGAGGTGGGGGATGCTGCGCAGGCGATGCATGGCACCACAGCCGAAGAACCCGGTTGTGTTCTGTTCATCGTGGATGCCGTAGTCGCCCACAACGATCGGAATTCGGCCCCAGGCCATGGCGGCCAGGCTCCAGGGTGAGCTCACCGTCAGACAGGCGGTGCAGGATCCCAGCAGCGGCAGCAGCTGTCCGGGGGCTGCTTCCACCAGGTTGTCTGCGAGGGGTGCGTCGCTGGGCATCAGGGCCCTGGTGGAGGTCCAGCTGTGGTCGCGTTGCAGCATCACGGTCCAGTGCGGCCGCTGCTGTGCCCAGGTGTTGAGTTGGCGCAGCAGCTGATCACGGGCTCCGATGTGGGTCGGGATCCGCTCTTGGATCAAGGCGAGCAGCAGGGGTTTGGGGGCGGGGGCGCAGGGTGCGGCCTGAGGGAACCAGAAGCCCGTGCTGATCACGGTCGGGATCCGCAGGCTGGCGGGCCAGTTGAAGGTGAGGGATTGAAGCTGCCGGCTCTGGTGTTCACCGCTCACCAGCAGCAGATCACAGCCCATCCGGAGGCTGAGATCACGGATCAGGGCATCCCCCACCAACGGCACCAGCGGGCCGCTGAACACTTTCGCTGCGGGCCGATTGCGGGAGCTGCAAACACCTTGATAGGTCTGGATGAAGAGCTGAACCTGCTTCGGGTCCTGCAGGAACAGGCCAATGGCGGAGACCTGGTCCAACAGGGGGTGTGCAGCCAATTGCTGCACCTCGATGTTCAGTTGCGGTGCAGCCGTGGGAAGGGGCTCGTGGCCC
>JAAXIH010000104.1 GCA_012270465.1 Synechococcus sp.
CCAGCTCACCATCCTCCCGCTACGGCGCACCCACCACGTCGCGCCAACCCGTCAGCTTCCCGCGCAAGGGTCAGTCCTCTACCACGCCCGCCCTCAGCACCGCTGAATTCCTCAAGCAGTCCTGCGATCAGATGAAGATCGGCGTGGGCCCCCGCAGCCATGCGGACTGCCCCCACCGTGTGACCGCTGAGTGCTACAGCCCTGACGACGCTGCCGCCCTGGAAGAGGTGATCGCAGCCTCCTACCGCCAGGTCTTTGGCAACGCCCACGTGATGGATTTTGAGCGTTGCACCGAACTGGAAGCCCAGCTGCGCAACGGCGACCTGGACGTGCGCAACTTTGTTCGCGGCCTTGCCAAGTCGAGCTTCTACAAGAGCCGCTTCTTCTCAGGTGTTGCCCCCCAACGCGGCATCGAACTCAACTTCAAGCACCTGCTTGGTCGCGCTCCCCACGCGCAAGCCGAAGTCTCCGGCAAAATTTCGATGCTGGCTGAGCACGGCCACGACGCCGTGATCGACAGCATCGTTGACTCCGCCGAGTACCTGGAAGTCTTCGGCGGCGATGTTGTTCCCTACGCCCGCGCCTGGAGCTCACCGGCTGATCTGGCCACCTCGGCCTTCTCAATGCTGTCTGCCCTGCAAAAGAACTTTGCTGGCAGCGATAGCGCGCGCGGCGGCAGCAGCGCTCTGATGCGCAGCTTGGGTAGCAACACCGCTCCCCCGATCAGCCGCAGCACCGAAGTGGCTGGCTTCATGCCGTCTGGCACCGCCAAGCTGGGTCGCTTTGGCGCCAAAGCCCCTGGCGTGACCAGCGGCAAAGACAGCGCACCGATTCGCGGTGATGTGTACGTCTCCTTCGGTCTGGCACAACGCGAGCAAGAGACCTACCAGCGCTGCCCGGGCGATACACCTGATCAGGTGAATGCCCTGATTCGCGCCAGCTACCGCCAGATCATGGGCAACCCCCACCTGATGGAGTTCGAGCGCAGCCTTTCAGCTGAAAGCAAGTACCAGGAGGGCTACCTCAGCACCCGTGAATTCGTGCGGGCCATTGGCCTCTCCGCCGAATACAAGAAGCGTTTCTTTGAAACCAACGCTCCTTACCGCTTCATCGAGCTGAACTTCAAGCACTTCCTCGGTCGCGCTCCTCAGTCACAAGCTGAGATCAGCGAGCACACCCAAATCCTGATTGAAAAGGGCTACGACGCAGAGATCAGCAGCTACGTCGACAGCGAGGAATATCAGTCCACCTTCGGCGAAGACACCGTGCCCTACGCACGGATCCTGTCCGAGAACGGCCGCTCCCAGGTTGGCTTCAACCGTCATCTCAGCCTGGCCGAAGGCTTTGCTGCCAGTGACACGGTGCTCACCGGCTCTTCGCTGGTGACCTCAGTCGCCACCGGCATGGCCCCTAGCGGCTGGACCACCACCAGCACCCGGATCAATCGCACCGGCACCCAATCCGGCTCCCCAGATCCCACCACCAAGCGCTTCCGCATCGTGGTGGCCGCTCAAACCGCACGTTCCCGCCAGCGCACCGCCAACTCCACCTATCTCGTGTCCGGTAAGGACATGAGCTCTCAGATGAAGTACATCCATGCCCGTGGCGGCAAGATCGTCTCCATTACCGAGGTGATGTGATCGGCCTCAGATAGGCCCTTGTCCCCGGCGATACCCAATCGGCGGGGTCTCTTTTTGCTCGCAACTCTCCCGCTCGCTTCCCATGTCTGACACCCTCACCCTCTCTGTTCAGGCCAATGCAGACACCAGCCATGCCGCTGATGTGATCCGCCAGGTGTACCGGCAGGTGTTTGGCAACCGCCATCTGATGGAGCTGGATGTCAATCCATCGTTGGAAGCGCTGTTTATGAACGGCGATCTCTCCGTGCAGGGGTTTGTCACGGCGCTGGCCCAATCAGAGACCTATAGGAAATACTTCCTCGAACCCAACAGCGCCTACCGCTTTGTTGAACTGAACTTCAAGCATCTGCTTGGGCGGGCACCCCGCGATCAAGCTGAAGTGATGGAGCACGTCAGCCGTTTGGCTGATGAGGGCTACGAAGCCGAGATTGCGAGTTACACCTGCAGCGAGGAATATCTCAACGCCTTTGGCCTTGATGTGGTTCCTTTTGCCCGCACCCAAGCAACCACAACAGGTGGTCGCAGCATTGATTTCAGCCGTGCCAAAGCCATGGATGTAGGCAACGCCGGGTTTGATGGCAGCAAAACAGCAACATTGGTACGCAGCATTGGCACATCCAGCCCAGCTGACATCCTCAATCGGAAGTCCGTTGGAGCCGCAGACACCTTCACGATCTTGTGGACCTCTGGTCGCCAAATTGGTGCCAATCGCCGCGCCTGTCAGCGCTCGGTGGTGAGGCAAAGCTCCATGTCGATGACCATCCAAGGCATCCTTGCTGGTGGCGGCCGCATCCAATCAATCCAGCCCAACGGCTAAAATCAAAGCTCTGATATGCCATTGCCACTGGCATGAATATTGAGCAATTTGTAAAACAAAGCGCAGGTGAATGGCGCTCCATGCGAAGCGGCCATTCACTTGCGTTTCAACAATTTGAAGAGGTTCTCAGTGTTGTTGAGATCAACCCACTGAAAGCTGACGACTCAGCCGTTGTTGAGTTCATCAATGCACAGGGAATTGCAGGCGAAAAAATAAAGGCTCCTTTCGCCATGAAATGGGAAGCCGAAAGTGATTGGGAACCCGATGACCCAACAGCTGTTGCCGCAGGGCAGTGCATCTTGGTGCCGATTCCTGAAACGGAAACCACTGGAGTGATTCTGCGCAGCGTGGGCTATGCGGAAGCCGAGCAAGCCAGCTCCAACTACAGCTTCAGCTCTGATGGCACTTTCATCTTGCACACCAAATATGGCCAATCCATTGCAGAGGAAAGAATCTGGTTTGTCTCAGAGAATGTTCGCTGCCGGTCATCAGTATTGAGAACTTCTGAGGGCAGTGGCATCCTGCAAACCTCCTTCGCT
The DNA here is from genome assembly GCA_012270465.1 of Synechococcus sp. GTDB lineage: Bacteria > Cyanobacteriota > Cyanobacteriia > PCC-6307 > Cyanobiaceae > RCC307. The sequence continues at coordinate 2,997 of JAAXIH010000104.1, forward strand.
TCTGAAGTCAGGCGGATTAAACCATCAGCAGCATGATGGAGCATTCCACAGAGCAAGCTCAAAGCATTCTTGAGTTTGCCAAAACACTCTGCGGCGAATACGACAACCTCCTGCAGTCGCAAGAGAATCCAAAGGATTTTGCTCGCATCAACATCTTCTTTCGGCCGTTGCCTTGGGATGTGCTGGAAGGTCCTGGGTTTTATTCCGAACAGTGCTACGACTACGCGCCTTGGAATCCCTACCGGCAAGGCCTACACCGATTGAACTTTGAAGACGGAATCTTCAAGATCGAAAACTTTGGCTATCGCTCATTCAACAGGCTGGCAGGTGCAGGCAAACATCCCGAGTTACTGAACTCTCTCAAGACTGATGAGCTTGAACCTCGCTGCGGGTGCGCCATGCATTTCACCTGTATTGGCGACGGCCACTACCAAGGATCAGTCGAACCAGGAAAAAAGTGCCTGGTTCCCAGAGACGGGAAGATGACGTACTTGGTTAGCGAAGTGGAGGTCAACCAAACCGATTGGATTAGCCGTGATCGAGGCTTTGATCCAGTCAGTGATGAACAATGCTGGGGGTCCGAGCACGGCAAGCTACGTTTTAAGCGAGTGCATTGGTTTGGCAATGAGCTCAACGAAGACTGGGCCATGAGCCGAGGCAGCGATGCAAGATCATGACAAGCAACTCAAAGCCTGGATCCGCTCGCAACATTTAATTTGCGAAGGGAGCGATTTCATCTTTGAAACCGTTGATCAAAGTCAACTTGAGAAATATGAGGCCTGCTTACAGGCGATTGGCGGCAGAATCCGAAGCATCAAAGCCGTTGGAAACTGGCCAATGGGCCCCAAGCGATCCTTCAAAATATTGAGAGCCACAGCGAGTGTTCCGAGGCCTGGCGGAGAAACCCTCGTGACCTATTGGGCCAAGAAAGGACAACCAACAACCCGTTATTCAGAAATCAACAGCTAAATCAGCGCAGGACGCGTCGTCAAACCAACCCATCCAAGTGGGTTTAGAGAAATCAGTGTGCTGGCTCCACTGCCTCAACAGCGCCATGGAATCAAAAGAGAACCCTCTTTCATGCGCAATCGCAATGATTTCGTCCTGATTTCTTGCCTCTTTGATCAGAGTGCGCAGACTTGAGTCAGATCGCGCGAGCTCAATAAAGCGCTGCAACATTTGATCTTGTTCCGCGTCAGTCAGAGAGGAAGTCATACTCAAAACATGTTGAATTAGGACTGGCCATCGCCGGCTCCATCCATGAGCATAGCCCGCCAAGACGAAATCTGACGAAAAGCCCAAGACCAATGCTGAGGGGAAGCAGCCTGCACTTGAGCTTGCAATGATGCATTTAAGCCATCAAAGTCTTGCTTCACATAAGCCTTCCACTGATCAAAAGTAAAGGCATAACCAAGCCCATTGGCATAGGCAACAACACCTTCATGGTCAACCTGTTTTTTCAAGCCTGTAGCAACTTCATGGCGCTGGATAACAGCATCCACAAACTGGTTCAAACTATTTTCTGACATGACTCAACAAGCCTCAATCCAGATTGCAAAATTGGCTTTGCTGCAAATGAGCTGGAGCACCAAGGGACCGCCCTCACAACGGAGCAGCCTCCAGGGAATCTCCTGACTGAAATGCCCTGAATCAACAAGGATCTTTGGCGGCCTGGTGGCCTGCTCCATGGGAATCAAGGCTGAGCCGGTGAGCGTGGGCTCAACGGCGCAGAGAACAGCCTTTAAAGCCTCAAGATCTTCAGCAGCATTGAGTTGCCCTTGCAACCCATCATTTGCCGCTACAGCTTCAACAAATCGGGGCAGTGCTTGTTCAGCCTCAGCAGAAACTGGCATCTGTATTCGCTCGTTGAAAAGACGCTATCAGCCACCCTCCATTGAGGGAGCATTGCAGTAAGCGAATGCAACACAGGAGCCGCCAGCCATGAGTGCTAAGTTCATCGCACACCAGCCGAGTTCTCGGCAATAAAGGACATCCCAGCCCTCATGTCTGAACGATTTGACGTTTTATTTGAGGGTCTTGAAGAGAAATCTGCACTTGAACTTGTACTGGCAAATCCTGAGGAGTTAAGCAATCCAGTTGATAAATACATGGCTGCCACCCGCTTGGGGGCCAGCACAACCGAGGCCTCTCTCAACGTGCTCATCGAAGCCGTTGGCCTCGATCCAGACAATCTCTTCAACCGGATCACCCGCCGCAAAGTCCTTGAAGCCCTGGGCCGCCGCAAAGACATCCGCGCTCTGCCAGCCCTGTTCAAGGCCCTGAGCTTTGACGATGAACCGGCGGTGGTGAATGCCGGTGAATCGATCGCCCAACTCGCTGCACCAGTGGCAGGCGAGCAATGACAGCACCTGCTGAAAGCGCTCGAAGGAGGCGACAACCAAAGGCGCTCAGTCATCCAATGCCATACCCGCCTCGGGCTCAGCAGCGGCAGCCAGGCCATTACCCC
>JAAXIH010000164.1 GCA_012270465.1 Synechococcus sp.
CAGCTCCACCAAACCAGGAGCACTTGGGGTGGCGTCTCGGCCCATCAAGGCGATCTCAACCGGTGCTTTCTAGGCTGCCGGCACGACCAGTGCCATGGAAGCGTCCACCAGCTCAGCCCTCACGCCCCTGCTGCATGCGGCCGATGCATGGCAGGAAGTGGCCCTGCTTTTGCCAGTGCTGATCGGCCTTGAGATCGTTCTCTCGGCTGACAACGCCATTGCCTTAGCGGCCATTGCCCGCAAGCAACCGGATCCAGCGGCCCAGCAGCGTGCCTTGAACCTGGGGCTGGTGTTTGCCTTGCTGTTCCGGGTGGTGTTGATCCTGGCGGCGCAATGGGTGTTGAACTTCCGTCCGTTGATGGGCGCTGGAGCGGTGTATCTGCTGTGGCTGTGCTTGAGCCATTTCTTCCTGCAGTCCGCCAATGAGGCTGACGACGCCGCAGAAACCGCACCAACACCAACGGAAGCCGCCGCAAAATCCTTGGCGGCAACAGCGTTCACCATTGCGCTGACCGACCTGGCGTTTTCCCTCGACAGCGTTGCGGCAGCGGTTGCTGTCAGCGATCGCATCGCCCTGGTCATCACCGGCGGCGTGGTGGGTGTGGTGGCCTTGCGCTTGAGCTCTGGGCTGTTCATCCGCTTGCTGCAGCGCTACCGGCGCTTGGAAGCAGCCGGTTACCTGGCCGTTGGCCTGGTGGGAATCCAACTCAGCGTGCGGGTGTTTCGCCCCGATCTGGAACTCCCGGAATGGGCGTTACTGGTGTTGGTGGGATTGCTCTTTGCGTGGGGATTCTCAGCTCAACAACCTGAGGCGGAAGAGGTTTAGCCATGAGCATGGCCGTTGAGCTACGCCAGGCCGGCAGTGAACAGGTGCTGCACCGTTTGATGCTGGAAGACGTGCCTCAGCCGGGCCGTTGGCTGGAGGTGGAGGGCCTGAGCTATCTGGTGCTGCAACGGCGGCATCGCTACCGCCTCAGGGGCGGCCGCTACCAACTCAGTGGCGTGGCCTTGATGGTGAAGGCCCAGAAGCAACCCGCCGATTCCCGCTGGTGGAACGATCGCTGGGTGATTGGCGATCCCAGCTGCCGCTTCAATGCCCGCAGCCCCCTGCTGCGCTGTGCCGTGCTGCCGGAAGGCCCATGCGAGCGCTGCAGCCACTACAGCCTCAGCTGAGCTGCTGAATCAACGAATCGCCGCTGCTGGCGGCTTTGCCTTCCAGTTGCGCCTGCCGCAGCAGGATCGGGCAGCCGCTGGTGGCCAGCACCAGGCCCACACCGCGAACCGCCTCGAGAATCGAACCGGGTTCCGCTGAGGGCCACTGGCGCTGGCTCAAGGCCGCTGCTTCCGGGCTCAACTGATCAGCCAAACGGGCCACCAACGGCTCGGTGGCCAGCACCTTCAAACGCTTGCCGCGCCAGCTGCAATGGGCCCCAGGGAACAACCCCATCACCTTGCGGTGGATCGCCAAGGCGCGCTCACTCCAATCCAAGCGGTAGTCGTCTTTGGTGAGCAGGCGGGCCAAGGTGATGCCGTCATCGCTTTGGGGTGTCACACCCAAGCGGCTGAGGCGCTCGGCTTCTGGCCCAGGACCTGCCGCCTCAATCGTTGGCAGAGCCTCCACAAACAGTTCCGCGGTGAGATGGCTCAGTTGCTCGGCCAATCCCGCAGCGTTCTCCAGCAGCTGAATCTCGAGGGAGCGCTCGAGCAGCACGGGGCCTGTGTCCAGCCCAGGCTCCATGGCCATGATGCCGACACCGGTTTGAGCATCACCCTCCATCAGGCACCACTGAATCGGCCCCGCACCCCGCCAGCGCGGCAGCAGCGAGCCGTGGCCGTTCCAACAACCCAGGGGCGGCTGTTGCAACACCTCCGGCGGTAACAACTGACCAAAGGCCACCACAACCGAGAGATCAGCTTTCAAACCCGCCAACTGCTCCTGGGTGTCCGGTTCACGGCGAATGCGCTGAGGCGTCAGCACCGGAACATCACCAATCAGCTCCAAGGCACGCGCCTTCACCGGAGACGGCATTAAGGAACTGCCGCGCCCGCGCCGGCGATCGGGTTGGGTGACCACACCAACGATCTGATGGCCCGCTCCATGCAGAGCTTCCAGGGTGGGCACGGCATAGGCCGGCGTTCCCCAAAACAGAACCCGCACTAGGCCTCGCCGGTAATCGCCAAGCCCTCCACCCACACATGGGGGCAAAGCCCATCGGGGGTTACCTGGGCCTCACCTTCAAAGGCCAACAGCGACTTCAGCACCTGACGGATATCCCCAGCCACGGTGGCGGCTTCAATCGAGCGGCGTTCACCACCTTTGACCAACCAGCCATCAAAGGGCAGCGAGAACGCACCCTGACTGGCTTTGACACCGGCGTGGAGAGCCGAGAGGGAATCAATCCACACCACACCATCGGCTTGGAAGCGATTCAACGACGTGTCGCCGCAGCCAGCACCAGGTGTGGCGCCGATTTCAAACCAATCCGGGCTGACGGAGACCTTGGCTCCCATGCCGGCATGGCCGGTGGAAGCCACACCGAACTGCCGCGCCGTGCCTTCGCTGTGCAGGAACTGGCGCAGGATGCCGCCCTCAATCAGGGGCAGACGCGCGGTGGGCGTGCCTTCACCATCAAACGCCGAAGCGCCCAAGTTGGCGGGGTGACGAGCGTCATCCCAGAGGCTGAAGAAGGGCACGGCCACTGACTCACCCAGGGACTCCCGCTTGGAGAGGCTGAGACCATCGAGGACCGATCGGGCGTTGAACAGATTGCTGAAGGCCCCCATCAAATCGAGGAACGCCTCTGGACTGAACACGCAGGTGTAGGTGCCGGTGTCAATCGGGGCGTAGTCGAGATGGGAAATGGTGAGCTCAGCGGCCTCGTCGATGCAGCCCTGCACATCGAGTTCACCGGTGCCATGGCCGAGGCGAACGGCTCCAGCACTGCGGGGTTTACGGCCAGCTTCCTCCGCGCGGGCATAGAGGTAGAGGCTGGCGCTGCTGCGCTCCTCATGGCGGCGAGCACCCAGGCTGTTGAGGTAAACCCGTTCACCACGGCGTTGGGATAAGCCGTTGTAAGGAACGGTGCCGATGCTGGGATGGCTATCCAACAACCGCTGCTCAGCGGAGATCAGCGTTTGCACCATCTCCTGGATCGGGCGCGTGGCTTGCGGCTCACGCTTCAGGGGATCGAGGGCTTCTGTTGAGCGTGGCGAGAGATCCGGTGGATCTTGCAGATCACCAAAGGCACTGGCCTCAGCCGCACCAGAGAGTGCTTGGGCAAGGCCATCAGCTGAGAGATCCGAGCAGCTGGTGATGCCAACACGGCCATCGCTGTTCCACACCCGAACGGTGACAGCACTGCGTTGCGCCCCCTTGAGTTGGTGCGCTTTGCCGCGGTCGACCTGCACAGACAAATCCGTGCTGCAACTGGCTCCCATATCCCAACGGCTCAAGCCATGGCTTTGGGCCAAGGCACTGAGCTGATCGTGGAGTTGATCGGGGTTCAACATCAGCGTCCCCCCACCGTGATCGAGTCGACTTTGACGTGGGGCTGGCCAACGGTGACGTAGACGCTGCCGCTCACCGAGCCGCAGAAGCCAGCTGCCAAATCAAGGTCATTGGCGCACATGGAGATGCGGGGCATCACCGTTTCGGCATCACCGATCAAGGTGGCGCCCTTCACAGGCTTACCGAGTTCGCCGTTTTCGATCAGATACCCCTCCTCAACAGAGAAGTTGAACTGACCGGTGGGGCCCACACTGCCGCCACCCATCACCTTGCAATAGAGGCCGTTGTCGATCGATCCGATCAAATCAGCCGGGCTGTGGGGGCCAGCAGCGATGAAGGTGTTGCGCATCCGGCTGGCAGCGGAGAACGCATAGCTCTGGCGCCGGCCGCTGCCGGTGCGGGGTTGCCCGGTGCGCCATTCGCCGGCGCGATCCGAGAGGAACGCCTTCAGAACACCGTTCTCAATCAGGGTGGTGCGCTGGGGCTCTAAGCCCTCGTCATCCATGGCGATGCTGCCGAAATGGCGATTGGAGAGGCCCTCATCAATGGCTGTGACCGCTTCATGGGCGATGGACTCACCGATCCGTCCAGCAAAGGGGCTGGTGCCGCGCTCCAGCTGGGTGGTTTCGAGCAAGTGGCCGCAGGCCTCGTGGAAGATCACACCACCAAATTTGTTGGCGAGCACCACGGGGTAGGTGCCGGCATCGACGTAATCGGCGTAGAGCATCGTGCCGGTGCTGGCGGCGATGTCGCGGGCGGTGCCATCGGCATCCCAGACCAGCAAATCCTCCGGGTGATCGGTACTACCAAAGCGCCGAGCAACGCTCGCGCGGTGCTCACCATCGGCAGCCAACACACTCAGCCCCAGGGTTTGGTGCAGTCGTAAGTCGCGGGCAAAGGTGCCATCGCTGGCGGCGACCATCACCTCCTGCCAATCGCGGGAGTAGCTACCGCGGCGAGCCTGCAGGTGCTGGGCGTGTTGCTCGAGCCTGGCTGTGCCTTCCAAAAGGCGCTCAGCAATGACCGCCACACCGGGAGATTGATCCAACCAGCCTTCCTTGCTGAGGCCGTAGTCCTTTAGCGCTGGCAAGCCCTGGAAATCAGCAGAGGCTGCAGCGCCATTGCGCTCGAGGCCCAGCATGCCCAAGGCCTGATCAAGGGCTTGCAGCAGACCAGCCTCTGAGAGGTCATTGGTGCTGACAAAACCATCGCGGTAGCCGTGGTCTTTACCCCGGAAGACCCGCACACCTGCCCCTGTGACAAAGGCGGGCGACACACTGGTGACCCGCTCCTGCTCGGCCATTACGCCAAGGCGGTCACCTCGTTCGAGAAACACTTCCACCAGGTCGGCACCGGCGCCGCGACCTGCCGACAGCAACAGCTCAAGCCGCTGCTGCCAAAACGATTCAAGAAAACTCACTAGCCGCCTCAGCGAATCGCGGGTTGGTAGTTCTCACTGCGAATGGGAGCAGCGAAGAACAACTTGGCCATCTCCAGGGCATTAGCGCCCCAGAAGGGAAGCTTGCGCAGCAGCCTGAGCGGAGCTGGTGCTCCACTGGAATCGGCCTCCGAGAGGGCGTTGTTGTTGCCAACAATCCGCTCCAGGCGCTCGTAGAACTTGGGGTGATCCACGTTGAGCACCACCGGGAACACCCGCGCGGAGGTTTCGTTGGTTTTAGCGATTACGTACTTGTCGTACTCGCGGGCATCGAGGCCGAGCGCTTCGTAGAACTCCTTGCGGGCCACATCACGCACATACATGGTGGCGAACACAGCCAGCAGGAAGAAGCGGCACCACAGGCGTGCCTGCAGACCCCGCACCGAACTGGGCTGGGCCTTCATCAAGGCATCGAAGAAATCGCCGTGGCGGTTTTCGTCCTGACACCAGTTCTCGAAGAAGTTGAAGATCGGGAAGATCTTGC
>JAAXIH010000187.1 GCA_012270465.1 Synechococcus sp.
AGGATTTGTCTTGAGCCAGGGGACCCTTGCCATCGACTTGGGCAGCTCAAGCACCTTGGTGGGCTGGCAAGCCGCACCCGGCCTTCCTGGTGAGCTGCTGGCCTTGCCGCCCCTGAGCCGCTCGGCCAGCGACGCCAGCATTCCAAGCCTCGTGAGCCCAAGCGGCGGCGGCCGTTGGCTTTTGGGCCAACAAGTGATCGAAGCCGGCAGCGAAGCGGAGTGCCTGCGGGATTTCAAAGCTCAGTTGGGGCAAAACAACGCCCCTGAAACAGCGGAACAGGCCGCTGATGCCTTGCTTCAGGGCATTTGGCAACGGCTGCCGCAGGCCATCGCGCCTCAACGGCTGGTGCTGACCGCACCGGTGCAGGGCTTCTCGGGCTATCGGCGCTGGCTGCAGCAGTGGGCTGAGTCCCTCTCGATTAACGAGGTGGCCCTGGTAGATGAGCCCACCGCAGCGGCCCTTGGCGCCGGCCTATCGCCCGGGAGCCTGGTGCTGGTTCTCGACATCGGCGCCGGCACCACCGATCTGGCGCTGGTCAGGCTGGAAGGAGGCGAAGGCCGCGCCATGCCGATGGCCCAGCTACTGCGCTTTGCCGGCCGCTCGTTACCGGAACGCCAAGGGCAACAACAGCGCACCGCCAAGGTGCTGGGCAAAGCGGGGATCAGCGTGGGCGGGCGGATGATCGATCGCTGGTGGGCCAAAGCCTTGGGCGCACCCGAACCAGCACCGCAGGCCTGGTTAAACGCGGCTGAAGCCCTCAAATGCGCCTTGAGCGAAACAACCAGCGCTCAAGTGGTGCTGGAGAGCGAGGCAGGGCCGCAGCCCTTGCAGGGCAGCCGCCGGGAGCTCAACAACGTGCTCGAAGCCGCCGGACTGGAGCAGCTCTTTGATGGCCTGCTCAACGAGGTGGAAGCGGCCGCCCGGCGCGCCGGTGAAAGCCTTGATTCCATCGATGCGGTGATGGCCGTTGGCGGGGGCAGTGCCCTGCCCTGGGTGCAGCAGTGGCTGCAGAGCCGCCTGCCTAAAACCGAGCTGCTCGTGAAACAACCCCTGCAAGCAGTGGTGTTGGGCGCCTTGGCGATGACACCAGCGCTGCAGGTGATGGATGTGTTGCAACACGGCATCAGCCTGCGCTGCTGGGACCGGCGGCTGCAAAGCCAACGCTGGCACCCCCTGTTTTTACCCGGGCAAGCCTGGCCAACGCCGCAACCGCTGGAGCTGGTCCTGGCCAGCCGCGGAGATCAAGCCTGCGTTGAAGTGCAACTGGGCACCCCGAGCGGTGAATCCAGGGCTGAGGTGGTGTTTGTCGATGGCCTGCCGGTGCTGCGCAGCCAAACAGCTGGGGAGGCCAGCGTGCGGCCATGGAGCCAAGCGGCGCTGCAGATCCCGCTGCCAGCAGGCGCGCGCGAAGGCCAAGACTGCCTCCGGCTGCGCTTCGGGGTGGACGCCGAGCGGCAGCTGTGGCTCGAAGGTTTTGATCTTGTTGGCGAGCAACAACTCTCCCGCCAAATCCTCGGCATTGTGGAGTGACTCGCTCTGCCCCGGTGTCGCCGCGCCGCTCGCGACTACCCAAGGTTTGGATCTGGAGCTCCATCAGCCTGGTGGGAGCCGTGGTGCTGTCGTTGCTCTGGTGGCAGAGCCAGCTACCGGCGCGCCTGGCTCAAGCGGTGGAGAACGATCAACTCGACACCTGCTTACGGCTTGGCGAACAACTGGCGGCGCTGCGCAAACTCAACAGCGAAGAGCAAGCCATCGTGGCGGGCTGCCTCAGGGAGCAAGCCAGCCGCAACTGGCAGCAGCAGCGCCTGCGGCTGGCCCTCGACCAACAGCGCCAACTGGTGCTGCGCAGCGGCAATCCGGCGGTGGAAGAGCGGCGGCTGCAGCAATGGCGCCAAGAGATCCAACGCCAAGCCATGGAGGCCTACCAGCGCGGTGAGGCACGCCAGGCCATGGCCCTGCTCAAAAGCAGTGGTGAAACCCGCTTCACCGACGGCCAACAGCTGCACGCCACTTTGGAAGACCACTGGGCGGCCAACCGCTACGCCTACAGCCAGGCCGCCAGTGCCGCCGCTGGTGAGGATTGGTGGGAAGCCCTGGATCAGCTCAATCAGCTGAATCACCCCTGGTGGCAGCGCAAAGCCTTGAGCCTGCGCACCGACGTCAGCCGTCAGGCCGCAGCGATGCAGCGCAGCAACCAGCCCAAAGACAGCCACCGCGACAGCGGTGATCAACCGATCTCCGATAGCGAGCTCGATGCGGCCGTTCAGCGCCACCTCTCCTTGGGATTAAGCGCCTGGCAGGCCTTCGAATTGGGTTGCAGCGAGTTGGGCGGGCAGGTCTTGGAACAGGGGCCAGAGAGCAGCTGCCAACGTTGAGTGACAGGATGTGCAGGCTTGAGAGCCGCAGCCATGCAGCAGGGAGACCGTGTCCGCGTCAAAGAGTCTGTGGTGGTCTTCACCCATCCAGAGCATCGCGGCCAAGCCTTTGACATGCAGGGCCAAGAAGGCGATGTCGCCACGGTGCTCAACGACTGGAAGGGCCGCACCATCAGCCCCACCCTCCCGGTGATCGTGGCCTTTGGCCGCTACAAGGCCCACTTCCGCGCCGAGGAACTCGAAGCGATCAGCTGATGTCCTGAAGCGGACGCAACAGCACAACCCCCTCTTCCCCATCCACCTCTTGCAGCATCAGGTGGATGAATTCATTTCGGCTGGTGGGCACCACGCGGCCAACAAAATCAGGCTGAATCGGCAGCTCCCGGTGGCCGCGATCCACCATGGCCAGCAATTTCACGCAGGCCGGACGGCCCCAGGTGTGCAAAGCCTCCAGGGCTGCGCGCACCGTGCGGCCGGTGAAGACCACGTCATCCACCAACACCACTTCACGGCCTTCCACGGGAACCGGCAACGCCGTGGGCTCGGCTAAGCGGGTGCCGACGCGCTCAAGGTCGTCGCGATGAAAGGTGGGATCCAAAACCCCCTGATCCACCGCATGCCCGAGCTCTCGCTCCAACTCAGTGGCCAACACACGAGCCAAAGCCGCACCACGGGTGGGGATGCCGAGCAGCAGCAAGCGCCGGCTATCACCAACTGATTCCAGAACTTGAGAACACAACCGTGCAATGGTGCGCTGCAGATCCTGCGGATCGAGCAGGGTTCGCCGCTCACAGGCCTCGGTTGGCAGTGATCCACGGCTCATGGGGCCAGGGTAGTGGAGCTGATGGGCAAAACCTGACGGCGGCCCTGCCGAAGTGGGTTCTCACGCCAGCGGGATGTAATTTGCCTTCAGATGACGGGAGCGATCGGTTGACGGCGACTTCTCCCCCAAGCGCTGATCAGAGTTTGAAAAAATCGTCGTTACCACCGGTGGCACCAGTGGTACTGGCGGTGCTTGACGGCTGGGGAAACACGCCGGAGCAGCAGCACAACGCCATCCATGCCGCATCCACGCCGATCATGGATGCCCTGTGGCACGCCTATCCCCACACCTTGATTGAGGCCAGTGGCGCCCATGTGGGACTGCCCGACGGGCAGATGGGCAACTCCGAAGTTGGCCACCTCACCATTGGCGCTGGCCGAGTGATTCGCCAGGAGCTGGTGCGGATCAGCCAAGCCGTTCAACAAGATCAACTGGGCGAGAACGCAGCCCTGCAGGCCTTGGCCTCAGACCTGAAAGCCTCGGGCGGCCGCTTGCATCTGCTTGGACTGCTCTCGGATGGAGGCGTTCACAGCCACATCAATCACTTGGGCGGTCTGCTGCGCTGGGCGGCGGCAGCTGGGATCCAGCAGGTGTGCATCCACGGCATCACCGACGGCCGCGACACCCCCACCGACAGCTCCCCGGGCTACCTGCAAACCCTCGACGAGCAGATCAAGGAGGCCGGCATTGGTCAACTGACCACCCTCTGCGGCCGTTACTGGGCCATGGACCGCGACAACCGCTGGGAGCGCGTTGAAAAGGCCTACCGCCTGCTGACCGAAGCCAGCCCGGTGAGCAGCGCCTCACCGCTGGAGATGGTGAAAGCAGCCCACAGCGACGGCACCAGCGACGAATTCCTGGAGCCTGTTCGCTTCGCTCCGGAGCTGATCGAAGCCAATGACGCTCTGGTGCTGTTCAACTTCCGCCCGGATCGCATGCGGCAGCTCACCGCTGCGTTTGTGAATTCCAACTTCCAGGGCTTTGAGCGTCAGCTGATCAGCCCACTGCCGGTGGTCACCTTCACGCAGTACGACAAAACACTGCCGGTGGCAGTGGCCTTCCCACCGGAATCCCTCGACGACCTGCTTGGTGAGGTGGTGGCTCGCGCGGGGCTGCGCCAGTTCCGCACCGCGGAAACCGAGAAATATCCCCACGTCACCTACTTCCTCAACGGCGGCATGGAGAAACCCTTCCCTGGGGAAGACCGTCACCTGGTGCCCTCCCCCAAGGTGGCCACCTACGACCAATCACCGCACATGTCGGCCGATGAGCTCACCGACGGCTGTGTGGCTGCCATCAAGAAGGGGATCTATTCGCTGGTGGTGATCAATTACGCCAACCCCGACATGGTGGGCCACACCGGTGATATGGACGCCACGGTTGAGGCCATTGGCTGCGTGGATCAATGCATTGGGCGGATCTTGGATGCCACTGGCCAGATGGGAGGCACCCTGCTGATCACCGCTGATCACGGCAATGCCGAAGTGATGCAAGGCCCGGATCAACGGCCTTGGACCGCCCACACCACCAACCCAGTGCCCTTTGTGCTGGTGGAAGGTGAAAAGCGCAAATTGGCCGGACTCGGCGGCGATATCGAGCTGCGCAGCGATGGTGGCCTGGCCGATATCGCTCCGACCGTGCTGCAGTTGCTGAACATCCCGGTGCCCGAAGCCATGAGCGGCAAGAGCCTGGTGGCCAGCACCGCCACCCTCGGCGGCCGTACATTGGCCTGACCCCAGCACAAGCGATGCTTCAAACCACCTTGAGTTACGTCTGGTCGGCCAGCGGCATCTTCTTGATCATCTCGGTGTTGCTACACAGCCCCAAGGGCGATGGCATGGGAGGGATCGCCTCGAGTGGTGGCTCGATGTTCACAAGCGCGCGCAGCGCAGAGGCGACCCTCAATCGGATCACCTGGACCCTGCTGATTACGTTTTTGGGCCTAGCGGTGATCCTCAGTGGCGGCTGGCTCAGCTGAGCATCCGCGAAAGCAGTCCCGTTCGATCGACATGAAAAAGCCCCCGCCGCGGCGGGGGCTTTTGTTTGGCAATGCGTTGGGGGCCCGCAGGCCCCCGGGCGAGATCAATAGTCGAAGTCGCCACCCATGCCGCCGCCCATGCCGCCACCGGCAGGAGCTGCTTCCTTCTTCTCAGGAAGGTCAACCACGATGCACTCGGTGGTCAGCACCATGCCAGCGATGGACGCGGCATTTTGCAG
>JAAXIH010000069.1 GCA_012270465.1 Synechococcus sp.
CACCAGCGGCCAGGGCTGGCTCCAGGCGGGTCTGAACATGCTGGGCGCGATCGGCCGCGTAGAGCAGCAGCTCAGCGCGGGTGGCCGGGGCCTGCTCGTCAGGTGGATGCAGCAGTAATTGCCGCAAGGCCTGCCCCAAAGCGGTGCCGCCGGGCTCACGGGTGGTGATCAGCTGGGCGCCAGCGGGCATCAGTCCGCTGAGCGGCAACCAATCAGCCAGGGCCTTGAGCTGCGTGGTTTTGCCGCAGCCATCAATCCCCTCCAGCACCAAAAAGCGGCCCCTCATGCCGGCGTGCGCAGCAGCAGAGCATTGGCCACCACCGTGATCGAACTGAGCGCCATCAACAGAGCGGCCAAAGGAGGCGTGAGCAAGAGGCCAAAGCCTGGCAGCAGCACACCAGCGGCCAAGGGCAACACCAGCAGGTTGTAACCGAATGCCCAGCTGAGGTTCTGGCGAATCTTGGCTTGGGCCGAGCGGGCCAAGGCCAGCGCTTGGGGCACGGCCATCAAGCGTTCGCCCAGCACCACCAGATCAGCGCTGTCTTGGGCGATCTGGGTGCCGGTGCCCACCGCAATGCCCAGATCAGCAGCTGCCAATGCTGGAGCGTCATTGAGGCCATCACCCACCATCGCCACCGGGCCAGTTGCCTGATGCAGCCGCTGCAGTTTGTGCTCAGGCCGCAGCCCCCAAGCCAACTGATCGGGCTGCAAGGCGAGCTGCTGGCCAAGCTGCCGCACAGGGCCCTCACGATCACCGCTGAGCACGGCCAAAGCCAAGCCATCGCTACGCAGTTGGGCCAGGGCCTCAGCCGCATCCGGGCGCAAGGCATCGCGCACCGCCAGCAGCCCCAAGAGCTCCTGGCCATGGGCCAAGGCCAACACCGTGGCCCCGCCCTGCTCCTGCTGCTGCTGCCAGCTGCTGGCAGCAGCAGGCACCGGAACGCCGTGGTGCTCGAGCCAGGCCAAACGCCCCAAACGGCAGCGCTGCTGCAGCGAATCCAATTGCCCCTCAACGCCGTCACCGGCCTGGGTTGAGCTGCTGCTGCAGCTCAGCAGGCTCAAGCCCTGGCCTTCAGCGGCCTGCAAGAGCGCCCAAGCCAAGGGGTGGCGGGTGGTCTGCTCCAACGACGCCGCCAGCTGCAACAGAGCCGAGGCATCAAGGCCATTGGCGATCACCAGCTGGTCTTCCAGCAGGGGCCGGCCGCGGGTGAGGGTGCCTGTTTTATCGAGAAGCACCGTGCGCACTGAAGCAGCCACCTCCAGCACATCGCCGCCGCGAAAGAGCAGACCCAGATGGGCGGCGCGGCCGGTGGCCACGCTGATGGCTGTGGGTGTGGCCAGCCCCAACGCACACGGGCAGGCCACCACCAACACGGCAATGGCCAACTGCAAGGCCAGGGCAAAGGGGGTTTCAGCGCCACTGCCCAAGCTGCGGTGATGGCCAGGGCCATGGGCCATGCCATCCAGCACTTGGGGAAACAGCTCTGTGCCCAACAACCACCAGAACAGGAAGGTGGCCAGGGCCAACGCCATCACGATCCAGGTGAAGCGGCCCGCCCAGCGATCAGCCATGGCCTGCACCGGTGCCTTACGGGCCTGGGCCTGCTCCACCAGGGCAATCACCCGGGCCAGCGCTGATTCCGATCCCGGCCGCAACACCTTGAGATCCAGCGGCGCCTGCAAATTGAGGCTGCCAGCGGCCAGCTCATCCCCGCTCGCCACGCTGCGGGGCAAGGGTTCGCCGGTGAGGCTGGATTCATCCAGCGATGAGCAGCCATCGATCACCACCCCATCCACAGGCAAGCGATCACCGGGCAGCACCCGCAGGTGATCGCCAGGGCGCAGCCCACCAACGCGGATGCTGCGGGTGGAGCCATCCCCCAGCAGCAACAGGGCGGTTTCGGGCTGCAATTGCGCCAGCTCCTCAAGCGCAGCGCCCGTGCGGCGGCGGGCCCGGGCTTCTAAAAAGCGGCCCAGCAGCACAAAGCCGAGCAGCATCACCGGCTCATTGAAAAAGCACGACCAGCCGACCGCAGGCCAGATCAAGGCCACCATGCTGGCCAGATAGGCCGTGCCCACACCCAAGCCCACCAGGCTGTCCATGCCAGGAACGCCCTGGGCCAAGCCTTTCCAACCGCGCACCAAGATCGGCCGGCCCGGGCCGGCCAAGGCGGCTGTGGCCACCAAGGCATGCAGGCGCATATCGGCGAGCACACCGCCACTGCTGAGATGGCCAGCACTGCTGATGAGCAGCAGCACCAGCGCCACCACCAGCTGACGCCAGCGGCTCCACCAACCCTGCTGCTCACGGGCTTGCTGCAAGCGCTCAAGCTCACCCTCTGGATCGCGCAGATGACCCGGGAATCCAAGGGCCGCCAGGCTGTCCAGCAGGGCTTCCGCCGTTGCTGGGGGTTCGAGTTCCACCCAAGCCGAACGGCTGAGCAAATTGACGCTGGCCTCCTGCACCCCGGGTTGGGCGCGCAGGCGCTTTTCCACAGCGCTGACGCAGCCGCCGCACTTCATGCCTTCGATATCAAGAAGTAGCGCTTGTGGAGCCATGCCCCAAGCTAGGGACGCTTCGCCAGGGCGCCTTGCCTCGCAGTCAACGCAACGACAACTTCATCGATAAGAGCTTCACGGTGATGGCGGACCTGATCCTCAAGGTGCTGCCCACCAACCAGAAAGCCAAGGAAGCCTTTGCCTATTACCGCGATGGCATGAGCGCCCAAGGCGATGGCGAATACGCCGAAGCCCTGGAGAACTACCAGGAGGCCCTGCGGCTGGAGGAAGACCCCAATGACCGGGCGTTCATCCTCTACAACATGGCCCTGGTCTACGCCAGCAATGGCGAGCACAACAGGGCTTTGGAGCAATACGAACAAGCACTCGAGCTCAACGCCAAGATGCCGCAGGTGCTCAACAACATGGCGGTGATTCACCACCATCTCGGCAGCATTGCCCAGGAAAAAGGTGAGGGCGATGAAGCCGATCGCCGCTTTGATCTGGCCGCTGACTACTGGAGCAAGGCCATCCGCCTGGCCCCGAACAACTACATCGAGGCCCAGAACTGGCTGAAGACCACCGGTCGCGGGTCGGCTGACGTCTACCTCTGATTAGTCATCAGCTGGGTTAACGCCCAGCGCTGCCACCAGGGCTTCGGCAATGCCGCTGGCCTCTTGAATCGCCAACTCAGGGCAGCTCACCCCGCTGCCTTTGGGCACCACGGCGCGGCGAAAGCCCAGGCGCGCGGCTTCTTGCAGGCGCAGCTCCAGCTGCCCAACGGGCCTCAACTGCCCGCCCAAGCCGAGTTCACCCACCAGCACCGTGCCAGCGGGCAGGGCTAAATCGCGAAAGCTGGCCACCACCGCCGCGGCCACACCCAAATCAGCGGCCGGTTCTTCCACCTCCAAACCTCCTGCCACCGCCAGGTAGCAGTCGAAGCGGGAGAGGGGCAGACCCAGATGCTTCTCCAGCACCGCCAGGATTTGATGCAAGCGGTTGGTGCCAATGCCAGTGGCCATGCGCCGGGGGCTGGCGTAGCTGGTGGTGCTCACCAGGGCCTGCAGCTCCACCACCAACGGCCGCGTGCCTTCACAGGCCACGATCGTGGCCATGCCCACCGATCCTTCCGGGCTACCTAAAAACAGCTCGCTGGGGTTGCTCACCTCCAGCAGGCCGCGATCGCGCATCTCAAAGACACCCAGCTCATGGGTGGCGCCAAAGCGATTTTTCACCGCCCGCAATAGCCGGTGGCTGGCGAAACGATCCCCTTCAAAGGTGAGCACCGCATCCACCAGGTGCTCGAGCACCTTGGGGCCCGCCAGCATCCCTTCTTTGGTGACGTGGCCCACCAAAAACAGAGCGATATCAAGCTTTTTGGCCAGCCGCTGCAGCGATGCGGCGCACTCACGCACCTGAGCCACAGAACCCGGCGCACTGCTCAATTCGGCGTCATGCAGGGCCTGGATGCTGTCGATCACCGCCACATCAGGCCGCAAAGCCTCCAGCTCCTGAAGCACCTGCTCCAGATCGGTTTCAGCCAGCAGCTGGGGCCCATCCCCACCACCACCAGCGGCGGCCAAGCGCTGCCAGCGCAACTTCACCTGCTGGGCTGATTCCTCCGCACTCACATAGAGAACGCTTTGGCGTTGGGCCAAATCAGCAGCGGTTTGCAGCAGCAACGTGCTTTTGCCAATGCCGGGGTCACCGCCCACCAGCACCAGCGAACCGGGCACCAAGCCACCGCCCAAAACCCGGTCGAGCTCAGCGAACCCTGTGCCGAGGCGCTGCACCGCTCGCTCTCCCACCGCGGCCATCGCTTCTGAGCGGCGCGGTGCGGGTTCAGCGGTTTGGGCGCTCTGGCGGCGGCGGCGGCCATCAGGCGGCGGGCCACTGCTCTGCTCCACCAGGCTGTTCCAGCTGCCGCAAGAGGAACAGCGGCCAAAAAACTGGCGGCTCTGGGCTCCGCAGTTTTGGCAGACGTAGGTGGTGACAGTTCGGGGCACCGGGGTTTATGAAGAATGGTGATTGTTCGGGCTTGAACTCGACCGAGCCTCGGTTGAGTGGTCCGGTTCTTGATTGTCCGCACACGACACCATGGCGGTTGCTGCCCCAGCCCACAACGGCAAGGAGACCATCCTTGTGGTGGACGACGAGGCCAGCATCCGGCGGATCCTCGAGACCAGGCTCTCGATGATTGGCTACAACGTCGTGACGGCGGCCGACGGCGAAGAGGCCCTCGAAGCGTTCCACCGCGAGCCCACCGATCTGGTGGTGCTCGACGTGATGATGCCCAAGCTCGATGGCTATGGCGTCTGCCAAGAGCTGCGCAAGGAATCGGATGTGCCGATCGTGATGCTCACCGCCCTCGGTGATGTGGCCGACCGCATCACGGGCCTGGAGCTCGGCGCCGATGACTACGTCGTAAAGCCCTTCAGCCCCAAGGAACTCGAAGCCCGCATCCGCTGCGTACTGCGCCGCGTTGAGAAAGAGCACGGCGGCGGCACGATCCCCAACTCCGGCGTGATCCAGGTGAGCGATCTCAAGATCGACACCAACAAGCGCCAGGTGTATCGCGCCGGTGAGCGCATCCGCCTCACCGGCATGGAATTCAGCCTGCTGGAGCTGCTGGTGAGCCGCTCAGGTGAACCCTTCAGCCGCGGCGAAATCCTCAAAGACGTTTGGGGTTACACCCCCGAGCGCCATGTGGACACCCGGGTGGTGGATGTGCACATCTCCCGGCTGCGCTCCAAGCTCGAAGACGATCC
>JAAXIH010000141.1 GCA_012270465.1 Synechococcus sp.
CCGCCGTAACCACCACGACCGCCGCCGCCGCCATAACCGCCGCGACCACCGCCACCGCCGTAGCCGCCGCCACCACCACCACGGGAACCGCGGGGTTCTGCTTTGTTGATGCGCAGGGGACGGCCCATCAGCTCAGTGCCCTGCAGTCCTTCGATGGCGCGCTCTTCGGTGGCCTCATCAGCCATCTCGATGAAAGCGAAGCCACGCTTACGGCCGGTATCACGCTCCAAAGGAAGCGAGCAGTTCGTCACCTCTCCAAAAGAGGCGAACAACTCAATGATGTCCTCCTGTTCCGCACGGAAGGGGAGGTTGCCGACAAAAATGCTCACTGGCCGTAGGGACCGATTGGACCGCTGAAACAGGGGGGAGTATTCCCGCAAAGGGGAAACATTGGAAATCTAGACCCGCAACCCCCTAACGACCGATGTCAACTGGATGACATCAAGCCAAGACAGGGCGCCAGCGCTGCAACTGCTTCTCCACCTGGGCAAATCCAGTGCCCCCTTCACTGAGGCGAGCTGCCACCACCTGCCGCGGAGCAATGGCCTCATAGATGTCTTGTTCAAAGCCTGGATGCAATTGCTGCCAGCGGTTAAGCGGCAAGTCCCTGAGCAGGATTCCCTCCTCGAGGCACAACTTCACCAAGCGACCCACCAGTTGATAGGCCTCGCGGAAAGGCACCTCACGGGCAACGAGGTAATCGGCCACATCGGTGGCATTGGAGAAGTCGCTGGCCACGGCTTGCTCAAGCCGTTCAGGGCGGAAGCGGATGCCTTCTTCCAGCAGGATCGCCATCGCCTCCAAGCAATCCAAGCTGGTGCGCACCACATCAAACAGGGCTTCTTTGTCTTCCTGAAAATCCTTGTTGTATGCCAGGGGTAGGCCTTTGATCATCGTCAGCAGACCCTGCAGGTGACCAAAGACGCGCCCGGTTTTACCGCGCACCAACTCAGGCACATCCGGGTTCTTTTTCTGCGGCATCAGGCTGCTGCCCGTGGCGCAGCGATCGGTGAGCCGAACAAAGGCGAACTCCTCACTGGCCCAAAAAATCACCTCTTCACTGAGGCGACTGAGGTGCACCATCACCAGCGAAGCCGCCGCGCTGAACTCAACGGCGAAATCGCGATCACTCACGGCATCCAAGCTGTTGGCGTAGAGGCCTTCAAAGCCCAAGTCGTCCGCCGTCTGTTGGCGGTTGATCGGTAGGGGCGTACCAGCCAGAGCGGCCGCACCCAAGGGACAGAGATTGACCCGCCGCCGCACATCCTGCAGACGCTGCCGATCACGGCCTGCCATCTCGACATACGCGAGCAAATGGTGGGCCAGGGACAGCGGCTGGGCCCGCTGCAAATGGGTGTAGCCGGGAATCAGGGTGTGGAGGTGCTCCTCGGCATGGCGAAAGAGGGCGCGCTGAAACCGCAACAGAGCGGCATCAATGGCATCGATTTGCTGGCGCAACCACAGCCGCAGATCCGTTCCAACTTGATCATTGCGGCTGCGGCCGGTGTGCAGCTTTTTGCCGAGGGGCCCCAGCAACTCGATCAGCCGGCGCTCAACGGCGAAATGAACGTCTTCAGCTTCCAGGCCAGGGTTGAACTCACCGGCAGCCGCTTCCCGCCGAATGGTTTCGAGGCCTTCGATCAGCTGCTCGCTCTCTTGAAGGCTGATCAGCTCGCAGCGGCCCAGCATGCGGGCGTGGGCCACCGAGCCATCGAGGTCCTGCTGCAGCAGGGTGATGTCAAATCCAATCGAGGCGTTGAAGCGCTCGATGCTGGGGTGCAAACCCTCCTCAAAGCGATCGCTCCAGCCCGAGCCAGAACCGCCTGTAACCCCGTCGCTCACGGTCATCGGCACACCTTAAAGGGTGGGTAAAACCACCTCATCACGCACTTTCAAGACCACCATCGAGGCATCGTCCTCCAGCTGCCGGCCAGGGCCCACGAAGCGATCCAAGCGCGCAAACAACTGATCGAGGATTCCCTGGGCATCGGGAACGGTTTTGCAGATGGCGAGCAACGCCCGCATCAGCCGTTCCTCATCAAAGCGCTCGCCACCAACGCCGCTGGCTTCGGTGACGCCATCGGTGTAATAGAGCAGCACATCCCCGGGCTCCAGCTGCACCTGTTCACAGCCGTAGTCGGCATCGGGCTGCAGACCAATCAGCAATCCAGGAGCATCCAAGCGCTCAACGCTGTGGCGCTGGCGGCGCCAAATCAGGGGCGGGTTGTGGGCGGCATTGCTGAAACGCAGCACCCGCGTGACCGGATCCAGCTCGGAATAAAAGAGGGTCACAAAGCGGTTGGACTGGGCCAAATCCTCCTGGGCCAGTTCGTTGAGGTCATGCAGGATTCGATCGGGCGGCAGACCGGTGAGCACCTCAGCGCGCAGCATGCCCCGCAGCAACGTCATCAACAGACCCGCCGGGATTCCTTTGCCCATCACATCTCCCATCACCAAAGCCCAGCGGCCCTGCTCACGGCGCTTGCCCAACAGCTGGGGACGGGTGGGGATGAAGTCGAAGTAATCGCCACCCACCTGGAAGGCCGGGCGGCAGCGGGCGGCCAACTCCACCCCTTCAATCACCGGGCAGCGGCTGGGCAGCAACTGGGACTGAATCTCACCGCCGATGCTCAGCTGCTGATCGAGGCGCTCATGGCGCCGCATCTCCTCCAGCAGCAATTCGTTTTCAATCGCCACAGCGGTCTGATCCGCCACCAGCTGCACATGCCGGCGGCGCACTTCACTCCAGGAGAACTGGGGATCGCCACTGAACACATACAGACGCCCGCGTTGACGGTTCTTGGCCACCACGGAGGTGCCAAACAACTGCACATCGCCTAACTGGCGGCGCACCAACTGATCCAGGCGGGTGGCCATGGCTTCATCGCCGGCATCGCGATCAAGGTCGCTGTCTTGCAGACCCGCCAACTGCCGCAGCAGCTCGCCGCAGCGCTGCTGGGACGAACAATGCAGCTGCTCGCGCCAAAGACCACCATCACTGCGGAAGGTGAGCAACACAGCACCTTCGGCTTCCACCAAGCGGGCCGTGAGCAACGGCACCAACTCAAGAAAACGGCTGAGGTTGGTGAAGCTGCGCAGGGCAAACCCCAACGAGGCCAGCAGCTCCTGATTGCGCCGCTGTTCCCGGTTGAGGCTGTCGATCAGCTGGCGCAGCGAAGCCGCCGGCGTGATCGCCGCAGGAGAGCGATGGGCAGGCGGCGTACCGCCCATGGGGCTGCCGCAGGGGATCTCAAGCTAGCGAGGGCCTCGCGATTAAGCCCGTGCCAGCAGGGCCTCCACAAATTCGAAGCTGTTGAAGGGCCGCAAATCGCGCAGTCCTTCACCGGCGCCGATGAATCGGATCGGCAGGTTGCTCTCGGAGGCCACGGCAAACGCCACGCCACCGCGGGCTGTGCCATCGAGCTTGGTGAGCACAACACCGGTGAGGCCGGCCGCTTTTGCAAAAGCCATCGCCTGACGCAAGCCGTTCTGACCCTGGCTGGCATCCAGCACCAGCAGCGATTCGACAGCGGCATCGGGAGCCAAACGGTCGACAATTCGCCGCACCTTGGCCAGCTCTTCCATCAGGTTGTTTTTGGTCTGCAGGCGACCAGCGGTATCCACCAGCAGCAGCTCAATGTCTTTGGCCTGGGCCGCACCAATGGCGTCAAACACCACGGCAGCTGGATCAGCATTCGCCGAAGGATTGGCCACCAAGGGCACGCCGCTGCGATCCGCCCACACCTGCAACTGCTGAACAGCTGCGGCCCGGAAGGTGTCGCCAGCCGCCACCAAACAGCTGTAGCCGCTGCGAACAGCCAAGTTGGCGAGCTTGCCCAAGGTGGTGGTCTTGCCGACGCCATTGACGCCAACCATCAACCAAATGTTCAAACGGCCCTTCTGAGGCGCCAGTAAGGGGTTGGCGCCCATGGACTTGATCGGCGCATCCAGCAGATTCCGCAGCTGCTCCTTGAGCAAGTTGATGGCTTCACTGCCATCCACCACGGTTTCATTCATGCGGCGGCGCAACAGGTCGAGCACCTGGTCGGTGGCTTCCACGCCCACATCGGCCTGCAGCAGCAGGGTTTCGATGTCATCGAGAGAAGCCTCCGAGAGCGGGTCATCACCGAGGTTGTCGAGCAGGGTGGTGACGAAGTTCTGGCGGGTCTTCTCCATGCCGCGCCGCAGGCGGCCCAGCCAGTCGATTTCCTCCAGCGAAACCTGATCAACCTGGCGTCCTTGCGCGGCCAGCACCTCAGCAGACCAGAGGAAGTCCTCATCGAGCTGACCCAACTTGGGTTCGGCCTCAGGCTCACTGACCTGGACCAGCTCAGGCTCGGGTTCGGCTGATGGTTGTTCCTCCACCAACTGCTCAAGACGTTCTTGGCGGCGTGCCGCCGCGGCCTCAAGCCATGAGGGAGGCGCTGGAGCAGCGGGCTCCGGCTCAGATTGTGGTTCTGGCTCCGGCTGCGGCGCAGGCTCTGGAACCTCTGCCACGGGTTCCGGATCCGGTTCAACAGCCACTGGAACGTCAGGAACCGCAGCGGCAGCCACCGGCTGCTCAGCTTCTGGCTCCGGGTCAGGGTCGGGGGCAGGCTCCGGTGCTGGTTCAGCTGGAGGAACAGCGGCAGCTGATTTTTCAGCTTCCTGCTGCGCCTTCAGGCGGGCATAGGCCTGTTTGGCCCAATCAAGGGCGTCATCGGGCTGCTGCGCATCGGAGGACTCGGAGCTGTCCTGCCGCTGAAACCAATCGAACTCAGCCATGGGCTAGCGGGCCGCAGCCGTTGTGTAGCGGCGCAAAACCCCATTGATCATGCGGCGACCGGCTTCATCGCTGTAGCGATGGGCGAGTTCCACCGCTTCATTGCAAGCCACAGCCGCTGGGGTTTGGAACTCATCAATTTCCACCACGGCCAAGCGCAGGATGTCTTGATCGATCCTCGGCAGACGGGTCAAGCGCCAGCCCTCCATCACCGCATCGATGCCTTGATCCAGTTGCGGCTGGGCCTCAGCCACAGCCTTGGCTCGCAGCAACGCCCAATGGCGCAAATCCTGCTGATCAGCCAGCTGCAACAGACGGGGGTATTCCAGGCTTGAGGAGAGGCGATTGAGGGCCTGCTCCGAGCGCTCCAAACCCTGGCGCAAATGCTCTCTGACTTGGGGCAATTGGCCTTCGGCCAACTCGCTATCCAGCAGCGCTTGCTGAGCTTGCTGCAGTTCTTCTGCCGCCTGATCCAAGCTCTCGCGCAGATGGCTGTTCAACGACGCCATCGCCTGGGCCAAGAGCTGCTCGGTGGTGCTGGCCTCGGGAACATGGCGGTCCTGAAGCTGCCCCAAGATCAACAGGGCGAGCTCCCGGGCAATCGTGCGGTTCTGCATGGGTCAGGCCTTGGGAGGAGCCGAAAGAGGTGTGGGCCGCAGTTGGGCGAGCAAGCTCGAGAAGCTGCGATTGCTGGGGCTGGGCTGCTCGTCTGGGTTGACGATGCCAGCGGAAATGATCGTGCGGAACGCCTCCTCCACGCTCATGTCCAGGTCCTTCACGGAGGCCTCTGGAACGATGCTGTACCAACCGGTGGTGGGGTTTGGAGCGGTGGGAATAAAGACGCTGATCATCGGTTGAGGAAACCCAGCCTGCATGCCGGCGCTGAGCATGCCGGTCACAAAACCCAGGGCATAGATCCCATCGCGGGGGTACTCAACCAAAACAACCCGCCGAAACCGGGTGCTGTTATCCCGCAGCACGGTTTCCAGAATCTGCTTGAGGGTCTTGTAAACCGAGCCGGCCAAAGGGATCCGGGCCAGGGTGCCCTCACCGAAATCCAACAACCAACGGCCAACGATGTTGCGGGCCATCAAGCCGATCAACAGGATGCCCAGCAGGGGGACCAGCAGTCCCACCGACAGGTTGATCAACTCCTGCAACAGCGGGTTGAGGGTGTTGAACGGGTTGAACTGCTTCGGAACCGAGGTCAGAAAACTGACCACAAAACGGGTGACCAACGTGGCCAACCAGATGGTGGTGGCCAGCGGAATGACCACCAGCAAGCCAGCGATCAGATCATTTTTCAGATCCTGCTGCAACCGCACGTTGACCGGCGGTTCAGATCGAGAACGGGACTGAACCAAGGCTGGCCGGTCGAAGGATGTCGCTTATGCAACTTAGCGACGGGACTGTTGCTTCAGAGCACCGCGGCCAAAGCCACCGCCAAGCTGGCCAGGGCCAACAACAGGGCCACAGCCGTTCCGCCCCAGCGGCGCTGACCCAAGGTGAGGTCGCGGGTGCGTTCGGCTTGCACCTGCTGCTGCTTGAGCTGATCAAGGCGCTGATCGATCAGCGCTTGCACCTGCGCTTTTTTGTCTTCCGGCTTGGCCTCAGCGGAGATCTGCCCGCCCTGCTCGAGCTGGGCCTGCAGCATCTCCATCAACTTGGGATCCTGGCTCTCTTGCCGGGCTTGCTCGAATTCCGAGCGCTTCTGATCAACGGAGCGATTCGCCTCCAACTGGATCAGTTGGTTGCCCCCCACCTGCACCGGGATCGCCACAAACAGCGCCAGGGACATCAAGGCGCCGACAACCAAAACGGTCCACCGCAGGGGGCTGCGGCCCTGGGCCGGGAAATCCAGCCGAGAGCCCACCAACATCAGCAACAAGCCCACCAGGGCCATCGGTGCATGGGCCAGCAGCGTGTCCACCAACAATTGATGGAACGCCTCCTCACCCCAGGCATTGGCCATGAGCACCGCCAGGAGCTCAAAGCCCAGCAGGATGACCAGAACCCCACCGATCCAGCGCAACAGGCCGGAGAGACGGGAGGTGGTGAGTTCTGACACAGGAGAATGCTTCAGCGGCGCAACTGTACGGGTGCCTGCTGATCTGGCCGATGCCCTGAAACAGCAGGCCTTGGAGCAAGGCTTTGCCCTCGCCGGCATCGCTGCGGTGCCTGGCGGTGAGCGGATCGGCTTGCGCACGGCAGCGCTGCAACGCTGGTTAGCGGCAGGCCACCAGGCCGACATGGCCTGGATGCAAGACCCCAGGCGACAGGCGATTGAACAGCTGCTGCCGGGAGTTCAAAGCGTGCTGGCCGTGGCACTGAATTACTACGTCGACCAGCAGCAAGCCGCGGGCACCCCAAAAATTGCCCGTTACGGCTGGGGCCGCGATTACCACCGGGTGATCGATCAACGGCTCAGGCGACTGGGCCGCTGGCTGGACGAGCAACAGCCAGGCGGCCGCTGGCGCGCCTGCGTCGATAGCGCGCCGCTGATGGACAAGGCCTGGGCTGAAGAGGCTGGTTTGGGCTGGATCGGCAAAAACGGCAATTTGATCAGCACAAGCCATGGCTCCTGGCTGCTGCTGGGCCACCTGCTCACCACCATCCGCCTTCCAGCCGATCAACCCGCCCGCTCCCTCTGCGGCCATTGCCAGCGCTGCCTGCCGGCCTGTCCAACGGCAGCGATTACAGAACCTTTTGTCGTGGATAGCCGCCGCTGCATCGCCTTCCACAGCATCGAAAACCGCGATGAGCAGCTGCCCCTGCCACTGCATGGCTGGGTGGCTGGTTGTGATCTCTGCCAGGAGGTTTGCCCCTGGAATCAGCATCACGCCCAAAGCAGCGCTGATCCAGCCGTGCAGCCCCGGGAGTGGATCTTGAGCAGCACAGCCAGAGACATGGCGAGCTGGAGTGATGACACCTGGAGTGAACGCTTGCGGGCCTCAGCCCTGCGGCGGATCAAACCCTGGATGTGGCGACGCAATCTGGCAGACCTAGGCTGAGCCCTCCATGGGACCCAGGAATGCGTCGTTGGCTGCCCGCTCTCTGCGCCGCGGCGTTGCTCTCTCCTGTGCTGCCAGCGAGGGCTTTGGTTCCCTACGTCTATGTGCCCACCAGCGAAGAGCTCAGCGATGCGGGGGTCAACATCGCTGGCGCCGCGGCCGGGCTGTTGCGCATCGGCCAAATCGCAGAAGCCCGGCGCCTCGGGCGTTTGGCTGTGCAGCTGCTTCCAGATGATCCAAGGGCCTGGTTGGTCTTAGCGGAAGCTGAACTGCGCAGTTCCGATGAGAACAACCGCAGCGAACAGGCGGCCAAAGCTGAAGCGGCCCTGGCTCGCGCCAAAGAACTCGACCCCAAAAACGCTGGGGTTTGGTTTGCCGAAGGTGCCCTCAACCTGCGCAACGACCGGCCAGCCGCCGCGGAAAAACTGCTGCAACAAGGCCTGCGCTTAGACCCAAAAAACCCTGGTGCTTACTTTGATCTGGGCAATGCACAGATCAAGCAGGGCAATCTGGGCGCGGCCTTGAAATCGTTTGAAAAAGCCTCTGGCCTGCGTCAGAACTTTTGGGAAGCCGTCAACAACCAGGGCATCGTTCTATTTGAAGAAGACCGCCGTGATGCCGCCGTCGATCGCTGGCGCCAAGCGGTGGAAATGAGCGACGGCGAAGCCGAACCCATGCTGGCGCTCGCTGCTGCCCTCTACGCCAACGGCGATGACTCAGCCGACACGCTTGGTCTGGCGGTTCAGGCCTTGATCAAACAACCCGATTACGTTCTGGCTGCTTTTCAAGAGGACCAGCTCTGGGGTCCAAAACTCGTGGCAGCCACCCAAGAGCTGTTTGAAAACGAGCAGGTCAAAGGGGCTGTGCGGCGCGCCAAGGGGTTGGCGACCTTCCAAAGCAACTAGACGCCATCTGTAGGCTGAGCGCCACCTTTGGTCCCTGACCTCACGCCGCATGGCGGACGAGCGCATCGTTTCGATCTCCCTGCATCAGGAGATGCAGCGCTCGTATCTCGAATACGCGATGAGCGTGATCGTGGGGCGGGCGCTGCCGGATGTGCGCGACGGCCTCAAGCCCGTTCAGCGGCGGATCCTCTACGCGATGCACGAACTGGGGCTCACCCCAGATCGCCCTTACCGCAAGTGCGCCCGCGTGGTGGGCGACGTGCTCGGCAAGTACCACCCCCACGGTGATCAGGCGGTTTACGACGCCTTGGTGCGGTTGGTGCAGACCTTCGGCTGCCGCAATCCGCTGCTCGACGGCCACGGCAACTTTGGCTCGGTGGATGACGATCCACCGGCGGCCATGCGCTACACCGAAACCCGCTTGGCGCCGGTCTCCCACCAAGCCCTGCTGGAAGAGATCGGCAACGACACCGTCGACTTCGCCCCCAACTTCGACGGCTCCCAACAGGAACCCACGGTGCTGCCAGCGCAGCTGCCCTTCCTGCTGCTCAACGGCTGCACGGGTATCGCCGTGGGCATGGCCACCAGCATTCCCCCCCACAACCTCGGTGAGGTGGTGGATGCCTTGGTGGCCTTGGTTCGCAACCCCAACCTCAGCGACGAAAAGCTGCTGCAGCTGGTGCCTGGGCCTGATTTCCCCACCGGTGGCGTGGTGCTCACCGGCAGTGGATTGCGCGACACCTACCTCCATGGCCGCGGCAGCATCCCAATGCGCGGGGTGGCCCATATCGAGGAGGTGCAACCCGGCAAAGGTCGCCACAAGCGCAATGCCGTGGTGATCACCGAGCTGCCCTATCAACTCAGCAAAGCCGGCTGGATCGAAAAACTGGCGGATCAGGTCAACGACGGCAAAGTTGCTGGGATCGCCGACATCCGCGATGAAAGCGATCGCGAAGGCATGCGGGTGGTGGTGGAACTGCGCCGCGATGCCAACCCCGAGCAAGTGCTGGCACAGCTGCACAAACGCACAGCCCTGCAAAACAATTTCGGCGCCATCTTGCTGGCCCTGGTCAACGGCCAGCCCATCCAGCTGAGCCTGCGCCAGATGCTGCAGCAGTTCCTGGAGTACCGCGAGCTCACGATGCTGCGGCGCACCCGTTACGCCCTGCGCCGCTGCGAGGAACGGCTGGAAGTGGTGGAGGGTCTGATCAAGGCCCTCGACGACCTGGCCAAGGTGATCCAGATGATTCAGGACGCCCGCGATGCCGCCAGCGCCAAGGCCAGCCTGCAGGTGCACCTCGACATCACAGAGCGGCAGGCCGATGCGGTGCTCGCCATGCCCCTGCGCCGCCTCACCGGTCTGGAGCAGGAGAGCCTGCGCCAGGAATTGGAGGAACTGCGCCAAGAGCAAAGCCGCCTGCGGCACCTGCTCGATGACCGCAAAACCCTGCTCGACACCCTGGTCAGTGAGCTGAAGCAATTGCGCAAGCGCTATGCCACCCCCCGGCGGACGGCGCTGCAGGAAGGGGGCGATGAACTGGTGGCGCAGCGCACCGCAGCCCAGCGGCCCAACACCGAAATGCTGCGCAAACAAGCGCTCGCCAACGTCAGCAGCGATCAACAACTGCTGTGGCAGAGCGACGGCATCTTGCGGCTGGTGACTCCCCAGGTGCTGGGACGGCTGCACCTGCTCGACGACCTCGAGTTCGGCGATCACGGCTGCAGCGCCAAACTGCTGCTGCCGGTGCAACCGGAACCACAACTACTGGCCTTTACCAGTGGCGGACGCGTCGCTGCGCTGCGCTGGGAGTTTGCGGCACAGCAACCCGGTCCCCTGGAGCGCTTCTTGCCCGACAGCGTTGATGGCCAAGCCGAGCAGGTGGTGGATGTGCTGGTGGTGCCCCCAGCCGATCAAGACTTCAGCGTTGGTTTGTTGAGCAGCGATGGCCGCTTCAAGCGCCTCGCAGGCGTTGACCTCAGGGACCTATCCGGGCGTGCCACCACGGTGCTCAAGCTCAAAGACGGCGTGCAGCTGCAACGGGTGGTGATGTGCCGGCCTGGCGATGATTTAGCGGTGGCCAGCAGCACCGGCCGCATGCTGCGCCTGCCCATTGATGACAGCACCATCCCAGTGATGGGACGCACGGCCCAAGGTCCGGTGTTGATGCGATTGCTGCCGGGTGAATCGATCGTGGGAGCCGCAGCCGCGGCCGCCGGAGGCGATGTGCTGATGATCAGCCAGTTGGGCCAGCTCAAACGCCTTGGAATCGACCATCTGCGCCGCTGCCAACGGGGCGCCATCGGCGAAATCGGGCTGCGCTTTGAGCAGCGCAACGATGCCCTCACCGATCTGCGCAGCACCACAGCGCGAGTCTGCGTAGAAACCCAAGCCGGCAGCCTGCGCTTGGCCAGCGACTCACTGCCTGTGGAAGATGGCCGCGGTACCGGTCAACAGCTCAAGCTGCCCAAAGGCCAAACCGTGCAACGGCTGTTGCCCCTGATCGACGGCTAACGCGAAGCCCTAGGACTGCAGACCCGCCGCAACGCCAGCCGGCTCGAGCATCAACTTGCTCTTGCGCATGCCGTCTTCCACAGGAATCGGGTAGTTGCCGTCAAAGCAGGCGGAACAGAAATGCTCGCTTTGCTCTTGGGCGCAATGGAGCATGCCTTCACGGCTCAGATAGGCGAGCGAATCCACGCCGAGATGGGCTTCGATCTCTTCGAGCTCCAGGCGCGCAGCAATCAACTGATCCTGGGAATCGGTATCGATGCCGTAGAAGCAGGGATGGGTCACCGGCGGTGAACTGATGCGCATGTGCACCTCACTGGCACCGGCATCACGGAAGGCCTGCACCAACTTGCGGCTGGTGGTGCCACGCACGATCGAGTCATCGATCACAACAATGCGCTGCCCCTCGAGCACATCGGGCAAGGGGTTGAGCTTGACGCGAATGCCCGCCTCACGCATCGCCTTGGTGGGCTGAATGAAGGTGCGGCCCACATAGCGGTTTTTGATCAAGCCATCGCCAAAAGGAATGCCGGTGGCTTGGGAGTAACCAATGGCCGCAGGGATGCCGGAATCGGGCACACCAATCACCAGATCCGCTTCCACCGGTGATTCCTGGGCCAAACGCTGACCAATGCGCTTGCGGTAGCTGTAGAGGGATTCGCCAAAAAAGCGGCTATCCGGGCGCGCGAAATAGATCAGCTCAAACACGCAGAGCTTGGGGGTTTCCTCAATCCAACGGCTACGGAACGGTTGATCCTCACCGCTGTGGAAACGCACCAATTCGCCCGCAGCCACATCGTCGTGGAAGCGAGCACCAACGATGTCGAGGCCACAGGTTTCGCTGCTCACCACCCAAGACGCCACCTCAGCCTCCGGCAAGGAGCCAAACACCAAGGGCCGCAAGCCGTGGCCATCGCGCAGGCCATAGAGCGCCTCAGGCGTTCCGATCACAAGGCTGAAGGCCCCTTGGCACTGACGGGCTGCCGCTTTGATCGCCTCATCCCAATCGAGACCGGCTTCCACTTGCGCCTGAACAGCGAAGGCAATCAGCTCGCTATCGGTGGTGCCGGTGGCCTGGCAACCCTGTTGCTGCAGCTGATCACGCAGCTGCATGGCATTGACCAAATTGCCGTTGTGGGCCAGGGCAAAGGGACCCAAGCGGGTCATCAACACCAGGGGCTGGGCGTTGCACACCCGGGAACTTCCGGTTGTGGAATACCGCGTATGACCAACCGCCAGATCGCCGGGCATGCGCTCCAGCACGTCTTGATCAAACACCTGGCTGACCAGGCCCATGTCTTTGTGCAGGCGAACCCGATCGCCCTCAAAGACGGCAATCCCAGCGGCTTCCTGGCCGCGGTGCTGCAGGGCGTAGAGCCCGAAATAACAAAGGCTGGAAACCTGCTGGCCTGACGCCAGAACACCGAAGACCCCACAGGCCTCTTCCATCCGATCCGGTGCCCCACCGGACTGTTCGGGCCACTGAAAGGTCACAGCAGCTGAGGCCTTCATGGTTGCTTAACCATTGTGCCCGAGGGCCGGCTGCTCCAAACGCCGCGGCAACCCCTGTTGGTGGGCATGGGCTAAAGCATCGATCGCCACGTCGAGCACGTTCTGATCGCCAACGCGCAACTGCAATCGGGCATCAGCTTGAACCCGCCCCAAGCTCTGCGCCGGGCATCCCGCTTGCTGCAATGCCGTTTGCAGCGCAGACCAAGAGGCCTCCGGAACACTCACCACCACGCGGGCACCACCTTCTGCAAACAGCAGCCGCTCCAAGCGTCCCGCACTTGGGACACTCAGCTGAGCGCCGCAGCCGGCAGCCACCGCCATTTCAGCCACGGCCACCAGCAAGCCACCATCGGAGACATCGTGGGCAGCACTGATCTGACCAGCGCGAATTCCTGAGCGCAAGGCCTGCTGAACCTTCTGCTCCAGCTCAAGATCCGTGCGCGGCGGCCGGCCGGTGCACAGCCCGTGGCAAACCTGCAGAAAACTGCTGCCCGCCAAGCCGAGGCGCTCATCGTCTTGAGGTGTATCGAGAGGCAAGCCCAACAGCACCAGGTGATCCCCAGCAGCACCTGCCGCTGGTTGGGGCCAGGCCAAACCAACCAAGGTGTTGATGTCTTCCACCAGGCCAACCATGCCCACCACCGGTGTGGGTTGGATCGGTTGGATGCTGCCGTCGGGCAGGCGGGTGTCGTTGTAGAGGGAGACATTGCCTCCGGTCACAGGCGTTTGCAGCGCCCGGCAGGCTTCTGAGAGGCCGCGGCAGGCCATGGCCAACTGCCAATAGCCGGTCGGCGTTTCCGGCGAGGGGAAATTGAGGTTGTCGGTGACGGCAATCGGTTCGGCGCCGACGCAGCTGAGGTTGCGGGCCGCTTCAGCCACAGCGGCCATGCCACCGCGCTCGGGATCGAGGGCAACCCAGCGGTTGGGGCAATCCACGGTGGCCGCCACACCCCGCTGGTTGGAGGACTGCGGGTCGTGATCCTGCTGGGAGCGCAACCGCAAAACCGCGGCATCGGCCCCACCCGGTTTCACCACGGTGTTGGCCTGCACCTGGTGGTCGTACTGACGCCACACCCAGCGCTTGCTGGCAATGGTTGGATCATCCAAAAGCTGCAACAAAGTGGGCTCAACAGCCTCAGAAGCCAGCGCTGGCAAGGAACCTTCCTGCCACTGCCAGTGCTGTTGCACCGCAGCCGGAGGTTCGCTGAGCAGCTCACGGCGGTTAATCGGTGTGTCCTCAGCCAGAGCGCGGGAGGGAACCTCCGCAGCCACCGCACCGTTCTGCAGCACACGCACCACCGGTTCTTCCAACACCCGGCCAACCACCGCGGCCTGCAAGCCCCAGCGGCGGAAGCGCTGCATCAGGGGTTCTTCGCGGCCCGCTTGCACCACAAACAGCATCCGCTCCTGGGATTCCGAGAGCAGGAATTCGTAGGCCGTCATCCCGGTTTCACGGGCCGGCACACGGTCGAGATCCAGCTCGATGCCGAGATCACCCTTGGCGGCCATCTCCGCGCAACTGCAGGTCAATCCAGCAGCGCCCATGTCTTGGGCAGCCACCACATCACCACTCTGGAAAGCCTCGAGGCAGGCCTCGATCAAGCCCTTCTCCAAAAAGGGATCCCCCACCTGCACGGCCGGGCGGTCGTCGAGGCTGTCTTCACTGAGCTCGGCGCTGGCAAAGCTGGCACCGCCCATGCCGTCGCGGCCGGTGGTGCTGCCCACGTAAACCACAGGGTTTCCCACACCGGAGGCACCCGAGCGCACGATCGTTTCGGTCTCCATCAAGCCCAAGGCCATGGCATTGACCAACGGGTTGCCGCTGTAGCTGGGGTCAAAGGCCACTTCGCCCGCAACGGTGGGCACACCCACGCAATTGCCGTAATGGGCGATGCCAGCCACCACGCCCTCCATCAGGCCGGCATTGCGGGACTCCTCCAGGGGCCCAAACCGCAACGCATTGAGCAGGGCCATGGGGCGGGCGCCCATGGTGAAGATGTCGCGCAAAATGCCGCCCACCCCGGTGGCTGCACCTTGAAACGGCTCCACCGCTGAGGGGTGGTTATGGCTTTCGATCTTGAAGGCCAAGCGATGGCCCTCACCGAGATCCACAACGCCAGCGTTTTCCCCAGGACCCACCAAGATTCGCGGGCCTTCGGTGGGGAATTGGCCCAGCAAGGGCCGGGAGTTGCGGTAACAGCAATGCTCCGACCACATCACCCCAAACATGCCCAACTCGGCCCGATTGGGGTGGCGCCCCAGACGCCGCACGATTTCGTTGTAGTCCTCTGGTGTCAGGCCCTCTTGTTTGACCTGCGCAGCAATGGCTGGCGGCGCTTGATCAAAGGCTGGGGCACCGGAAGCAGGGGTGGAAACCAAGGCGCTGAGCCATCGAGACAGCCTCCAGTGTGAATGAGCTCAGATCCAGGGATCTTCACCATCATCGGGATCATCCCAATCGCGACTGCGCGAGCGGCTGCGGCGCTCCTCCAGGGGCGGCTCCTCATCGCGCCAGCGCTCAATCAAATCCTCACCGCCATCCCAAAGGCGCTGACCAAACGTGCGCAGACGTCCTTCGAGGTCATCAAAGGAGTCAGGAACTTGATCGCGAATTTGACGGCTACGGCGCAGCATCTGCTGCCGAATGCTGGCGCGATCCAGGGGGAGATCATCGAGCTCCTGCAACGCCGCCTGCACTTGCCCGGGCTGTTGATCGATCAAGCGATCGGGTTCCAAACGCCAGCGGCTACTGCCAGGCAAACGGGGATCACTGCGGGCCACCAGGTAGTGATTGATGCGTCCGCTCTGCACATCAACCACCGCATCCACCAAACGGCCCAAGGGCTGTTGCTGCTGACCCAGCAACGTGGCCTCCATCAAGGTGGGCAGCAGATCCAAGGTGGGCTGTTCGGTGTCGGCGGGCTCTCCCTCCACCTCGACTTGCCCCTCCAACCAATCCACCAGTTGATCCAGGCGCCACACCGAGCGCCGCGGGCCAAAGGCCGACGGACGGGAACTCCAACCCAGCAAGCGATGGCAGGGGGGATGCATCCAGACCTGATGGCCAACCCCCAGGTCTTGCCCCAACTCATCCCGCAAGCGTGAGCGCAACAGCTCACTGATCAAGATCTGGCGGGGAAGCGGCATTCAGCTCCGGATCTGAACAGGCATCACCAAATAGGTAAAGCCGGCCTCACCATCCTCATCAGCCGACAACACAGCCGGGCTGGTGGGGCTGTTGAGGTTGAGGCGCACGGTCGTATCGGCCATGGCCTTGAGGCCTTCCAGCAAATAACGCACGTTGAAGGCCATGGCGATTTCCTCGCCATTGATTTGAGCTGCCAGGGATTCCGAACCACTGCCCACATCCAACGCATCAGCGCTGAGCTGCAGCTGACCACTGGCCGGATCAGCGGTGAGTTTGACCACGTTGTTGTGTTGATCAGCCAGCACCGCAATGCGCTCCAAGGCCGCGATGAATGGCTTGCGCTCCAGGCTGATGGTGCGAGCAAAGCTCTCAGGGATCAGCTGGCCGTAATTGGGATAGGTGCCCTCCAAGGTGCGGCTGGTGAGCACTTGATCGGCCCACAAAAAGACCACCTGGCCGCGATCACAGAACAGGCTGATCGACTCTTCCGAAGGGCGGGCCGACAGCAGTCGTTCCAGCTCACGCAACGACCGTGCCGGCACGGTGACGGCAAACGATTCAGCACCCTCTTGGCCCCCAGCACCATTGCGGCGCACAGCCAAACGGTGACCATCGGTGGCCGCAAATTCCAACCCGCCTTCTTCCACCTTCAGGTGAATGCCGGTGAGGATTTGCTTGGACTCATCACCACTGCTGGCAAACAAGGTGCTGCGCAACCCTTCCGCGAAGGCTTCACCGCTGAGCAGCAGGGGCTGCCCGTTTTGGGCCAGCGGCAAATCGGGGAAATCCTCCGCCGATAAGCCACGCATTTGATAGCTGCCGGTGAGAGCCGAGAGCTCGGTCTGCTCTTCTCCTTCGGGGCAAGCCAGGGTCAGCGGACCATCGGCGGGCAGGCGGCTGACGATGTCGGTAAACAGCTTGGCCGGCAGGGTGATCGCGCCACTGGATTCGACGACGGCGGCAAAGCTCGTCTGAATTCCCAGGCTCAAATCAAATCCCGTCAGGCTGATGCGGCCAGCAGCGGCATCAGCGGTGACCAACACATTGGCCAACACCGGGTGAGTGGGCCGCCCGGCGATGGCACGACTGACCAACTGCAGGCTGCCGTTGAGCTCCGCTTGGCTGCAAACCAATTTCATCCGATGCCGCCTCGAGCGATACCAAGCTTCCACACGGTGCCTGAATCTGCAACGCGTTCCACCGTCTCTTCTAGTGAATTGGTTTTGTTTCTAGAAAAGAACTAATAAAACAGCCGTAATAGGGCTTGGGGAAGCCGGGGAAAACGTTCCAATCCTTGGCCCAGTCTGGAATCACGGCGTGGCACGGCTGGGGATTGTTGGTGAGCGGGTTGGGAAGAAGCAGGGCTTTTCCCCTTGATCCCCAGGCTGTGGAGAAGCAGTGGCTTTGGGGCCCTCGCTTTTTCCCCGGGTTTTACACAGCTGTTGAACCGCCTTTCAGCAGACAGTTTTTCGGTTGGATTGCCTGAATTAGAAGCCCATCACCTTGGCCACGGTGGCCACATCGGGCGTCAGATCGCCGTGGAAGGTGGCTTCGCTGTGGTCGATGGCGCTGGTGGGGTCCTTGAGGCCATTGCCGGTGAGCACACACACCACGGTGGCGCCGCTGGGCACTTCATCGGCCCGTTGCAGCAGACCAGCCACGGAGGCCGCAGAAGCGGGCTCACAGAAGACTCCCTCCTCCCGGCCCAGCAGGCGGTAGGCATCGAGGATGGCGGCGTCGGTGACGGCAGCAAAGCCGCCATTGCTCTCCTGGCGCACCTTCAAGGCTTTTTCGCGGTTGGCGGGATTGCCGATGCGGATGGCGGTGGCAATCGTGTCGGGTTGCTCCACCGTGGTGTCGTGCACCAGAGGGGCAGAGCCGGCCGCCTGGAAACCCATCATTCGCGGCAATTTGCGGCTCATGCCGGCGTTTCGGTATTCCTTGAATCCCATCCAGTAGGCGCTGATGTTGCCCGCATTGCCCATGGGGATGCAGAGCCAATCGGGGGCATCACCCAATTCATCCACCACCTCAAAGGCCGCTGTTTTTTGGCCTTCCAAGCGGAATGGGTTGAGGGAATTCACCAGGGTGACCGGGTACTGATCGGCCATTTCGCGCACGATGCTCAAGGCCCGGTCAAAGTTGCCGCGCACAGCCAGCACCTCGGCGCCATAGAGCAGGGCCTGCGCCAATTTCCCTTGGGCCACATAGCCATCGGGGATCAGCACAAAGGCCCGCATTCCGCCGCGGCGGGCATAGGCAGCCGCGGCCGCTGAGGTGTTGCCTGTGCTGGCGCAGATCACGGCTTCGGCCCCAGCTTCCTTGGCTTTGCTGACCGCCATGGTCATGCCGCGGTCTTTGAAGCTGCCGGTGGGGTTGTGGCCATCCACCTTGAGGAACACGCGGATGCCGCGGCCGAGCCGCTCGGAAATCGCAGGAGCGGGTACCAGCGGTGTGGCGCCTTCACACAGGCTGATCACCGGGGTGGCATCACTGACCGGCAGCCAACGGCGATAGGCGGGAATCAGGCCCTGCCAGTTCTGTGTGGTGGGCCGCTTAAACAGGCCACGAACGGAACGGAGCAAGGGCACAGCTGCGGCCAAAAGGTCAATTTACCCGCGCCAGGGCGACAACTTCAGCGCAACCCGTCGAGGGGGGCATCGGAGAAGAAGCGAACCAGATCGCTAATCGAGGCTGCTTTTTGGATGATTGCCAGCAATTGCGGGATGTTGACGGCCATCTCCTCGGCTGGATAGGCCTTCAAAAAGCTGATGGGAGTGAGCTTGCCGCCGTTGTCGTAAACCCCCAGCACCAGGGCTGAACGCATGGCCACCACGCCGGCATCGGGGGCGCGAAGCGGATACACAATCGCCGAAGCGCGCTCGAGGATCGCCTCACCAATGCGGGTGTTCAGCAACCGGCTCGTGAGGGTTACCGGTAGGGGAACCTCCGTTTTCAACAGCCCCTGGATCGGTTTGGGCTGGGAGCCCGTGAAGCGAAGCAGGTCGGCGAGGAGTCCTTTGGGGACTCCCGTTTCCACGAATTGGTCGAGCGAACTCACCGTCATGGTGCGGCGGAAGGCACCGGTGACGAAGACCACATTTTCTGTCGCCAGCACCGGTGGCAGATCCAGCATGAAACCCGGGGCTGTGGCAACGCCTGGAATTTAGGCCGCTTGAGGGATTTGAGCCTCTTGGCGGATGTTGGGTTCCACCAGCAGGTCGCGCACCAGACGCACCATCCCCCTCTCTGCCAGGCCGCGAGCCAGATCCAGGCCCATGCCGCGCAGGTCAGGCTCCGCTAACAGCCGCGGTAAACGGCTGGTGATCAAGCGCGGCTCAAAGCCGGGAAGTTGCTGCAGGATTCGCACCAGCTCTCGAATCGGTTCGAGGTTGAGCAGGGCTGCGTTGGCATTGCGCACCGGGGGCGTTTTCAGGCCCGGCGGCCTCAATCGCAACGGCAGGCGCTTGCCGAGGTTTTGCACCAGGTTCCAGCCCGCTGCATCGAGTTGGTCGACCGCAGCGGTCACCAGTTGCTGCCGCAGCACTCCGCCGAGTGGGGAGAAGAGGAAATCCAGGGTTTGATCCAACAGCCCTTCGATGTCCAGCTGTTGCTGGCGGGCGGCATTCATGACCAGATCCTCAAGCCGGTTCCAGCGGAAATCCTCACCGTCAAACAACATGTCCCGCAGGGAGCGCCGCAGGTCTGGATCGGAATCCTCCAGCAAGCGGCGAGCGAAATAGGGATAGGCAGCACCGAGGATTTTGAAATCGCGGTCGACGCTGAGGGCAATGCCTTCCAGCGTCACCAGCGAGCGAATGATCAATGCGTAGTAGGGCGGCACGCGGAAGGGGAAGCGATACATCACCCCGGAGAGATCGTCGGTGACCGCTTTGAAGTCCATGCGGCTCACCCCTGCTTGAAGCGCCTGGCCGAAAACCTGTTCAAAAGCCGGAACGATCGGTTCGAGGTTCACCTCTTCAGCCAGGAAGCCGAGGGTGACGAAGTCCTTGGAGAGGGCATCGAAGTTGCGATTGACCAGGTGCACCACCGCCTGAATCAGGCCCGTTCGCGATTCGCGGGTGACCTCGCTCATCATCCCGAAATCGAGATAGGCCAAGCGCCCATCGGCCAGGGCCAGCAGGTTGCCGGGATGGGGATCAGCGTGGAAAAAGCCGTGTTCGAGCAACTGCTGCAGGCTGCAGTTCACTCCGACATCGACCAGCTCATCGGGGTCGATCCCCATGGCTTTGACCGCCTCGAGCCGGGTCAGTTTCACCCCCTCGATCCATTCCATGGTCAACACCCGCCGGCTGGTGAGTTCGCGATGGATTTCCGGAACGGCGATGCGCGGGTTGTGGGCGTGCAGCTCAGCGAAGCGCTCGGCATTGGAGGCTTCGTTGAAGTAGTCCATTTCCTCAAATACCCGCCGGCCCAGCTCATCGATGAGGGCCACCAGGTCGCTGCGGATCAGGCCGATGTTGGATTTCAGCCACGCCGCGATATTCCGCACGATGTAGAGGTCCAGCGTGATCTGCTCCCGCAGACCGGGCCTTTGCACTTTCACGGCCACGGCGCGGCCATCTTTCAAGGTGCCTCGATACACCTGGCCCAAGGAGGCGGCTGAAATCGGTTCGGCATCCAGCTCTCCATAGAGCTCATCGACTTCAGCGCCGAGGTCTTCGGTGATGCAGGCCCGGGCCTGGTCGCTGGGGAAGGCCGGCAGTTGATCCTGAAGCCGGGAGAGCTCTTCCAGCAGCACTGGCGGCACGATGTCGGGCCGGGTGGAGAGGGCTTGGCCGGCTTTGATGAACGCAGGGCCCAGATCAGCCAGCAGGTTGGCGGCTTCCCTGGCGCGATCTCTCGAAATATTGGGGTCTTTGAGGCGTCCGCTGAGGCGATCGAACAGAACCCCCAGCAACAACAGTCCGATGGGAATCAGGGTTTCCCTCAGCCGTTTCAACAGCCGTAGGGGGTGGCCTGCGTAAATCCTGGTGATCTCTGCCGGGTCGTAGCTGTTCAGACCGGCCGCTTCAAGAAAATCGCTGGTCGCGGTCATGGAGGCGTTGCGGTGGGGAACCCGGCTGGGAACCCCCTTTTAATTGATATCGGAGCCGTTACGCTGCGCCGGCTGGCTTGGAGACGCCGTGCTCACCGGGCTTCACATCAGCAATATCGCCCTGATCGACAGCCAAGAGCTGGTGTTCGGTCCGGGTTTCACGGTGCTCACCGGTGAAACCGGCGCCGGCAAATCCATTCTTTTAGATGCCCTCGATGCGCTGACCGGTGGCGGTCAGCCGCAACGCCTGTTGCGCGATGGCTGTGTGAGGGGATCGATCGAAGCCAGTTTTGGCTGGACCAAGCCCTTGCGGCAGTGGTGCCAAGCCCAAGAACTTGATTTGGACGAGGAGGAGGAGCTGCTGCTCAGCCGTGAGCTGCGCTTGCTGGATGGACGTTTCAGCAGCCGCAGTCGCCTCAATGGCGTCAGCCTCAATCGCTCAGCCCTCGCTGAGTTGCGCCCCCTGCTGCTGGATCTCACCGGCCAGGGGCAGACCCAACAGCTCGCCCGCGCTGGGCAACAGCGGCGTTGGTTGGATCGTTTTGGCGGCAGCGAACTCTCGGATGTGTTGCAGCCGGTGCGCCAATGCCAGCAGCTGTGGACTCAGGCGGCCGCGGCTTTGGAGCAGGCCAGAGCCCAGCAAGAAGCTCTGCTGCAAGACCGCGCCAATCAAGAGGAGCAACTGCAAGCTCTCGAGGCAGCCCAACTCGATAACCCCCAGGAACGGGTGCTGTTGGAACAAGAGCAAGACCGGCTTTGCCATGGCGTGCGCTTGCAGCAGGGCTGTCAGGAGGTGCAGGGGCGATTGATCGAAGGGGCTGAAGGGGCTCCCTCGGTGCTCGAGCATCTCGGCGCCTGTGATCAGGAGCTCAGTGCCATGGCGGCCCTGGATCCGGCGTTGCAGCCGATTCGTCAGAGCTGGATCGATGCCCAGAGCGCTCTGGAGGATCTCGGCCGCGACTTGGACCGTTACGCCGCCGCCTTAGAGGCGGATCCCGAGCATTTGGCGGCCCTGCAGGAGCGCATTGCTGCGTTGAAGGCCTTGGAGCGGCGTTTTGGTGCTGATCTCGAAGCCTTGATTGAGCGCCGTGATCAGTTGCGCGACACCCTGCAAGCCGGTGGGGCAGCAGCGGCGTTGGTGGCGTTGGAGCAGGAGGAGTTGCTGCGCCGTCAGCAGCGTGATGCGGCTTGTCAGAAGCTCACTGATCAGCGCCAAAAAGCAGCGGAACGCTTGGAGCATGACCTGATGCAAGCGCTGCGGCCCATGGCCCTGCCCCATGTGCGCTTTGCCGTTGAGCTGGTGCCGGCCCAGCCCAGTGAGCATGGGGCGGAGAACGTGCAGTTCTTGTTCTCTGCCAACCCCGGTCAGCCTCTGGCCCCGTTGCGGGATGTGGCCTCGGGCGGTGAGATGAGCCGCTTTTTGCTGGCTTTGAAAACCTGCCTGGCTGAAGCCGATGGGGAGATCACCCTTTTGTTTGACGAGATCGATACCGGCGTCAGCGGCAAGGTGAGCGCGGCGATGGCGGCCTTGCTGCAGCGCTTGGCCCAACACCGCCAGGTGTTTTGTGTCACCCACCAGCCGGTGGTAGCCGCCGCGGCTGATCAGCATCTGTTGGTGCGTAAGCAGGTGGAGCAGGGCAGCACCCGTTCGTTGATTCAGCCCTTGAGCACGCTTGAGGAGCGGCAGCGGGAACTGGCTGAATTGGCCGGTGGCGACTCTGGTGAAGCGCGAGATTTTGCCGCCAGCCTCTTGCATCGCCAAGCCGCATAGAAGGGTTTCTCGCCGTTAAAGTGGCAAGCCCTGAAATCGCCCGATGGCTCGAGCCAAAGCCGCGTCCGGCAAGGCCCTTCAGGCGCTGAACGGCGGAAATATCAGTGATGTGATCCGGGTGCGCGGCGCCCGGCAGCACAACCTCAAAGACGTTGATCTGGCCCTGCCCCGCAACAAGCTGGTGGTCTTCACCGGGGTGAGCGGCAGTGGCAAGAGCTCCCTGGCGTTCGACACGATCTTTGCCGAGGGCCAACGCCGCTATGTGGAGAGCCTCTCCACCTATGCGCGCCAATTCCTAGGCCAGGTCGATAAGCCCGATGTCGATGCCATCGAGGGTCTTTCACCGGCCATCTCGATTGATCAAAAGTCCACCAGCCATAACCCCCGCTCCACCGTTGGCACGGTTACGGAGATTCAGGACTACCTGAGGCTGTTATTTGGCCGTGCGGGTGAGCCCCACTGCCCCCAGTGCGATCGGCCGATTAGCCCCCAGTCGATCGACGAGATGGTCGATCAGATTCTGCTGTTGCCGGAGGGCACCCGGTACCAACTGCTGGCTCCTTTGGTGCGGGGCAAGAAGGGCACCCACACCAAGTTGATCAGTGGCCTGGTGGCTGAGGGATTTGCGCGGGTGCGCATCAACGGCGAGGTGCGCGAGCTCTCCGACAACATCGAGCTCGACAAAAACCAGGCCCACAACATTGAGGTGGTGGTGGATCGCCTGGTGGCCCGTGAGGGAATCCAGGAGCGCCTCACCGATTCGTTGCGCACGGCCCTCAAGCGGGGCGATGGTTTGGCCTTGGTGGAGGTGGTGCCCAAGAGCGGCGAGGAGCTTCCAGAGGGTGTGCAGCGCGAGCGCCTGTATTCCGAAAACTTCGCTTGCCCCGAACACGGCGCGGTGATGGAGGAGCTTTCGCCTCGCCTGTTCTCCTTCAACAGTCCCTACGGCGCCTGCCCCGACTGCCATGGCATCGGTTACCTGCGCAAGTTCACCGAAGAGCGGGTGGTGCCCGACCCTTCGCTACCGGTGTACGCGGCGATTGCACCTTGGAGCGAAAAGGAGAGCAGCTACTACTTCTCGCTGCTGTTCAGCGTTGGTCAGGCCTACGGCTTTGAACTCAAGACTCCCTGGGAAGAGCTCAGCCGCACCCAGCAGGAAGCCGTTCTGTTCGGCACGGTGGAGCCGATTCTGATCGAGGCCGATAGCCGCTATCGCAAATCCAAGGGCTACGAGCGCCGCTTTGAAGGCGTTTTAGCGATTCTTGAGCGCCAGATTCGCGACGCTGGCGGCGAATCCGCCCGTCAAAAGCTGGAGAAATATCAGGAGCTGGTGCCTTGCGCCACCTGCGCTGGCCAGCGCCTGCGGCCGGAAGCCCTGGCTGTTCGCATTGGTCCGTACAACATCACCGATCTGACCGCCATCAGCGTTGGCGAGTGCCTCGAGCGCATTGATGCCTTGATGGGTGGCGGCCCCGATGGCGAGCCGTTGATGTCAGCGCGCCAGATCCAGATCGCTGATCTGGTGTTGCGGGAGATCCGTTTGCGCCTGCGTTTCTTGATCGATGTGGGGCTTGATTACCTCAGCCTCGATCGGCCGGCGATGACCCTCTCCGGCGGTGAAGCGCAACGCATCCGTTTGGCAACGCAAATCGGTGCGGGCCTCACCGGCGTGCTCTACGTGCTGGATGAACCCAGCATCGGTTTGCACCAACGCGACAACGACCGGTTGCTCTCAACCCTCGTCAAGCTGCGAGACCTCGGCAACACCTTGATCGTCGTTGAACACGACGAGGACACGATCCGGGCTGCAGATCACATTGTTGATATCGGCCCTGGGGCTGGCGTTCATGGCGGCCACATCGTCAGCGAGGGCAGCCTTGCTGATCTGATGGCCGCAGAAGACTCCCTCACGGGGGCTTATTTGAGTGGTCGTCGTTCGATTCCCACCCCGGCTGAGCGCCGCAACACCGGCAGCCGCAAGCTCACCTTGGTGGATTGCCACCGCAACAACCTCCAGCATCTGAATGTGGAGATCCCCCTGGGCCGGCTTGTGGCGGTGACCGGGGTTAGCGGCAGCGGCAAGAGCACCCTGGTGAATGAGTTGTTGCATCCAGCTCTGGAGCACAACTTGGGCCACAAGGTGCCGTTCCCCTCAGGCTTGGCAGAGCTGCGCGGCATCAGCGCGATCGACAAGGTGATCGTGATCGACCAAAGCCCGATTGGCCGAACCCCCCGCTCCAATCCAGCCACCTACACCGGTGCGTTTGATCCGATTCGTCAGGTGTTTGCGGCCACCGTCGAGGCGAAGGCCCGCGGCTATCAGGTCGGTCAGTTCAGCTTCAACGTCAAAGGTGGCCGTTGTGAAGCCTGCAGTGGCCAGGGCGTCAACGTCATTGAGATGAACTTCCTGCCCGACGTCTACGTGCAGTGCGACGTTTGCAAGGGTGCTCGCTACAACCGCGAGACGTTGCAGGTCAAATACCGCGGCTACACCATCGC
Source organism: Synechococcus sp. (assembly GCA_012270465.1). Lineage (GTDB taxonomy): Bacteria > Cyanobacteriota > Cyanobacteriia > PCC-6307 > Cyanobiaceae > RCC307. The sequence goes on from JAAXIH010000141.1 coordinate 25,177, forward strand.
CGATGTGCTGCAGATGACGGTGGAGCAGGCCGCTGAGGTGTTCTCGGCGATCCCTCAAGCCGCTGATCGCCTACGCACGTTGGTGGATGTGGGTCTGGGTTATGTGAAGTTGGGCCAACCAGCCCCAACCCTTTCCGGTGGTGAAGCCCAGCGCGTCAAGTTGGCGACCGAGCTCTCCAAGCGGGCCACCGGCAAGACGTTGTATTTGAT
>JAAXIH010000086.1 GCA_012270465.1 Synechococcus sp.
TCAAAGCAGCTTGATCACATCCACAGGACGGCGGATCACAGCCGCGATTGTGCGAGCGGTATCAACGGCCTTTTCGTGGGTGTGGAACTGGAAGGCGTGCTCCAAGCTCTGGACCGTCTCAATGCTGTCATCAGCCGCCAAACGCAGGTATTGACCATCGGGGCCAGCAGCTAAGGCATAACGCTCAGGGCCAACACCACGGAGGTTGTCACCAGCGGGATCCAACCAAGGGCTCCAGAGATTCATGGCGGGGATGCGAGGTGCTTTCACCATGCGACTCACGCGTCTCAATGTTTTCTCATCGTGGGAAAAATTTCAGATTGTGGGCTGCTCCAAGGCCAGCTTCAGGCGCGCACTCGCCTGCTCCAGCACAGGCTCATCGGCCACCAACGCCAGCCGCAGCCTGCCTTCTCCGCTGGGGCCAAAACCCACTCCAGGCGTGAGTGCCACGCCACTGCTGCGCAGCAGCCACTGGGCGGCCGCTTCACTGCTGAGATCACGCAAGGGCTCTGGGATGGGCAGCCACTGGTAGAGCGCCATCGCGCTGTTGGGCACCGTCCAACCCGCGGCTGTGAGCCGTTGGGCCATGAAATCGCGGCGCTGGCGGTAGCGATCGCACAGCTGCCGCGGCCAATCCGGAAACTCCTGCAAGGCAGCGATCGCTCCGGCCTGCAACGCCAGCGACTGGTTGAAATCCACCACCCCTTTGACCCGGGCCAAAGCCTCGATCAAGGCCGGGGCCCCCACGGCGAAGGCCAAACGAAACCCCGCCAGGCACCAGCCTTTGGAGAAGGAGAAAAACTCAATGCCCCGCTCGCGCCAGCCCTCACAGTGCAGCAGGGCTGGTGCCTGGCCCTCAAGGGCCAAATCCACATAGGGGTTGTCGTGGGCCAGCACGGCATCACTGCGCTTGGCGATGGCCATGGCCTGCTCCAGCCACTCCTGCGAGCCGGTGGTGGCGGTGGGGTTGTGGGGATAGCCCAGCACCAGCAAGCGCAACTGCCGCTGCTGCTCATCGCTGAGCTGCTCAAAAGCTGGGCGCCAACCCTGATCCGCAAGCAACGGCAAACGCACCAACTCACCGGAGGCCAGCGCCACCCCGCCGGCATGGCTGGGGTAGCTGGGATCCAGCACCAAAGCCGGATCACCGGGATTGAGCACCGCCAGCGGCAGATGGGCGGTGCCCTCCTGGGAGCCCACCAACAGCAGAATTTCCCGCTCCGGATCCACGCTCACACCAAAGCGCTGCTCCACCCAGGCGGCCGCAGCCTGGCGAAACGGAGCAGTGGCCGCTTGCAAGCAATAGCGGCTGCTGGGGGGCTCCGCGATGGCCTCGGCCATCACCTGCAGCAGCCGCGGTGGCGGCTTGAGATCGGAGCTCCCCAGCGATAGATCAATCAGCGGGCGCTGCTGCTGCTGCTCCGAGAGGCGGTAGATCCGTTTTTCAGCATCAACCCGGCCAAAAACGCCGGAGCCCAGCGTCTTGAGCCGCTCAGAGATGGGCATCCAAGAAGGCCTTCAACTGGGCCTGGGCCATGGCGCCTTCATGGCGCGCCAACTCCTGGCCATTGCGGAACAACATCAAGGCCGGCAAGCCCTGCACCTGCAAGGCATCACGGCTGGTGGGGTTGGGGTCAGCCTCGAGCTTGCCCACCTTGAGCGCGTCGCCGTAGGTGCTGGCGGCCCAATCCATCAACGGCGCCATCAGGCGGCACGGACCGCACCAGGTGGCCCACACATCCACCAACACCAGCCCGGGATACTCCATCACCTCGGCCTGGAAGTTGGCATCACTGAGGCTATGGACTGTCACTGGAGGCGGCGCTGAAGCAAGGCCGATCCTAGGCAGCCGGCTGGGCTTTAGAGCTGATCGATCGAACGCTTCAGCGACTCCAGCTCCTCATCGACTTGAGCCTGCTGGGCCGGCTGCAGTTGGGGCTTGGCCTTCTCATCGGGCAGGGCCACAGGCGTTGGATTCACGCTGGCCTTGAGGGCCTCAAAGTCGGCATCCACGTCATCGCCGGCTTCCAAAGCCTGGAAGCGGCTATCGAGATCAGCGCCGGCAATCTCAGCGGCAGCCTGGCCTTGGGCCTCCAGCGCTTGGACTTTCTCCTCCATGCGCTCAAAGGCGGCCATGGAGGAATCGGTGCTCAAACCACCCACGGCGCCCTGCAGCTGGGCCTGGGCCTGGGCCGCTTGGGCCCGGGCCTTGAGCATGTCTTTCTTGGTGCGAGCCTCGGCGATCTTGCCCTCGAGGGCCAAGAGGTTCTTTTTCAGGGTCTCCACCTGACCGCTCTGGGCATTGAGCTGGCCATTGAGCGCGGTGGCGGTCTCTTGGTAGGTCTTGCGGCGGCTGAGGGCTTCTTTAGCCAGATCTTCCTCACCTTTTTTGAGCGCCAACTCCGCCCGCTGATACCAGGTTTGCGCCTGGTTTTCGGCCTGCTCGGCCTGGTTTTGGATGCGTTTTTGGCTGGCGATCGCCGTGGCCACGGCCTGGCGCAGCTTGATCAGGTCCGACTGCATGTCGGCAACGGACTGCTCCAGGATCTTGACGGGGTCTTCCGCCCGGCTAACCAGATCGTTCAAGTTGGCGCGAAACAGACGCCCGACACGATCAAAAAAGCCCATGGAGCCAGCACAAAGCAGCGGGCAGACCCTAGCTAGCTTGGGCCGATGAGTCCTATCCAGAGGCCCACACCCCGTGCTCCGGCACAGCCCCTGGGGCAATGCCTCGGCCATCTGGAACGGCAATGGCAGAGCGAAGGCAGCCTGGCGGCCCTCTGGCAGGCCTGGCCGGAGATTGCTGGTGCCCAGCTGGCGCCGCACTGCCGGCCCTTGGCCCTGCGGGGCAACACCTTGGTGGTGGGAGCGTCGCAACCCCAATGGCTGCAAGCCCTGCGCTACAGCCGCCATCAGCTGCTGGCGGTGTTACGCAGCCGCGGCTACGCGGTTGGCCAACTGCAGTTCCAGCAGCACGACGCCGCCCAAGCCAGCGAGCCCTTCAGCGCTGAATTGGACCGCAGCTGGAGCGAGCACCCCTGCCGAATCACTGGAAATTCGACCGACTGCCCCCGCTGCGGAGCCCCGAGCCCGAGCGGGGAAATCGAGCGTTGGGGCTGCTGCGCCCTCTGTCTGCACCAACCAAGCAGCTAGAGGCCGAAATGGCGGCAGATCAACCAGGGGGTTAACAGCGTCAGCCCAAGGGTGAGCGGAGCCCCGTAGCGGGTCATGTCAAAGAAGCGATAGCGCCCAGGGCCCATCACCATCAAGTTGCACTGGTAGCCAATCGGGGTGAGGAAACTGAGGCTGGCCGCAAACAAAATGGCGTAGATGAAGGCCATCGGCGGCAGGGCCAAACCTTTGGCCAGCTCAGTGGCGATCGGGATTAAGAGCACCACCGTGGCGCCATTGGTGAGGGTCTCGGTGAAGAGCTGGGCCAACAGGAAGACCACCATCAGCACCAAGTAATTGGGCCAGCCCTGCAGCGACTGCAGCAGGTCGACCGCCAAACCGCGCGCCAAACCGGTGTTTTGCATCGCCACGCTGAAGCAAACGATCGAGCCCAGCAGCAGGATCACGTCCCAGCGAATCGCCCGTTGCAGCTCACCGGGCCTGAGGCAGCCGGTGACCACCATCAGCACAACGCCAAACAACACCGAGGCCATCAGATCCAAGACCTGCAGCATCGGCAGCAGGATCACAGCGATGCAGATGCCAATGGCAATGCCTTTGCGGCTGGTGGTGGGCAGATCCTTCTCAAGCTCATCGAGCAGCACCAGGTCATTGCGGTTCTGCAAACCGCGGATCGTGTCGATCGGCGCCTGAATCAGCAGCACATCACCGGGCTGCAGCACCACGCGGCCCAACAGATCGCGGATCACATCGCGGCCCCGGCGCACCGCCACCAAGGTGGCGTTGTAGCGCTGGCGAAAGCGCAGCTCCCGCACACTGCTGCCGGCAATGCTTGAACCAGCTGGCAAGAGCACCTCCACCAGGCGCATGGTTTGGCCCGCCTGCTGCAGCGGCATCGATTGGCCGGCCACCGGCGCCAGGGCGATGGTGCTCTCCTGCTGCAAACGCAACAGGTCTTCTTTGCGGCAGCGCAGCAGCATGCGATCGCCGGCTTGCAATTCCAAATCCGCCAAGGGCGCACCGAAGCTCTGGCTGCCGCGATGCAGCTCGAGCACATCCACATCAAAACGGCGCTGCAAACGGCTGTTGTGCAGCGACTGGCCCACCAGCTCCGAGCCCGGCGGAATCAGCACATCGGTGAAATAGCCCTGCTTGGCCATCGCTGCCATCAGGTCGTCGTCTTGGCCGCGGTCGGGCAGCAAGCGATCACCCACCACCACCATGTAGAGGGCGCCCAGCAGCCAAATCGGCAGACCGATGGGGGTGAAATCAAACAGGTCAATGCCGCCATAGCCCAACTGCCGGGCCACATCACTGGCCAGCAGGTTGGTGGAGGTGCCCAGCAGGGTGATGGTGCCGCCGATCACCACGGCAAACGACATCGGCAGCATCACCTTGGAAGGGGAAATCCCGCGGCGATGGCACCAGTTCTCCAGCACCGGCAGCAAGGTGGCCACGATCGGAGTGTTGGGAATGAAGCCCGAGAGCGGCGACACCACCGCCACCAGCAGCAGGATCATGCGGCGCGGCGTGCGCACCGATTCCGAGCCGAGGATCGCCCGCAAGCGATCCACCCCGCCACTACGAAAGAGACCCGCCGAGAGGGCAAACAAGCCCATCAAGGTGATCAGCGCCGGGCTGCCAAACCCCTTCACCGCCTGCTGCGGATCGAGCACGCCAAAGCTGACCAGCAGCGCCACCGCCAACAGGCCCGTGAGCTCTGGCGCTAGCCAACCGCTGATGAACAGCACCAGCGAGGCAGCAAACACCAGCAGGGTGATCAACCCATGGGGCGTGCTGGCAGCAGCAAGAAATCCGGCGGCTTCAGGCACGGCTTACGGCCGTCGAGCGGCCGTAGACATCTTCCAGACGAACAATGTCGTCTTCGCCAAGGTAGGCGCCGCTTTGGATCTCAATCATTTCCACCGGGATCTTGCCGGGGTTGCTGAGGCGATGCTGCGCCCCTAAGGGGATGTAGGTGCTCTGGTTTTCACCGATCAGCTCCTCAACACCGTTCTTCTCCACCAAAGCGGTGCCGCGCACCACCACCCA
>JAAXIH010000239.1 GCA_012270465.1 Synechococcus sp.
GAAGGCATCGCCGACATCCGCGATGAAAGCGACCGCGATGGCATGCGCATCGTGATCGAACTGCGCCGTGATGCCTACCCGCAGGTTGTGCTCAACAACCTCTACAAACTCACCCCGCTACAGAACAACTTCAGTGCCTACATGCTGGCGCTTGTCAAAAGTGAGCCAGTGGTGCTCAACCTCAAGCGAATGCTTGAGGTGTTCCTTGACTTCCGCGTCGAGACGATTGAACGGCGCACCAAGTACCTGCTGCGCAAAGCCGAGGAGCGCGATCACATCCTCCAGGGCCTGCTTGTGGCCCTCAATGATCTCGACGCGATCATCCAGCTGATTCGCAATGCGGCTGATGCCGCCACCGCCCGTCAGGGGCTTGTTGATGGTCATGGCCTCACTGAGATCCAGGCCGACGCCATCCTGCAAATGCAGCTGCGCCGCTTAACGGCGCTGGAGGCCGACAAGATCCGCCTCGAGCATGAGGACTTGGTTGCCAAGATCGCTGACTACAAGGACATCCTTCAGCGCCGAGAGCGTGTCCTGTCGATCATTGAAGAGGAGCTGCGGCAGCTCAAGGAGCGTCACAACACCCCTCGCCGCACCGAGATCCTGGATCTCGAAGGTGGCCTGGAAGACATCGACCTGATCGCCAATGAGCGCTCGGTCGTGTTGCTGACCGAAAACGGCTACCTCAAGCGCATGCCGGTCAGCGAATTTGAGTCCACCAGCCGCGGCACCCGCGGCAAGGCGGGGACCAAAAGCCAAGGCGAAGAGGCTGTGCGGCTGTTCATCAGCTGCAACGACCACGACTCGCTGCTGCTGTTCTCGGATCGCGGCGTCGTCTACTCATTGCCGGCGTATCGCGTGCCGATTGCGAGTCGGGCTGCCAAAGGCACCCCGGTGGTGCAGCTGTTGCCCATCCCTCGCGAAGAGCAAATCACCTCACTGCTCGCCGTCAGCGCCTTTGAAGATGACGTGCAGCTGGTGATGCTCACCAGTGGCGGTTTTATCAAGCGCACACCCCTATCGGCCTTCGCCAACATCCGCGCCAACGGCTTGATTGCCATCAACCTCGAGGAAGCTGATTCCTTGCGTTGGGTTCGTTTGGCCCGTGCTGGCGACAGCGTGTTGATCGGCTCGATCAACGGCATGACGATCCATTTCCGCATCAACGATCAGGATTTGCGACCCCTGGGCCGCACGGCTCGCGGTGTGCGAGCCATGTCGCTGCGCGATGGCGACAGCCTGGTGAGCATGGATGTGCTGCCCGCTGAGCTGGCCGATCGCATCGCGGCCGCTGGTGAGGCCAGCGATGGCGAGGCTGAGGAGGCGGCCAGCAGTGATGGACCTTGGGTGTTGGTGGCCACCGCCAGTGGCCTGGGCAAGCGGGTTCCCGTTGATCAGTTCCGTCTGCAGCGCCGCGCTGGCCTGGGCTTGCGTGGCATCAAGTTCCGCCGTGATGGCGATGCGTTGGTGGGCCTGTGCGTGATGGGCACCGAAGAAGAGTTGCTGCTGGTCAGTGAGCGCGGCGTGATTGTGCGGCTGCAATCCGAGGCCATTCCCCAGCAATCCCGCGCGGCCACAGGGGTGCGTCTGCAGCGGCTCGATAAGGGCGATCGCTTGGCCGAAGTGGTGCTGGTGCCGCCGGAGGCTGAATCTGACGACGAGCCAGCTGATTCGGCTGAGGCGGCTGAAGCCGAGGCGTGAGCCCCTCCCCATCGCGTGATGTGGTCGTTGTCGGTGGCGGTCCGGCGGCGCTGTGCATTGCAGCGGCCCTGGCTGAGCAGCAGCTGGACGTCACCTTGGTGGCCCCCAGTGATCCGGCTGCTCCCTGGCCCAACACCTATGGCATCTGGGGTGAAGAAGTCGATGCCTTGGGTTTGGGCTCACTGCTGGAGCACCGCTGGAGCAACACCGTCAGCTATTTCGGATCGGGTGATGCTGATGATCAAGGCCAGGTCTGCCATGGCCGCGACTACGGACTCTTTGATAAGCAGGCGTTGCAGCAGCACTGGCTCGATGGCCTCAGTTCTGGAGGCGTGCAGCACTGCAATGACGTGGTTCAGGGCGTTGAGCATGGCCCTGATGGAGCCGCGCTGACAACAGCCTCAGGCGACAACCTCCGCGCGCGGCTGGTGGTGGATGCCAGTGGCCATGACCCGGCCCTGGTGAGGAGGCCCAGCGATGGCCCCGTGGCTGGGCAGGCTGCCTACGGCGTGGTGGGCCGCTTTAGCCAGCCGCCGGTGGATCCCGATCAGTTCGTGCTGATGGACTACCGCTGCGATCACCTCAGCCCTGAGCAGCGCCAGCAGGCCCCAACCTTCCTCTACGCCATGGATCTGGGCCAGGGTCGCTTTTTTGTCGAGGAGACCTCTCTGGCGGCCGCTCCGGCTTTGTCATTTGTGGGGTTGCAACAGCGCCTGGAACAACGCCTCGCCCATCGCGGCATTGCGATTGAGGCGGTGGAGCATGTGGAGCATTGCCTGTTTCCGATGAATCCGGCCTTGCCCGATCGTCGTCAGCCCGTGGTGGGTTTTGGAGGGGCCGCCTCGATGGTGCATCCGGCCTCGGGCTACATGATCGGCAGCTTGTTGCGGCGAGGCCCGCAGCTGGCGGCTGATTTGGCAGCAGCTATGGACGCTGGCCAGCAGGGTTTGGCGTTGTCTCAAGTGGGTTGGCAGAGCCTGTGGCCGGCTGAGTTACGCCGCCGCCATGGGCTTTATCGCTTTGGCCTGGAGAAGTTGATGCGCTTTGACGAGGCCCAGTTACGGGCCTTTTTTGCCACGTTCTTTGCGCTGCCCAATGAGCAATGGTTTGGCTTTCTCGCCAACACCCTGGAAACGCCTCAATTGCTGCAGACGATGCTGCAGCTGTTTGGTGCTGCGCCCAACGCTGTGCGATGGGGCTTGATGGAACCCCGCGGGCGGGAACTCAATTTGATGACGAGGATGCTGCGCTGGTAGCGGTGGCACCACTGCAGCTGCTGCCTTGCCCTGCCGTGCAGCCGTAGCAGTGGTTGCCGGTGATGATCTCGCGGCCGCCCAGATCGTCTAAGCCCACGCTGGCCAGCTCCAGCGGCAATGGCAGCTCCAGCATCTGGTTGAAATCACAGTCGAACAGCTCCCCCTGCGGGCTCACCGACAAGGTGCTGCGGCACATCAGCCCTGAGACGCTGCAGGGGTTGTAGGCCCCGCGTAGCCGTTGCAAATACGTGGTGGTGCGCTGTTGCTCTTCCAGCTCCAGCAAAAACCTGGCAATCGGCATGTTGTTGAGGCCGATCAAGTGGTTAAACGCCACGCCCCTCTCGGCCAGGGTTTTGCGCCAGCGGATCTCATCGCAGGGGGTGAGCTGTTGCAACTCCTCCCCGGCGGGGTTGCTCATCAAGGTGAGCTCCAGGCCACTGCCCTCTTCCCCATAGCCCAGGCGATTGAGCAACTGCAGGGCCTCGAGCGAGGCCTGCCAGGTGCCATCACCGCGTTGGGCGTTGGTGCTGAGCTCTTCTGGTGCCGGCAGGCTGGCCACGATCTCCACCCGCTGCTCCGCCAAGAAGGGGGCGAGATCGGCCAGGGCTGGCAGCAGCAACACCGTCAAATTGCAGCGGTCGATGACGCGGCAGCCCAGGGAGCGGGCATGGCGCACCAGCTGGCGGAAGCTTTGATGCAGCTCCGGAGCCCCGCCCGTGAGATCCACCAGCTCCGGCTTGAGCCGTTCCATGGCGTCGAGGCATTGCTGCACCACCGCCTCAGGCATCTGGGTGTGGGCCTGATCCGGGCCAGCATCCACATGGCAGTGGCTGCAGCGCATGTTGCACAGCCGGCCGAGGTTGAGCTGCAGCACCTGCAGGCCGCTCTGGCGCTGGAGCGTGACGCGAAAGCTGTCCTCAGCCGGCAGGTTGGACTGCAGCAGCGCGCGCTGCTGTTGGGCGCTTAAGGAAGCCAATCGCTCGGTTCGATGGTGGGGAAGAGGGAATCCTCCTGCTCGAGGGCTCCAAGCCAGCGCTCAAACTCAGCCGTGTCGTGGTTGGGCTGCTGCAGGGCATCGAGCAAACGCCAAAAGCGGCCGAGGTGCCGGTGGATGCGCTCGCGGGCCAGTTCAGTGGTGGTGCCCGCCCGCAGGATGAAGCTCCAGTCCGACGATTGCGCCAGCAAGAGTTCCCGCGCCGCTTGCTTGAGCAGACGCTGGTGCTTGGGGTTGCGCTTGCCTTGATGGGCCGCCGTGACCTCCACCATGGCCAAACAGGCCCGGTGCCAATCAGGCACCACCCAGGCGTTGCTCGAGGAGAGCCAGTAGGAGTGGTAGCCGCCTTGTCCCCAGCTCGATGGTGAGGGCCGGCAGACCTGCAGTTGCGGTTGTTGGCTCAGGGTTTGCCGCAGGGTGGTGAAGCTCAAGCCCTGGGCCTGGCCTTGGGCAAACACCTGCTCCAAAAAACGTGGGCCTTCGAACCACCAATGGCCAAAGAGTTCCGCATCAAAGGGAGCTACCACCATCGGCGGTTGATCCATCACAGCGCCCAGTTCACTCAGCTGTTTGATGCGCGCTTGCACGTAGCTCTGGGCGTGGGCGGCTGCGGTGCGCTCAGCGGCTGCTGGGTCATAGGGAAGCTTCGCCTCCAGTGGGCAATCGCCACCGCTGACGCGCCGCAGCTTGAGGCCCAAGGGGCGGCTGCTGGGGATGCCAGCGGCTTGCAATTCGCTCTCTTCGAGATCCCAGCCAATGTCGCGATGGAACTCCCGGTAGCTGGGATCGCCTGGGTAGCCATCACTGGCTGACCAGACCGGCAGGGTGGCTTCGCTATCGCGGCCAAAGAAGGCCACAGCACCCGGCGAGCAGATCGGCGCATACACCCCGTAGCGGGGGCGGGGCAGGGCATGCAGCAAGCCGTGGGCATCGAGAATGGCGTAACGCAAGCCGGCTTTGGCCAGCTGTTGATCGAGGCCCTCGAAGTAGGCGCATTCGGGCAGCCAAATACCGCGGGGAGCTTCGCCAATCAGGCGTTCGTGCTCGCGCACCGCAGTGCGCAGTTGGCCTTGCACCGCAGCGCTGGGATCCCGCAGCAGCGGCAGGTAGCCGTGGGTGGCACAGCAGGTCAGCAGGTCGAGAACGCCTTGGCGCTGCAGCTGCACAAAGTGCTTGAGCACATTGCCGCCGCAGCGGCGGAAGGCCTGGCGTTGCCGCTCCAGGTGCTGGCTGAGGTCGGCGGCAGCCGCTTGCTCATCGGAGCTGCTGCGCTGCAGCAGTTCAATGCGTTGCTGCAGCCAGGGTTCGTAGCGCTCCTGCAGCACTGGGTCCACCAGCAGCGACAGCAGGGTGGGCGAGAGGCTCATCGTCAGCCTTGGCTGAGAGCCCTGCTGCAGCGAGCGCTGCAGCATTTCGATGAGGGGGAGATAGCTCTCGGTGAGGGCCTGGAAAAACCAGTCTTCCTCCAGCGAACCTGGGTGGCGGCTACGGACGTAAGGCAGATGGCCGTGAAGCACAAATGCCAGCGCGCCGGCGACCATGAACCGCTGTCGAGTGCCGAAGTGTACGGCGATTTTCTTGAAGAAAGGCCGCGAGGCTTAGAATGGACCTAACCCGAAATCAATCCGCATAAGACGTATGGCGCGCGACCCGGGCCGGGTGTTGATCTTCGACACCACCCTCAGGGATGGGGAACAGTCGCCTGGGGCCAGCCTGAATCTGGATGAAAAGCTGGCCATTGCTCAGCAGCTGGCCCGCCTGCGCGTCGACATCATCGAGGCCGGATTTCCGTTCGCGAGCCCTGGCGACTTCGATGCGGTGCAAACCATTGCCCGCCAGGTTGGCCGCCCCGATGGCCCCGTGATTTGCGGCTTGGCTCGTGCCACGCGCGGAGATATCAAAGCCTGCGCCGATGCCGTGGCACCGGCCGCGCGCCAGCGCATTCACACCTTTTTGGCCACCAGCGACATTCACCTGGAGCACAAGTTGCGCAAGAGCCGCGCCGAGGTGCTGCAGATCGTTCCAGAGATGGTGGCCTATGCCCGCTCCCTGGTGGAAGACGTGGAGTTCTCCTGCGAGGACGCCGGGCGCAGCGATCCCGAGTTCATGTACGAGGTGATCGAAGCGGCGATTGCGGCTGGGGCCACCACGATCAACATTCCCGACACGGTGGGCTATGCCACACCCGCTGAATTTGGTGCCTTGATCGCCGGCATCGACGCCCATGTGCCCAACATCGGCCAAGCGGTGATCTCCGTGCATGGCCACAACGACTTGGGCCTGGCCGTGGCCAACTTCCTGGAAGCTGTCAAAAATGGTGCCCGGCAGCTCGAGTGCACCATCAATGGCATCGGTGAGCGTGCCGGCAATGCCTCGCTGGAAGAGCTTGTGATGGCGCTGCATGTGCGCCGTAGCTACTTCAACGGCTACCTGGGCCGAGCCGAAGACAGCAGTGAGCCCCTCACCGGCATCCAAACCGAGGAGATCTACAAGACCTCCCGCCTGGTCTCCAACCTCACCGGCATGGCGGTGCAGCCCAACAAAGCCATCGTGGGCGCTAACGCCTTCGCCCACGAATCCGGCATCCACCAAGACGGTGTGCTGAAGAACCGTCTCACCTACGAAATCATTGATGCCCGCACCATCGGCTTGACCGATAACCGCATCAGCTTGGGCAAGCTCAGCGGACGCAGTGCCGTGCGCGCTCGCCTGGAAGAGCTGGGCTATCAGCTGGAAGGCGAGGATCTCAACGACGCCTTCGCGCGCTTCAAAGAACTGGCTGATCGCAAGCGGGAGATCACCGACCGCGATTTGGAGGCCATCGTTCGCCAGAACGCCCAGCAGATCGAGTCCTACTACCAGCTGGCTGGGGTTCAGGTGAGCTGCGGGCGGGATCTGCGCGCCACAGCCACGGTCACCTTGCGCACCAGTGATGGGGAGGAGTGCTCCCAAGCTGCCATTGGCACAGGGCCCGTTGATGCGGTCTGCCAGGCCCTCAATGGCTTGGTTCAGGTTCCCAATGAACTGGTGGAGTTCAGCGTGAAATCCGTCACTGAAGGCATCGATGCCATGGGTGAGGTGACGATTCGCCTGCGCCAAGACGGCCGTTTGTATTCCGGCCATGCTGCTGACACCGATGTGGTGGTGGCTGCAGCCCAGGCGTTTGTGAATGCCCTCAACCGCTTGGTGAGCGGCCAAAAACACAGCCCTCTGCACCCCCAACGCGCACCCCTGCCCGCCCCAGCGCTATGACCGCTCGCCGCGCGCCCCTGTGGTCGCTGCTGTTGCAGCTGACCGTGCTGTTGCTGGTGGCCTTGGTGGTGCTGATCCCCCTGCTTTGGCTGCTGAGCACCTCATTGAAGGGGCCAGCAGAAGACATCTTCCAAGCTCCGCCGAGCCTGTTTCCGGCTCAGCCCAGCCTGCAGGCCTACGGCACCTTGTTCAGCCAGAGCCCCATGGGCCGTTATTTGCTGAACAGCACCGTGGTCAGTGTGTTCAGCGTGGTGGCCAACCTGCTGTTTTGCTCATTGGCGGCCTTCCCGTTGGCGCGGATGCGCTTCCGCGGTCGCGGCATCGTTCTGGCCCTGGTGGTGGCCACGATCTTGATCCCCTTTCAGGTGGTGATGATCCCGCTCTACCTGTTGATGGTTCAGCTGGGGCTGCGCAATTCGTTGATGGCGCTGATCCTGCCCAATGCCGCCACAGCCTTTGGCATCTACCTGCTGCGTCAGAGTTTTTTGGGGGTCCCCAAAGAGCTGGAGGAAGCAGCCCGCATGGATGGCTGCACGGCTCTGGGTGAGTGGTGGAACGTGCTGATTCCAGCGGCGCGAGCCGATCTGATCACCTTGGCGATGTTTGTGTTCATCGGCACCTGGAGTGACTTCCTCTGGCCCCTGGTGATCCTGGATGACCCTGGCCTGTACACGTTGCCGCTGGGCCTGCAGCAGCTCTCCAGCTCGTTTTCGTTGGATTGGCGTTTGGTGGCGGCCGGTTCGGTGGTGTCGATTCTTCCGGTGTTGGCCTTGTTCGTTTTCCTGCAGCGCTTCATCCTCCCCAGCGCCAGCGGCGATGCGGTGAAGGGATGAGCGTTTAAGCGCTAAACGCTTTGCGGGCCGGGATTGGATAGGGGATGCGGCGGTGCCGCATGCGGCGCCACACCTTCACAAACGCCCGAACCACCAATTCGATTTCGCCTGTGCCCAGGCCGCTGTCATCGAGCTGGCCGTCGTGGCGGCGGGAGTGAATGATGCGCCGCACGCCATCGCAGGCTTGCGCTTCATCGGTCTCCGGTGGCATGGCCCGCAGTGCGGCCTCACAGCCATCGGCCAGCATCATCACGGCGCTTTCTTTCGATTGCGGCTTGGGGCCGCGGTAGCGGAAGGGGCGATCGCTGGCGTTGGGGTTTTGCTCCCGTGCCCGATGCCAGAAGTAGCCCATCCGCAGCGTGCCCTGGTGTTCGGGGATGAAATCCGCCACTGGCTGGGGCAGGCCATAGCGGCGCGCCATCTTGATCCCCTCATCGACATGGGCCTGCAGGATCTCGGCGCTGCGCCAGGGGTCATCGAGATGGTCGTGGGGGTTGTCCCCTTGTTGGTTTTCGATGAACCACTGGGGGGCATGGAGTTTGCCCACGTCGTGATACAGCGCTCCGGTGCGCACCAAATCCACATCGCCGCCAATGGCGCGCACGCCTTCTTCGGCGAGGCCGCAAATCATCAAGGTGTGCTCGAAGGTGCCCGGCGCCTCTGAGGAGAGCTTGCGCAACAGCGGGCGCTGCAAATCGCAGAGCTCCAGCAAACGGGAGCGGGTGATCATCCCGAAGAGCCGTTCCACGGTGGGCGAGATCAACAGCGCCAGCAGCAGCAGGCCCCCCATCAGGATTCCTTCGCTCAGCAGTTCACCGCCAACAGAGCCACCCATCAGCTGGATCAAAGCCGCTTCCACCAGCAGCGCCGCCACCGTCAGCAGCACAGCGTTTTGAAGCATTTCGGCGCGCGAGCGTTGCCGGCCGGCCAGCAGCACTCCCACCACGGCAACGGCCGCGGCTAACAGCAGCCGCGCTGTACCAACGCTGTTGAGCGGAATGGGCCACAGGAAGGTGGCGAGTGATAGCCAGGCAAGTCCGCTGGCGGCTCCGAGGCCTTCGGCCAACAGCAGGCTGGGGGGAACCAGCACCGCCAGGGCGCTCACCGAGGCGCCAAACCAGAGCTTGCAGCCTTGTACCACCGCCAAGGTGCCGAGCAGCAACAGCGCTTGGGGGATCTCTAGATCGGTGCGCCAACGGCGGCAGATCAGCAGCATCAGGCCCGCTGCGATGCTCGCTTCAATCCAGCGCACCAGGAACAGTCCAGTGGCAGGGCGCCGGCTGATCAAGCCGAAGGCATCGAGCACGTCGTAGGCCCGTTGGCTGATCACCTCGCCTTTGACGGTGATCACTTCCCCAGCTTTGACCTCAATTTTGGGAACGCCGTTCTGCTGAATCAGATCGTTCAGCAACACCTGGGTGAGGCTGTTGTCGGTGCGCAGGTTGGTGCTCCCCTGCAAGGAGCGGGTGATCAACTTGGCGCCGAGGCTCCGGCCCGGTTCGGCCAAGCGATCGAGTTGCAACTTGGCGGCCCGCTCCAGTTGGCCTTCCGCCAGTGTGCTGACTACGCCTTGGGTAAGCATCCGCTGCTGGGCTTGCTCCACGGCCAACTGCCACTGCTGCAGTTGCTGGGGGGTTTGCGTCAGTAGGAAGGCTTCATCCTCTGCCGTGATGGCGATCGGGGTGAGGCGCATCTCACCGGCGGTTCGCGAGTTGAGAAACTCGGCCAGCATCCGCTTGAGCCGCCGCTCCAACTTGGCGGTGGCGTTCTGATCGGTGATCTGAACCTGGATCCGCGGGCCCAATTGCGAGCGGCGCTGGGCCAGAGCTTCGCTGTCGACCACCGAGGCATCCTGCGGGGCGCGAATTTCAAAAGGTGCTGGCAGTCCTGGCCGCAGCGAGGGCTGCACCAACCACGGCCAGGCGGAGATCAAACCCACGCCAAGGCAGGCCAGCAAAACAATCAGCCCGTCCCGCAGGGTCCAGCGCACCGCCAGCCGGCTGGGCCGCTCGTGGCGTAGCCACTGCCTCCAGGCTTGCCCAAGGCGCAGCCGAAAGCTCCAGATCCAACGCGAGAGGGAGGAGAGCACAGCACGGCTGAGGTCAGACTGACGCTAGCTCCCATCACCGGAATGCCAGCCCAACGTCTTGATGGCCGTCAGTTGGCGGCTCAGCTTGAGGAGGTGATGGCCGCGGCGATCGCGTCAGGGTTGCAGCAGGCTGGCCGGCCGCCGGGTTTGGCGGTGCTGCGGGTTGGTGATGATCCGGCCAGTGGTGTGTACGTGGCCAATAAGGAAAAAGCTTGCGCCCGCGTGGGTTTGGCCAGCCATGGCGCCCACTTGGCTGCCACCACCCCCCAGGCTGAGATTGAGGCCAAGTTGCGGCAGTTGAACAACGACCCTGCCGTTGATGGAATCCTCGTGCAGTTGCCGGTGCCCGATGGCTTGGATGATCGGGCCCTGCTGCTGGAGCTCGATCCAGCCAAAGATGCCGATGGCCTGCACCCGCTCAACTTGGGTCGCTTGTTGCGGGGCGAGCCCGGTCCGCGCAGCTGCACGCCAGCTGGTGTGATGGCGCTGCTGCGCAGCAATGGCATTGATCCGGCGGGGAAGCGGGCGGTTGTGATTGGCCGCAGCATCCTGGTGGGCCAGCCGATGGCGTTGATGCTGCAGGCCGCCAACGCCACGGTCACGGTGGTGCATTCGCGCACCGCTGATCTGGCGGCCCACACCCGTGAGGCTGAGATTTTGGTGGTGGCGGCCGGCAAGCCCGGGATGATTGGCGCTGAGCATGTGCGCCCCGGTGCTGCGGTGGTGGATGTGGGGATTCACCGCAAGCCAGAAGGGGGCTTATGCGGCGATGTGCGTTCTGCCGAGGTGGAATCCATCGCCTCAGCCCTATCGCCTGTGCCCGGCGGCGTGGGGCCGATGACGGTGACAATGCTGCTGCTCAACACCGTGCGGGCGTGGAGCCAGCGCTTTGGGCTGCCGGACCCTGCCCCTGGCTATTGAGTCACAACCGGGCTTAAGCTTTCCTTTAGCTTCTCCCGCCTGTGGGGTGCCGCCATGGCTCAGCCCCGGTTTCCGTCCTCCTCTGGTCTGTCGGCCCAGGATCTGAGCCGGCTGAGTGGACTGGATCTACTGCGATTGCTGGAGATTGAGCATGGCGCTGCCGGCTGGCAGCGGCCTGAGCAGGCTGAATTTGCGGCGGTCACCTTGGTGGTGGAACTGCCTTCAGCGTTATCCGCTCTGTTGCAGCAGGTGCTCGATGGCACGCCGTTGAGAGACAATCCCTGCAGCTGAGGCGATCTGCCGTTTCATGACTGCTGTGGTGGCCAACGGCTTTGATTTCTCCCAGTACCTCGAGGCCGGCCGCCTCAAGGTGGAAGCGGCGTTGGATTCTTCGCTTGGCCCCGAGCGGCCCGAATCGCTGCGGGAAGCCATGCGCTACTCGCTGCTGGCGGGTGGCAAGCGCCTTCGGCCCATCCTGTGCCTTGCCAGCTGTGAGTTGGCTGGTGGCGATGCCGAGCTGGCGTTGCCCACCGCGACGGCGCTGGAGATGATCCACACCATGTCGCTGATCCATGACGATCTGCCGGCGATGGACAACGACGATCTGCGCCGCGGCCGGCCGACCAACCACAAGGTGTATGGCGATGCCACGGCGATCTTGGCTGGCGATGCCTTACTCACCCGCGCCTTTGAAATGGTGGCGTTGCGTAGCCCTGGCGTTCCTGCCGAGCGGCTGCTGAAGGTGATTGGAGAGCTGTCGTTGGCTGCTGGCGCCCCCGGTTTGGTGGGTGGTCAGATCGTTGATTTGGCCAGCGAAGGGGTGGAGGTGGATCTCGACACCCTCGAATACATCCACCTGCACAAAACCGGCGCTTTGCTGCAGGCCTCGGTGCTGAGCGGAGCGCTGATTGCCGGAGCAGACGAGGCGCTGCTCGAAGCCCTGCGCACCTACTCGCGGGCGATCGGCTTGGCTTTTCAGATCATTGACGACATCCTTGATGTCACCGCCAGCAGCGAAGTGCTGGGCAAGACCGCAGGCAAAGACCTCACGGCCGACAAGACCACCTATCCCAAACTGCTGGGGCTCGAGGAATCCAAGGCCCGGGCTGAGGCGTTGGTGCAGGAGGCCTGCAGCGTGTTGAAACCCTGGAGCGAAAAGGCCCAGCCGCTGCTGGCCCTGGCGGGATACATCACCTCCCGCGATCGATGAGTCAGCCATTTGTCCAGCTGCTCGATAACGGCCCCTTGGCCTGGGGCCTTGCCGCCTGCGGCTTGGCCCAGCTGTCCAAGCTGTTGATTGAGTTGGTGGTGCATCGCCGCTGGCGTCCGGCGGTGTTGATCGAAACCGGTGGCATGCCCTCGTCCCATTCCGCCTTGGTGACGGGCACAGCGGCGTGCATTGGCCTTGAACAGGGATTTGATCAACCGTTGTTTGCTCTGGCGGCGGCGGTCGCCTTTGTGGTGATGTACGACGCCAGTGGGGTGCGCCGCGCTGCTGGCCGCACGGCTGAGCGGGTGAATGCCCTGCCGGAAGCGCAGGGGATGCCTCCGCTGAAAACAACCCTGGGACACTCGCGCTTGGAGGTGTTGGTGGGCAGCTTGCTGGGTCCGTTGATTGGCCTGGTTGGTGATGCCTTTGTGGGCAGCCCAGTTCATCTGGCGCAGCAGCTGGGTTGGTTGAGCGGGGTGGCCTGAGCTGGCCGCTGCATCTCCCGAACTGACTGAAGGTCAGCGTGTTGCCCTTGATGGCTTTCAGGATTGGCTGACGGCCTCCGAGGCGGATTGCCCGTTTGTGCTCAGTGGGTATGCCGGCACCGGCAAGACGTTCCTGTCGGCCCGTTTTCTGCAACTGGCTGATGCCGCCCATCTCTGCTGGACCGTGGCTGCACCCACCCACAAGGCCGTGGGGGTGCTGCGTCAGCAGCTGGAGGATCAGGGCCTGCGTCCCACTTGGTATCCCTCCACCATCCACCGGCTGCTGCGGCTCAAGCTCAGCCGCCAAGAGGAGCAGGAGCGCTGTGACCCCACAGAGCAGACCGCCACGGCGCTCGAACACCTGGGTTTGGTGCTGGTGGATGAGTCGTCGATGGTGGATAGCCGCTTGCTGGAGATCACCCTGCAATGCGCCCACACCTACGGCACCCGCTTGGTGTTTGTGGGCGATCCGGCCCAGCTGCCGCCGGTGAGTGAGGAGAGCAGCCCGGTGTTTGCCATGAAGCGCTCCGAAGCCCACCACCTTCAAGAGGTGGTGCGCCATGGCGGCCCGGTGCTGCGTTTGGCCACCGGATTGCGCCAAGGGCAGCTGCCCAGCAGTCAACCGCCGCTGCTGCCGCCGGTGGATGACGACAGCGGCCGGGTGGCTGTGGTGAGCCGGGAGGAATGGATCAGCCAGGCCCAAGAGGCTCTGCGGTTAAGCAGTGAGCGGCTCGATCCAGACCATGCCCGCCTGCTGTGTTTCACCAACCGAACCCTGGATCGTTTGGTGCCGATTGCGCGCCGGGCCCTGCATGGGGAGATGGCCGATCAATTGCCCGTGTTGCCTGGCGAGGTGCTGATCACCCGCTCGGCTGTGATGGCGCCGGCCTGCCAAGAGGGGTTGGCCAATGGAGAGGATGCCGATCTGGTGTTGGGCTCCAACCGCGAACTGCTGGTCCGTGATGTGGCCCCCGATCGCTGCGATTTGGCTGATTTGGGGCTCAAGGCCGCTCCTGTGATCGAAACCCTGCGGGTTGATGTGGAGGCCGGTGAAAGCCAGCTTCAGCTGCGATTGGCACCAGCAGCCGGCAGCCCTGGGCGGCAGCGGCTGGATGCTGCCTTGGCTGATCTGCGCAGCCAGGCCAAGCAGGCCGAAGGCAGCCAGCGGCGTCAACTTTGGCGTCAGTTCTTTTTGCTGCGTGACTCCTTTGCCCGCGTTGGCCCTGCTGCGGTGCTCACGGTGCATCGCAGTCAGGGCAGCAGTTTCACCGATGTGTTCGTGGCCCCGGATGTCTATTGGCCGCAGCAGGAGGAGATCCGCCGACAGTTGGTTTATGTGGCCGTGAGCCGGGCCCGGCGCCGGGTGTGGTTGGTGGGGCGTGAGGGCTCAGAGGCCCTGCGTTCCAATTGGCAGCAGGGCCTCAGCTGATGGCGGTAAAGCCATCGAGCCCACTCCAGCCCGACCAGCCCAGGTAGAGCGCCAAGGCCACGCTGATCAACCCCAAGATCAAGCTGCTGCGCTGTTCGATGAACTGTTTGCCCTTCTCAAGCAGCGGTTGCACCTGCTGTTTGCGGACTAGCACCAGCAGGATCGGAATCAGCAGCAGGGTGCTGCTGATCAGGCTGAAGTAGGCGATCAAGCCCAGTTCCAGCAGCTGGCTGTGATGACCGCCCTGCACCAGGGAGGCTCCCTTGGCCAAGAGGAACAGGTTGTCTGGGCTCAGCAGCAGGGTCAGTGGTGCGGTCAGCAGCAGCACCGTGAGGGGCAACTGCCCAACTTTCTCCAGCTTGGTGATCCAGCTGCCCTGGAGATCTTTGAAGTCCTTGGGCTTGGGATCCAGCTCGCGAATGCCAAGGGCCAACAGGGCTCCGGCGGCAAATAGATCGATTCCCACCTGATGAATCCCGCCTTTCTCCATCGAGAGGGTGAGCCCTTTGCCCACCGTCACCAGCAGCGCGATGGCGACGCTGTTGGTCACAAACCAGGCACCGCTAAACAGGCTGGATTTCAGCAGTGGCGTGCTGCCCAACAGCAGCAACAGCACCAAGGCGATGTCGAGGGGACTGAGGGCAACGGCAAAGCCGCAGGCCGTGAGTTCGGTGATCGTGCGCGTCAGTGGCACGGCGCGTTCCAGTGCTTGAGAGCCCGATTCTCGCGCTCAAAGCCCAGCACGCTGTAGGTGCCGGTGCCCAAGATCAGGTGTTTGCCGCCGCAGGCCCCCTGCTCCATCCAGGTGCCGGCCAGGCTGCGCAGGATGTGGCCGTGGGCAAACAGGGCCACATCACCGTCGATCGTGAGCAGCTGATCGATCAGCCGCTGGCAACGGGCCGTGACTGCAGCGGCATCCTCCCCGCCGGGGCAGCCATGGCTCCACACACTCCAATTGGGCACGGTTTGCCGGATCTCTTTGGTGGTGATGCCTTCGTAATCGCCGTAATCCCACTCGCGCAGGTCTTGGTGCACCTCTGCGCGGGCGCTCAGGCCAGCCAGCTCGCAGGTGCGCCGGGCCCGTTGCAGCGGACTCACCCACACTTGGGCAAAGGATTGCCCGCTCAGCCGTGGAGCCAAGGCCTGGGCTTCCTTTTCCCCGTCGGGCAGCAAGGGGATGTCGCTGCTGCCGGTGTGGCGGCCATTACGGCTCCATTCGGTGGCCCCGTGGCGGAGCAGCCAGATGGTTTGGCTCGCGGCCATGGGCGGGCTCCAGAGTTGCGGTTCTGCTGAACCCTATGGAGCGGATTTTGCTAACGGGTTAACGCGTGGCCTTGGAAGTGATCAGGCCTGATTTCAAACCAGTCGGCCCCGGTGGTGGCAACGCGGCTGCCGTGGATCGAATCAACCCGGGCTCCGGGGGGGCCGCATTCGCACCAGATCCGCAGTTCGGTTAAGCGATGCTCGTTTCCTTCGGCTTGCACTTCAACGCTGCCATCGCTGCAGTTGCGCACCCAGCCAGCGAGGCCCAATTCCTGCGCCCGGCGGCTGCACGCCGCCCGGTAGCCCACACCTTGCACCCGCCCGCGAATCGAGAAGCGCCAACGCTCGGCAGGAATCCGCAGGGAGCGATTGGGCTGGCTTTCGCTGTTTAGGCGCCTGGCGACCTGGCGGCGGCGTGCGTCAACCGTTGGGGAATCGAAGGGCATCCACCCCAGTGGAGGTGGAGCCAACTTGCGTGCACGGCGGCGTCGGTCCATCCCTCAACCCTAGACCTCACGCCCCACCCCTCCAGCTGCCAGGGCGCGGCGTCTACGGGGCTGTCGCTCAGCTGCCAGCGGTGAAATTCGTGGCCGCGCAACACCTCTCCTTGGCGCACCACAAGCCCGTCGCGCTGCACTTGGGCGCTGCGGTAGCCGAGGCTCAGCTCACCGCGGCTGGCCCGATGCGGCAGCAGGCCGGCCATGGCGTGCGTTTGCCCATCGGCGTCCACTAACTCCTGCCCCAGCAGCAGCAGCCCGCCGCATTCGGCATAGATCGCGCGCCCTGCTGCCCCATGGCGGGCCAAGGAGCCAAGGCTTTGGCGGCATTGGCTCAGCTCGCTGGCATGCAATTCGGGGTAGCCCCCTGGTAACACCACCGCAGCGCACTGCGCCGGCAACGGTTGATCCGCCAGTGGCGCCCAGTGGCTGACTTGGCAGCCCAGATGCTGCAACGACTCCTCCAGCTCTGGGTAGCAGAAATGGAAGGCGGCATCGCGCGCCACCGCCACCACCGGGCCATGGGGTGGTTGCTGCGGCCCCAGATCCAGCAAGGGATGGTCTGTTGCTTCAGCGCCATCGCTGGCCAGGTGGGGCCAGAGGCGTTCGAGATCCAGCCATTGCGCCGCCAACGTCGCCCATTGCTGGCTGCGTTCAGGCCAATCGGGCAGGTCCTGCGGTGGCAGCAAGCCCAGATGCCGGCTGGGGAGTTCCAAGGCTGGATGGCGCGGCAGCACCCCCAGCAGCGGCATGCCGATCTGCTCGAGCACATCGCTGAGTAGCTGCTGGTGCCTTGGCGTGGAAACGCCGTTGAGCACAACCCCAGCAATGGTCAGGTTGGGGTCGTGATCGCGAAAGCCCCGCACCAAGGCCGCCAGAGATGCGGCCTGGCGGCTGGCTTCCACCACCAACAGCACCGGCAAGCCAAGGCTTTTGGCCACCGCAGCGCTGCTGCCTTTGGAGCTGGGACCCACGCCATCGAATAGCCCCATGACCCCCTCCACCAGGGAGAGGGGTTGCTGTTGGCTCCACCAGCGAAAGCTGCGGCGCACCCACTGCTCACCGCAGAGCAGTAGATCGAGGTTGCGGCAGCGCACCCCGCTGACGCGGCTCAGCAGTTGGGGATCGAGATAGTCGGGGCCAACTTTGAAGCTCTGCAGTCCCTCACCGCGCTCCGCAGCAACCGCTGCGAGCAGTAATGACACCAGGGTCTTGCCGCTGCTGCTGCAGGGGGCTGCGATCAGAAGCGTCAAGCCTGGGAGGGATCAGCGCGGCAGCAGTCTGGATGCCAGCGGCACACAGGCCGCCAGTAGGGGGTTGGTGCTGTCGTGGCCACCACGCAGGGTGCGGGAGACCTCCCGTTGGGCCGATTCAATGCTGGAGGTCACCACCTGCTCCACCAATTCCATCCGGGCCATGCCGCCAGCCTCTAGCCGCATGCAGCCACCGGTTTCACCGCAGAGAATCACGCACAGGGGCGCACGATTCTCCGGCCGGCAAACCAGCCGTAGGCCCACGATGCTGCCGGGATGGGTGCTGGGCTCCCCAACTGGGACCGGCATTTGGCGGACTTGCACCGCAACCCCATCGGGCCGCCGGAAGCTGGCGCTGATGCCATCGCCGTCGCAATGGTTGCTGGATTCCAGGCTCCAGCCGAGGCGGTTGGC
Source organism: Synechococcus sp. (assembly GCA_012270465.1). GTDB lineage: Bacteria > Cyanobacteriota > Cyanobacteriia > PCC-6307 > Cyanobiaceae > RCC307. The sequence continues at coordinate 17,598 of JAAXIH010000239.1, forward strand.
AATCCAAGCGGCCATCAACAGGCCCTGCACGGGTTGATGCCCCTGCACATCGATGTCGAGCTGCACCACATGGGCCAAGGCATCACGCCGGCCGGGGTGGTCAAACACCATGGCCAGGTTTTCCCGCCAGCTGGAGAGGCGATACCAGTTCAGATCGCTGATGGCCTGGCCGGCTGCGGCGCGCTGGCTCAGCACATCGAGGGATCGGGCAGGCGTGCCAATGGCGGTGTCGATGATCAGCCGCCGCGGCGCCTGGCTGATGCCTTCGAACACATCTGGGGCCTCATCGAGGGCGCCGTTCCACCACACCCAGCAGGGCAGTTCCGGCGGAATCAGCGGATTCACCATGCTCAGCCCCCGCTGCAGGGCTTCCATGCCGCCGCGCATCACCACCACATCACCGCAAACCGACGAGGCCGGACCGTCTTCAGGCAGCGGGCAGTAGGCGGCCACAAGGGTTTCCAGATGCTGATGGCCATCGAGGCTGGGAGCCAGGGTGATCAGCCGCCGGGGTTGGTGCAGGCTGATGGCCGGATCCACGTGCTGGCCGCGCAGATCTTCGCTGGCCTGATGGCCGGGGAGTTGGCCCAATTGCCAGGCCAGTTCGGGGGCCAGTGGTGAGGTGGAAAGCGGCAGTCCGCAGGCGGGAACGGCTTCGCGCGCCGCTTGCAGCAGTTCATCGCGCTCGAGGCCCGTGATCGGGCCATCGAGGCGGCCGAGCCGCACCAGGTGCTGCTCGATCCAGGAGGGCTGCCACACCAACAAGCTGAAGGTGGCGGCGCCACTGGAGGTGGAGTCCTGTTCACCGCCATTCCAAAGACGCCCGAGGTAATCGGAGACGTCTTGGGGGGGGAGTTCCAGCGGTGCCTGAAGAGTGAGCTGAGGAGCCATGGGTCAACGGGTAGCAGAAACGGACGGATGAAGAACAGGGGGATTGCTTAGGGGCGACGCCACAGCAGGCCATCACGGGCCAGCAAGCTGTCGGAGGCGGCCGGGCCCCAGGTGCTGGCTTCGTAGGGATAAACCGGAAGCTGCCAGGGCTGCTGTTCGATCAGTTCCACCAGGGGCGTGTAGAGGCGCCAGGCGGCCTCCACTTCATCGCTGCGGGTGAACAAGGTGGGATCGCCGAGCATGGCGTCGGCGAGGAGCCGCACATAGCCCTCATCGGAGGGCTCGCCGAAGGACTCGTCGTAGGAGAAGTCCATATCCACCGGCCGGCTGCGCATGCCCGAGCCTGGAGCTTTGACCTCAAAGCGGAAATCGGCCCCTTCGTTGGGTTGGATCCGCAGAATCAATTGATTGGCGCCAGGGGCTCCGCCGCCAGAGGAATCAAACAGGTGCACAGGAGCTTCTTTGAAGGTGAGCACCACCTCACTCATGCGCTTGGGCATGCGCTTGCCGGAACGCACGTAGAAGGGCACCCCCTGCCAGCGCCAGTTGTCGATGAACAGCTTCATCGCCACGTAGGTCTCCGTGGTGCTGTTGGGATCAACGCCGGGTTCCTGGCGGTAGCCAGCTAACGGGTCGCTGCTGGTGCCGCCGGGGCCGTATTGGCCGCGCACGCAGCAGTTCCAGGGCTCGGCCTCATCGGCGAGCCGAGCGGCCTGCAGCACCTTGGCCTTCTCATTGCGGATGGCTTCGGGGTCGTAGCGGCCCGGGGTTTCCATGGCCGTGAGGGCCAGCATCTGGGTCAGGTGGTTTTGCACCATGTCCCGCAGGGCACCGGAGGTTTCGTAGTAGCCCGCCCGCTCTTCCACGCCAACGGTTTCCGCTGCCGTGATCTGAACGTTGTCGATGTAATTGCGGTTCCAGATCGGCTCGAAAATGGTGTTGGCAAAGCGCATCACCAAGATGTTTTGAACCGTCTCCTTGCCCAGGTAGTGGTCGATGCGGAAGATCTGGTTTTCCTGCCCGCAGCTTTTGACCACGCGGTTGAGTTCTTGGGCGCTGGCGTAGTCGCGGCCAAAGGGCTTCTCAATCACCACCCGGCTGCGGTTGGGATCGGCCAATAGCCCAGCGCCAGCCAACGCACGGCAACCACTGCCGTAGAAGGTGGGGGATACCGAGAGATAGAAGGTGCGATTGCTGCGGGTGGCGCGCTGGCGGTCGATCTGCTCCAGGCGCTTGCCCAGTCGCACCAGGTCATCGCTTTTTTGCAGATCCACTGGCTCGTAGAAGAGGCCGGCAGAAAAGGTTTTCCAGCTTTCGGGGTCGTCAGCAATCTTGCTGGCGAGGGCCGCCTCCATCTTCTGGCGGAATTCGTCGTCGCTCCAGGGGCGGCGAGCACAGCCCAGAACAGCAAATTCGCTTGGCAGGCGCCGCTGCCGGAACAAATCAAACAGCGCTGGAATCAGCTTGCGATGGGTTAAATCGCCGCTAGCGCCAAAGATCACCAGGCACTGCGGCGAAATCACCCGCTCCTGGCGCAGGCCAACGCGGAGCGGGTTAGTCAATGTGGCGGTCATCCCGTGGCCTCAGACAGAGGATTTCCACACGATGGAGGCAATAGATGAACGGAAGGTGAATGGTCCGTTCTTCTGCAGATTTGACCGCCTGGTTAACGACCTACTGGATCAATAGGTCTCGACGTGCCAGCGCTCGGCTTTCTTGAGTTGGGGACGCAGTTCGGCCCAGTCCAGACCCTTGGCAGCTGCTGCTGCGGTCATGGCTTCATCGATGCCGGGCTCCATGCCCCGCAGACCGCACATGTACACGTGGGTTTTGGGGTCTTCGATCATCGCGAAGATCTCATCGGCGTACTCGGTGACGCGGTCTTGGATGTACATCCGGCCGCCCTTGGGGTTCTGCTGCTCGCGGCTGATCGCCTTGGTGTAGCGGAAGTTGTCGGGGTACTCGCTCTCGTAGCGGTTGAAGTCCTCGTCGTAGAGAAGGTTGGCGGTTTTGGGGGCGCCCATGAACAGCCAAGCCTTGCCGCGGAACTTCCAGCCATTGGCTTCGCGCTCTTTGTCTTCAAACATGCGGCGCAAGTAGGTGCGCATCGGGGCGATGCCGGTGCCGGTGGCCAGCATGATCACGTTGGCCTCCTCGTCTTCAGGCAGGAGCATCTCTTTGCCCACCGGGCCGGTGATCTTCACCTTGGCGCCAGGCTCGATGTCGCAGAGGAAGGTGGAGCAGGTGCCATAGATCTGCTCGCCAGCTTCGTTTTTGTATTCCAGCTGACGCACGCACAGCGACACGGTGTTGTCTCCCATGTCATCGCCGTGGCGGGTGCTGGCGATCGAATACAGACGCAGCTTGTGGGGCTTGCCTTTGGCGTCCTCGCCGTCGGGAATGATGCCGATGCTCTGGCCTTCGACGTAGTGCAGCTGGGGATCACCGCCTTCGAGGTTGAAGGTGATGTGGTTCACCCGGCCGATGGCACCCTCCTGCAGCAGGGAATAGTTCTCAGTGACCGTGCCCACAAACGGATTTTTGGGCTTGTAGAGGTTGACCGGCACCTGCGCGTGGGCTGTGGCGGGCTTGCTGGCAGCAGGTGTAGTCACAGGAGCAGGTGTTGAGGTGGTCGAAGGTGTGGCGACGGGCTGAATCCCATCAATGGGCGTCACCCGAACGATGCGCGCTCCGTTGCGGCCGGTGTTGCGCATGACGGAGTTGAGTTGGTCATAGCTGACCTTCAAGACCTCGTTACTGCGTTTGACTCCAGCTCCTGACATGCCGGCCACTTCAATGGCGAACATGCGGGGAGTGCCTGGAGCTGCAGAGACAGGAGGTACGCGCATGGATCTGGGTAAGGCGCCGCGACTATAGGCAGCTTCTGCAAGCCTCCTTCTCGCCGTCAGGGCTAAAACACGTTTAGTGTCACCTGTGTTGCAAATGTGACGCTCTCGGCGGATTCAGTCCTTTTGTCTTCGAACACGAAACAATTCAACGCTCTTGAGCCGATCGAGCAGCAGATCGAGCGGCTGCCCAGTGCCACGCGCCGCCTGGCTGCTCAGCTGCGGCTGCCATTGGAGATCGACGCGGTTTGGGCTGTGTTGACCGACTACGACCGCCTTACCAGCTTTATCCCCAACCTGATCTCCTCTCGCGTGGTGAGCAGGGAGGGTCTGGAAGTGGTGCTGGAGCAAGAAGGTGCCCAGCGCTTTGCTGGGTTGCGCTTTACCGCCAAGGTGACGCTGGAACTGCGCGAGCGTCGCCCCGATGGGATGCTCGATTTCCGCATGGTGAGCGGTGATTTCCGTCGCTTTGAAGGGGCTTGGTTTCTTTGTCCTGATCCTCTTGGTGGTGTCCGCCTCCGCTACGAGGTTTTGATTCAGGCCTGCCGCGGGATGCCCATCGGCCTGATTGAACAACGCCTGAAGGAAGACCTCTCGATGAATCTGCGTGCTGTAGCTGCTGAAGCCATGAAGCGCAGCGGTGCGGCAGCACAAGCGCAAGCAGAGCCCGCCATCTCCTAATCAACGACTACCAAGTGGTAGCGGTTGGTAAGCAGATGGGACTTTTGCCAATGAAATGGATACCCCCAAGGGGATTCGAACCCCTGTCGCCTCCGTGAAAGGGAGGTGTCCTAGGCCTCTAGACGATGGGGGCGAGGCCGTTTGGCAAGAAGCCAACTTAAACCATCGGGTCCTGCCCTGGTCAAGCTAGCTGCTCTGACCTCTCCAGATCGGCACGGTGAAGTGGAAACAGGCGCCCTCGCCGGGATCGGAGACCACCCAGATGCGCCCGCCATGGACTTCCACAATGCGCCGGCAGACCGAGAGGCCAACCCCGAATCCTGATGTTTGTCCGGCCGTCTGCGGTAGCCGTACCCGGTCTTGAAAGATGCGCTGTTGCTCTTCCGTCGGAATGCCTGGACCGGAGTCGCTAACGCTCACCTGCACCCATTGGCTGGTGCGGTGCAGCAGCTTCAAGCTGACCTGGCCGCCATCGGGTGTGAATTTGAGCGCGTTCTCCAGCAGGTTCAAGATCACCTGACGCATGCGCCGTTGGTCGGCGTACACATCGGGTAGGTCTGAGGGCACATCGGTGAGCAGTTCTAAGCGCCGGTTGACCCAGAGTTTTTCCAGCTCGAGGATGGCCTCAGCGGCAATCGGAGCCAGGCTCAACCGTTGCGGGTTGAACAGGGCTTCCCAGCGGGTGCTGCCCACCTCCAGCAAATCGTGGGAGAGCTGCTCGATGTCCTCGAGCCGCCGGTCCATCACATCAAAAAAACGATCGGTTTTGATCTGCTCGAGCCGGTAGCTCTGAAGCGCCAAGTTCGCCGCTGTTAAAGGGGTGCGCAGCTCATGGGCCACCATCCGCAGCAGCCGTTCCTGCACGCCCAGGCGTGAGGTGAGCGTTTCGTTTTCTTGGCGTAACACCAGCAACTGATCCTCCAGCTGCATTTCCCGTTGGCTGGTGCCGCCTGCGGTGTCCGACGGGTTGAGGCTGGAGCTCAAGCCACTCACCATGCCGAGCTGCTGCCAGCGGGGCAGCCAGTTCTGCAGTTGCCGCTGAATGGCGTTGCCCGCAAAGATCTGCTTGGGGGCGGGGTCGAGCTTGATCAGTGCCGGTGTGGCCACCAGGCGATGCAGCTCAAGCAGTTCCGGCTGTTTCTGTGGATCAGCGATCGAGAAGCTGATGTTGAAGGTGTGCTTTTGTTCGTCGAGAAAAGACAGCAAAGCCCTGACGTCGGGCCCAGCGAGGTGGTGCGGCCCGGCGACCAAAAGCAGGGTGACTCCCTGCCGATTTTCGTTATCGCCGGTTGGGGGCAATGAAACCCATCGATCGGATACACGTTATTGAGGTTTCTTGATTTGCTCAGCAAAAAAGGACAAACCGCAGTAAATGGCCCCGCTCGTTGGGTTTGGCTCGCGGCTGGCCTGTTCTTGCTGCTGGGTCTGCTGGTGCAGTTTTGGCGCCTGTGGTCGCTCTCGGCGACTTATGACCAAGGCATCTTCAACCAGGTGCTGTGGAACAGCGGCCATGGCCGTTGGTTTGCCAGCAGCCTGTCCTCTCAACTCTCCAGTGCTGTGCTGCATGGCGGCTTGGCACCGGATCCCAGTTATCAGCGCCTCGGCCAGCACTACACGCCACTGCTACTGCTCTGGGCTCCCTTAGTGCGCTGGCTGGGGTTAGCGGCTTTGCCCCTGGTGCAGGTGGGGCTGATGACGGCCGCTGGCTTGGTGTTGCACCGCCTGGCCCTGAGGTTGCTGCCAGCCCAGCTGGCTGCAGCGGTGGCCTGCAGTTTTTACGGCGCCCAGGCGGTGATTGGCCCCACCTGGTGCAACTTTCACGACCTTTGCCAGCTGCCGCTGCTGGTGTTTTTGCTGCTGCTGGGGCTGCTGGAGCGGCGCTGGTGGTTGCTGCTGCTAGCGGCGCTATTGATCCCATTGGTGCGTGAGGACACCGGTGTTGTTCTCTTCGGTATGGCCCTCTGGATGGGCCTGCGGCGCCGGGCCCCTTGGTGGGTGGCTGCGTTGATCGGGCTTTGGGGCGCTGCTTGGTGCGTGGTGGTCACCTCGGTGTTGATGCCAGCGGTGAGCGCCGATGTCAGCAAGCGCTTCATGGTGGAGAACTTTGGCCAGTACACCCCGGGAGCAGAAGAGCTCAGCAGTTTGGAGGTGCTCAAGGGCCTGCTGCTCCAGCCGTGGCGCCTGCTGTGGGAGCTGATCAATCCCCCTGGCAAAACCCTGGGCTACCTGGCGGCGCAGTGGTTGCCTTTGATGTTTGTGCCCGCCTTGAGCCTTGATGCCTGGCTCTTGGTTGCCTTGCCCTTGGCGGGCTTGCTGCTTGCCCGCGGCAGCAACGATCCCCTCTCAATCAACATCCGCTATGCCCTGCTGGTGGCACCTGGCCTCTTTGCCGGGGCGGTGTTCTGGTGGCAGCAGCGCAGTCAGCTCTTTGCCGGGCGCCGCTTGCGGCGCATCTGGACCGGTTGCGTTCTGCTCTCGCTGCTGCTGACCCTGGCAAGCAACCCCAACCGAAGCCTGTCGTTCTTGGTGCCCGACAGCTTTGTTCCTTGGGTGCATGTCTCGCCGCTGCAGCAGTGGCGCCACGGTCGTTTGGCGCGTCAGGTTCTGGCTGTGATTCCCCCTGAGGCCTCGGTGGCTGCCAACACGCCGCTCATTCCTGTGCTGTCACACCGCCAGGTGTTGGTGCGATTGCCGGCATGGCACCAGTGGCAAGACAGCGAAGGCCAGCGCCACAACGTGGATTGGGTGGCCATCGACACCGCTCAAGCCAGTCAGCGCGCCAAGGCGTTTGCCCGTGATCAACGCCGGCAGTTGCAACTCCAGTTGCAGCTGCGCGATTTACAGCGCCAGGGCTACCGGCAAGTTGCCAGTGCTGATGGTGTGGTGGTGTTGCGCCGCAGTTGAAGATCATCTGCAGCTTGGGGATGTTTTTCTTTGCTGCTGGC
>JAAXIH010000184.1 GCA_012270465.1 Synechococcus sp.
GGCGAGCAAGCGGATCTCGCTTTCATCGGTGGTGAGTTCGTTCTCCTCACTCAGGGCTGGCATCAAGCGCTCCAGCAGCAGCACCAGTGGCGTGCCCAGCTTGAGCAGCAGCGCCAGAGCTGGTGCGGCGAGCAGGGCGGTGCTGGCTGCGGTGCGGGTGCCAAAGGCCTTCGGCACGATTTCGCCCAGCACGATCACCAGAGCGGTGAAGCTGATCGAGAACACCGTGAGGGCGGTTCCCTGCAGCCCGTGGTGGTTGAAGACCACGGCAGCCAGGGCGCCCAACATCAAGCTGCCGAAGATGTTGAAGAGGTTGTTGGTGATCACCAACATCACCAAGACCCTGGCCAGGCGACCTTTGAGGTTTTGCAGCAGCTGAGCCCCTTTGATGCCGCGCCCCACCATGTCGTGCACCCGCAGGGGGCTCACCGTCAGCAGGGCGGCTTCAACGCCAGAACACAGGGCTGAACCCGCCAGCAGGATGACCACCAGGCCCGCTAAAAGGAGGAAATCGCTCACTGCACCCGGCGGCGGGCCAACCTGACACACTCATTTAACCGCCTGCTCCAAGGCCCGACAGACCCCGTGCCGATCAATTACGCCCACCGGCGCCAGCAATTCCTCGATGCACTCGAAGGGCAGGCCGCTGTGATCCCTGCGGCGGCGCTGATGCAGCATCACGCCGATGTGGAGTTTCCCTTCCGTCAGGACAGTGATTTTTGGTACCTGACCGGGTTCGATGAGCCGGGGGCTGTGGCCCTGTTTCTTCCCCATCGCCCCGACAGCTCATTTGTGCTGTTTGTACCCGCCAAAGACCCCACAGCGGAGGTTTGGCATGGCTTCCGTTGGGGCACCGAAGGCGCGGTGGCTGAATTTGGGGCCGATGTGGCCCATCCCTTAGAGCAGCTCGAATCGCTGCTTCCCGACTACCTCCAAGGGGCTGAGGGGATCTGTTTTCGGGTCGGGCGTCACCCCGAACTGGAAAAGCTGGTGCTGCGGTGCTGGGCCAATCAGCTCGATCGCGCGGCCCGCACCGGCGAAGCGGTGCGGCAGCTCACGGCGCCGTGCCCAATCCTGCATGCGATGCGCCTGCGCAAGGACGCAGCTGAATTGGACCGACTGCGTCAGGCCTGCCAAATCAGCGCCGAAGCCCATGAGCGCGTCCGCGCCCTGGTGCAGCCCGGTCAAAACGAGGCCGAGGTGCGCGCCAACTTGGAGCAGCACTTTCTCGCTAGTGGCAGCCGCGGCTTCGCTTACCCCTCGATCGTGGCGGGCGGGGATAACGCCTGCATCCTTCACTACACCGCCAACAACGCCCCGCTCAACGATGGCGACCTGCTGCTGATCGACGCGGGCTGTTCGGTGAGCGACTACTACAACGGCGACATCACCCGCACGTTCCCCATCAACGGCCGCTTCAGCCCGGAGCAGCGCGATCTCTACAGCCTGGTCTTAGCCGCCCAGGAGGCGGCCATCGGCCAGGTCTCGCCAGGGTCGACGGCAGAAGCAGTGCATGACACCGCTGTGCGCGTGCTGGTGGAAGGGCTGTTGGAGCTGGGCCTGCTGCGCGGCAGCGTTGATGGCGTGATTGAGCAAGACGCTTATCGCCATCTCTATATGCACCGCACCGGCCACTGGCTTGGCCTTGATGTCCACGATGTCGGCGCCTACCGGCTTGGGGAGCATCCGGTGAGCCTGGAGACCGGCATGGTGTTGACGGTGGAACCCGGCCTCTACATCAGTGATCGCTTGCCGGTCCCGGAGGGGCAGCCCGCCATCGAGGAGCGCTGGAAGGGCATCGGTATTCGGATTGAAGACGATGTGGCTGTGGTCGATGGGGGCGCTGAGGTGCTCACCGCCGCCGCCCTCAAGAGTGTGGATGCGATGGAGCGCTGAGCTCAGACCAGCTCCAGCACGAACCAGAACAAGAACACCACCAGCAACATCAGCCCTTCGCTGCCCAGCACGCGGTCGTGGGGGCGCAGCAGGAACAAGGTGAGTGTGAGCAGCACCATGTTGTATTGCTCCAGGCCCAAGATCACTTTGGTGCCCGTGGCTTCACCGATTAGCAGCACCGCTGGCACCGTCAGGCTGATGGTGGAGAGCACCGAGCCGTAGAGGGTGTTGAGGGCCCGCTGCAGCTTGCCTTTCAGCGTGGCTTGGATGGCATTGAAAGCTTCTGGCAGCAGGATCAGCATCGCCACGAGGATGCCCGCCAGGGAGCTGGGCAGGTTCAACTCATTGACCCCGCGTTCAATCAGCTGACCCATCGATTCGGCGATTACCACCACGATCGCCAGGGTTCCCATCAGCAGGGCTGCGGCCTGCCAGGGGCCTCCTTCCAGCTCGGCGTTATGGCGGCCTTCGGGGTCACCGCCTGAATCGGCAAACATCTCCACGAAAAAGCCGCGGTAGGCGCCGGTTTGGTTGAACAGGAACAGGCCGTAAACCACCACGGAGATGACCGTCAGCACAATGTTCAGCGGCAGGCTGAAATTGCCTTCGGGTGTGTCGTTGCTGAAGTTGGGAATGATCAGCACCAGCACGCTCATCGTGCCGATGAGGTTGTAGTAGACCATCGCCCCCGCCATGTTCGTGGCGGCGAGGTCTTCGACCCGCATCAGCTGATCACGGCTCTTTTTCTGCATGCGGGAGGTGAGGCCCATGCACAAGCCCGTGATGCCGGTGAGCGCCACCATCAACACCGAGAACATCGAATCCCGCGCCAGGGTGGGATTCGACTCGCCGGCGAGCATCGTGCTGCCGATCAAGGCCAGCTCGATCACGATCACCGAGCCGGTGAGCACCAGCGTGCCGAAGGGTTCACCCAGCTCTTCGGCCAAGAGTTCCGCTTGGCGGGCCACCTGCAGCGACAGCACCACCACCACGCCGCCCAGCGCAATCAGGCCCAGCACGATCGTGCTGGCGTTGCCCGCCAGTAACCACTCCAGGGTCCGGGTGAAGCTCAACAGCGCCAGCACGCCCGCCCCCAGCGAGAGCGTTGCGAGCTCGGGCAGCAGTAAGCGCAGTCGTTGCAACGCGGGAGGACAGCCGTCCTCCACACAGTGGCCTCAGGATTGAGGAATTGTCAGCTGATCAATGAAAAAAAGCAGCTCGGGGGTGCTGCCCACGATGTGATCGGCGCCGGCCTGCACCAGTTGCTGTTCATAGGCCTGCCGCGCTTGGCTGTGGCCATGCAGGTGGGGCGGTGCCACCGCCAGGCTCAGCCAGCTCTGATGGGGCCGTTGCTGCCGGGCTTGGATCACGGTTTGCACATCGGCCACGGTGTCGCCCAGATAGAGCACCGGCGTTTGGGGGGTGGGGCGTAAGTGGTCGCTGAGGCGGATTAACCCGGTGGGATCGGGTTTGTCGGGTGCATCCCCCATGGCGATCAGGGGCGGATCCTGGAGCCCCAGGCGCTGCTGCAGCACGTAGCGGGCTGAAGGCGGCTCAGCTCCGCTGACAAATCCCCAGGGGCAGCCCTTGGCACTCAACTGCTCAAAAAAGTGGGGTTCCACCAGCAGGGGCTCGCTGCCGATGAACCCTTGCCATTGGGAGGGCTCCCCATCGGGGTCACCGCCGAAATAAAAACCGCTGAACACCTCCACCAGGGCGTCTCGCTGCGGCAACGCCACGCCTTGGCGGCGCAACAGCTCCAAGCTGGCGTCCCAATCGTTGTTCCAGCGCCCCTCCCCTTTGAGGGCATCCACACAGGCCGGCTCAGGCCGCCAGCCGCTGTAGTGATGCACCGTTTCCACCAAGGCCCGGCGGTAGCTGCCAGACACATCGCGGATCACGCCATCGATGTCGAACAGCACCACGGGAGCTGAGGCGATGGGTGCTGATGCGGGGGCTGGTAGGTTAGTCGTTTGCCTGCCCCGCCAGGTCTTTCGCTGTACCTCCCTTGAGCACCGAAACGAGCCCCGTGACTGAAACCGAGACCGCAGCTGCGCCAAGCGAGGAGGCAAGCCAAGGCACGGCTTCCACCCCTGCCAGCAGCATGAAGACTGCCACGGAGCATCTGGCCCGCTCCACGGTGGATGCCGATGGCGTTCCCAGCGGTTACACCCCGAAAGCTGATGAAGGCCGCTTTCTGCTGAAGATCCTTTGGCTGCCTGAGAACGTTGCTCTGGCCGTCGATCAAATCGTTGGTGGTGGCCCCAGCCCCTTAACCGCTTACTTCTTCTGGCCCCGTGAAGACGCCTGGGAAACCCTCAAAGGCGTGCTTGAGAGCAAGAGCTGGATCACCGAAAACGAGCGCGTTGAGATCCTCAACAAGGCCACTGAGGTGATCAACTACTGGCAAGAGGAAGGCAAAGGCAAGAGCCTCGATGAGGCCAAGCTCAAGTTCCCCGAAGTCACCTTCTGCGGTACCGCCTGATTGGTTTTGCAACCGATGTGTTGATTCAACCGGGGCTGAGGCCCCGGTTTTTTTGTGTTCAGGTTTCCCCTGAAAAAGAGCACAAAAAAGACGGCCCTTGGGCCGTCTTTGACGATTGAATCGAAGGCTGGTGATCAGTTTGCCTTGGTGGCTTGCAGCCGAGCGCGCGCTTTTTGAAAGGCTTGCTGGGCTTTGATCTTGTCAGCGCTGTTGGGCTGACCCTCGAATTTGCTCCAAGCCTGCTCAGCATCGCTGAGTTGCTTTTGGGCTTCTTCAGCGTTGATGCTGCTGGCGGGCTCAGCGGCATTCACCAGCACGCTGACTTCGTCGTCGTCGACTTCAGCAAAGCCACCCATCAAGGCGATGGAGGTCCACTGGTTGCCATCACGCATGCGCAACACCCCCACATCGAGGGCGGTGAGCAAGGAGACGTGACCGGGAAGCACACCGAGTTGACCGGTGGTGCTGGGCAGGATGACCTCGTCAGCCTGACCATCGAAGACGTTCTGATCGGGGCAAAGCACCCGCAGAGTTAGGGCCATGGATTGAAAACCTCAGAAACGTGACAGGAGGGGATCAACCCTTGGCTTCCGAGCGGATCTTCTCGGCTTTGGCCTTCACCTGATCGATGTTGCCCACCAGATAGAAGGCAGCCTCGGGCAGGTCATCCAGTTCACCGGCAAGGATCATCTGGAAGCCCTTGATGGTTTCGTCGAGCTTCACGTACTGGCCAG
>JAAXIH010000165.1 GCA_012270465.1 Synechococcus sp.
TGCGGCCATTGCCGAGGCGAACCTGGATGCCGCTGGCGGTGGCGATGCGAGCGGCTGCCAACTTGGTGGTCATTCCACCGGTGCCCCAGCGGCCACCATCACCGGCGGCGGAGTCGAGGGCATTGAGTTCTTCGAGGTCGCGCACCTCCCGAATCGGCCGGGCATCGGCGTTGGCTTTGGGGTCGGCGGAATAGAGCCGATCCACATCGGTGAGCAACAGCAACTCATCGGCGCCAATGGCAACGGCAACGAGAGCCGAGAGGGTGTCGTTGTCGCCAAAGCGGAGCTCTTCGGTGGCGAGGGTGTCGTTCTCGTTGATGATCGGCAGCACATCCCAGCTGAGCAGCTGCAGCAGCGTGCGGCTGGCCTTGATGAAGCGCCGGCGTGAGGCCAGATCCCCTCTGGTGAGCAGCACCTGGGCCACGGTTTGCCCATGGGGCCGAAACACGGCGTCGTAGCGGGCCATCAGTTGGCCTTGGCCAATGGCTGCTGCTGCCTGGAGCTCTTCCACGAGTTGGGGCCGTTGCGTGAGGCCCAGTTCGTTGCAGCCCAAACCAACGGCACCACTGGTGACCAGCACCAGGCGCGTTCCCCGTTGCCTTTCGGCGCTGAGGTTGGCCGCTAGCGCTTGCAAGAACTCATCACCAGCCCTCAGCAGGCTGGTGCCCACCTTGACCACCAGGGTGCGCTGCGTCACTGGGGCAGAGCGCTGTCCACGCGTGCACCGCACCAGCGCGCCAGGGTGCGTTCGCTGCGCTGCAGCCGGTCGTGGTTTGAGGCCTGACCACTGGCCCCAATGGGGTGCACCAGCACGGTGAACAGTCCCAGCCGGTTGCCGGCCAGCACATCGGTGAAGACCCGATCGCCGATCAACGCCACCTGCTGCGCGGGCAGTTGCAACTGCTCCAAGACCTGCCGCAGCGGACCACGCCGCGGCTTGCCGGCACCAGCGGTGTAGGGCAGCTCAAAGCTGTTGGCGACGGCCTCGATCCGCCGGCGGCTGGGGTTGTTGCTGAACAGATGCAGGCGGAACTGCTGGCGGGCGTCGTGGACCCAACGCACCACCCGCTCAGGTAACACCTGGCTGTGGCGGGGCAGCAGGGTGCAATCCACATCAAGCACCAGCGACTGAATGCCGCGATCGAGAAACACCTCCAGCGGCAGATCGCAGAGGGTGCCTTGAGGGGCCCAGGTTGGTTCCAGCAGCCGCTTGAGATTCAATCCTGGGTCTCCCGCTCCTCCAGTTCAGCCTCGATGCGCGGTTGGATCCGCTCAAACTCATCGCCTTGCACCAATTGGGCGTGGCCGTTCTCCATGCGAGCCACCACAAAGAAGGGATCCAAGGGGATGTAGAGGCCGTATTCCTGTTCAGCGACCAGGAAGCTCACCAGCAATTCATAGGTTTCGGCGTCGTCGTCCTCGTCCTCGTCGGCGTCGAGTTCGAGTTCTTCGGGGTCGGGCTCATCGAGCTCACCGGCCACGGTCAAGGTGACAGCCGAGCGCACCAAGGTGAGCTCATGCTCCTGCAGCACCACCTCGGCGGTGGAGAGCACCGGTTCGCTGGCGCTGGCGGGTTCGATCAGTTCTGGTTCGTCCTCATCGGAGAGACGAAACAGGCAGACAGGGGTGTCCACCGGGGTGAGCAAGGCGTAGTCGTTGCCGTCGAGGGGGATGAGTTGCTCGAGAAAGCAGAGCAGTTCTTGGCCTTGCCCGTCTTTGACATTGACCGTGGGCACATCACCACTGCCACTGATCGGGGGTTGCTCGCTCATCGCCGCTTGGGATCCGCTCCCAGCTTCCCCTACCGCTCTCGGGCTGTCAGTGATTGGAGGCTGTGGCGGGGACAGGTTCCGGGCCGTCCTGCAGCCACTGCTGCAACAACAGGGCAGCGGCGGCACTGTCGAGTCGGCCGCTGCGATCACCCTGAAGACCATGCTGCTCGGCGGCCGCCCAGCTGCTGGAGTGTTCATTCACCCAGGCCACAGGCAGGCTCAAGCTTTGGCCGAGCCGTTCGCCGTAGCGCCGGCAATGCTCAGCTTGGGGGGTGAAAGCACCATCGCTATCCAAGGGCAGCCCCACCACCAGGGCCACGCAGCGGCGCTGCTCCAGCAGTGGTTTGAGCTGCTCGAGGTCTTGATGGAAGCGGCCACGGTGCAGGGCTGGCAGCGGGGTCACGCTCAGCCCGAGCGGATCGCAGCCGGCTAGGCCGATCCTGCGCCGGCCCACATCAAGCGCCAGAACCGAGCGCGCTTTGGGGGGCTGCTTCAGCGCCAAGGCATGGCCCCGGGCACGGGCCGGCCCGGCTGCAGCTGCCCCACCAAACGCTCCAAGGTGCGGCTGGCCAGCTCACTCACCGCGGGGCTTTCTTGACGCCGCCAGAGGCTGCGGGCCAGCACCAACTCCTCATGCAGAGCCTCGGCGCCTTGGCTTTCAAGCCAGGCCATGCCGGTTTGATTGCGCACCTCGCAGCGCAGGCTGATGGGCCAGTGGCCTTGGCAGCTTTGGCGCAAGAGCTCAGCGAGCGGTGGCCCCATCAGCTGACTCCAGGCGGGATGCAAGCTCAGCTCCACCTCCAGGCCGTCACTGTTGCTGCGCCTGAGCAGCCGGGCTGCCGCCACCGCTTGATGGCGTTGGCTGTCCACCAGCAGCAAGCTGCCGGAGCGTGCATCGTCGAGCAGGTCTTCGCGGCGCAGATCCTGCATTTGGCGCAGCAGGCTGGGGGTGGCGGAGAGCTCGAGCTGCAGCAACAGGGCGCTGTTGGTGCTGTTGAGCTCCTCGAGCTTGAGCTGGCCTGGCATTTGCGGGCAGGCCTGCAGGTGTTCAGCACTGTTTAAGCGCCAAACCTGTTGCTGCTGCAGGGTTTGGAATCCCTGTTCGCGCAGGGCTGCCAGCACGGGGGTGTCGCTGCTGCCGGCGCGGGCAATCCAGCTGAGGGCGCCGGGCACCCGCTGAATCACTTCGCGGATCAGCAGGATCGTGGTGTCGGTTCGGCTCTGCAGCTCTTCTTCGAGCAGCAATTCATCGATCCGCCAGCAGGTGCCGCGTCGGTTGCAGGGCTCAGCAACCAATAGCCCTGCCAGGCCACCGGAGGGATGCAGAGCCACTAAGGCCACCGGCGGCGGGCTGGCGGCACGGTTGATCAGATGGTTGAGCCGTTGGGGCCAGTGCTGCAGCAGGAGTTGCTGCAGCCGGGGGCGCAGCGGCTGCCAGTGGGCGCCTTGAAGCAGCGCCAGGTGTTGAACCCCCAGCGGTTGCAGCGTCAGCAGTTCGCACTGAGGGCCGATGGCCATCGCGCAACCGTTCCTGCCTGGATGCTATCGACGTTCCGCCTACTGCGGACGCACCACCACCAAGGGTGTGCGTTGGTTGGCATTGCCAGCCGGATTGGGCCGCAGTGCCCGTTCCAGCAGGGCTTCATCGCATCCGCGGCTGGAGGCCAGCACCTTGACCCGGCCAAGATCGTTCACATCCACCACGGCAACGCCATGGCCGAGAGCAGCGGCCAGCTGCTCCACCAGCTCTTGGCTGCGCTCGGGACCGAGCACGATCGTTTGGTCGTAGGGAGGCGTTGAGCCGGTGACGTCGTCGATCAGGCGCGCTTGCTCGCCGGCCAGTCGGTAGAACCAGCCCTTGCTGCCCACCAGTTTGAGGGCGGTGCCAATCAACCAGGCCATCAACACCCGAGCCGGGCCCACCTGATCAATCAGGGTTTGCAGTCCGCAGGCTGTGGCCAGGCTGCTGGTGGGATGGAAGACGCGGCAGAGCTGGCGCGCCAGGCCAGAGACCTGCAGTTGGGAGGGGTGCTGGTAGCGGCCTTGCATCACGGCCAAGGGGCTTTCGGCAACGGTGAGGATGTCGCCGCTTTGCATCACCGCAGCGCTGTAGCGACGCAGCACGGTTTCAACGTCGTCGAGGCGGCCTAAGAGGTGGGTGCGGACCGGCAGTACCTGGCAGCCATCACCGGCATTCCAAACCGCATCGCTGGCCGTGAGCCGTTCGGGGTGGCGCAGCGGAACCAGGAAGCCATCGCGCCGCAGCAGGCGACCAAAGGGCCCGTAGTTCCACCAGTGCACGTCGACCCAGAGGGTGTCGAGCCGTTGCTCGAGATCAAGACCCTGCAGCTCAAAGCGGATGGTTGCCTGCGTGCGCTTGTGGCCTTTGACGATGTAGGCGAACCAATAGCCGTCGTCGCGCGCCTCCTCATCGGGGTGTTGGGGCGTGATGCGGCTGGTGATGGCGACATCAGCGAGATCACCACGGCCGAGCAGGGTGGGCACCACGGTGAGCTCGGGAACGAACACCTCCATGCGCTGATGGGAGTTGCTGATCTCCACACTCCCTTCAACACACAGGCGCCCATTGCGCTGCTGCACACTCCAACTCTGGGGTTTGATCTGCAGCGGTGAACGGGGCCGTAAGCGGTGACGCAACTCCAGCCACAGCAGCGTCAAACCAAAAATCAGTAGCGCCACCAACAGCACGGAGAACAGCGAGCAGAGCGGTGAGTTCATCCGGGCGTGGCATTGCATTGCTGGCCGGAGGGTACCCGCTCTCGGCCAACGTTCCTAGCTTGTGGAAGCGTGCAGCTTCGCCATGGCCCATCCCAGCGTCACCGCCTTCGTTGAACAAGCGTCAGGCAGCGACTCGCTGAAGCAGCGTTTGCAGTCGGCCAATCTCAGCGAACTGCTTGCGATTGCTCGCGAGCACGATTTGCACATGGGAGAGGCGGATGCCCTCTATGCCCATGCCAAGCACGGCATGGAGCTGTGGGGCATCGGCCATGCGGTGGAAGCGCCATCGCAATCCCCCAGCGCCCCGGTGGGTGCGTTGTTGGATCAGGTGAAAACGAGCCCTGAGCTCAAGCAAAAACTTGAGAACGCCGATCTCGAGCAGCTGCTGAGCATGGCCAAGGCCCACAACGTGGATCTCGGCCACGCCCAAGACCTCTACGACAAAGCGCGCGAGCAGTTGGAGATTTGGTGACGGCAGCAATCAGCTGCCATAACCGCTGTTGATCTCGTTGAAGCTGGTGCTGGAGCGCCCGGCCTGACCCTCAGGCAACGCAATCCCCGTGGCATCGGAGAGGGCCTGTTCGATCTTGCCCACAT